>CAJOHI010000006.1 GCA_905234365.1 uncultured Selenomonadaceae bacterium | reverse complement strand
TCAATTTGTTCTTCGGTCATTTGCTCTTTTTGTGACTCGGTCAAAGGCTTATAATCGCTGTATTGCTTCTCATCATATTTTTCGTAAAGACCGGAAAGCAGCTTATTATAATCTTCAATAAAAGATTTAACCTTGTCAATAATGCTTTCTGTATCTTGAGTAACATTAACAGTTACAGCCTCATCAGTTGTCTCAAGCAAAGTATAAGTTACACCGGCAGCCGTAATTTTATTATCGGTTATGTTATTATATTCAACACCGTCAATCGTTACGGAACCACTTGTGCCTGCTGTTCCAAACTGAGTAGATGACGATTCATCTGTACCGTTTACAGCTTGTGCATTACCTTCTGTAAAGGTGACACTGTTGCCTGTAATTGCGTCGGTAAATCCCAAAGAGTTGAAAAATCTGGTTGTAAGATCATTATTAGTCGTAATTGAGAATGAATTATCAGCACCTGCCTCGTCAGCAGTAAAACTCAAAATGCCATTTTCGTCAACGCTTGCAATATTAATTCCATAAGTATTGTTAATGTCGTCAATAAGATTTTGTACTGTAAAACCGGAGCCATAACCCTCATTATTTGAAAACGCAAGCAGTTGACCATAAGTATAATTAAATTCTTCCTCACCAATGGAAAAGCTCAATGCTACATCATCTGCTGAATATTCTTGGTCATACTGATAAGTAATTGCTGTACTTTCATCTTCGCTGTCAGTTGTTGGTGAAGACAAATCGTTATATCTGATCCTTTCAACCGTATCAATATAAGGTTCGCCATTTTCATCAACTTCACCGGTTTCTACTTCCGTAGTATATTTTTCAATATCGCGGAAAAGTATATCGCCAATTTCCATATTGGTAAAGGCAACACTTCCATCACTTGTTCCGTCTGCATAAGTTAAAGCCTTGCTCGCGGAGATTGACGCTGTTGCATAAGTGCTTTCGTAACCGAAATAGTTTGTAGAAGTTTTATCTGCTCCGTCGAAGCCTTTCAATTCACCGTCAAGCGATTGATACAAATGTAATCCTTGCAAGAAGTTCTTAGCTCTTTCACCGGCCGTAGTAATTGTTGTGATTGTTTCACCGTCGTCATCTGTTTCGGTTTTAGTCGGTATTCTAAAATAAACACCGTTATCGGAGCCGCCTTCTTTGTTGTAGAAACTCAAAGTATCATTGGTAGAATCGTAATTGGCACGAACACCTATATTGAGTGAATTAATGTCAGATACTAAATCGTTAAAAGTTCTGCCGTCCAGCAAATCACCATAAGTATATTTGATTGTCGAATACTTATAATCGGTTCCGGCAGCATTCATAGTACCGTCACTTACTTGAAGCGAAAAAGCTGTAGCCGTCAAATCATACAAAGTTCCAGAATCATCATCACCGTCAATTTCATGAACCATAGCTTTTGTAGTTCCGCTGCCTGTATTTTTCTGCAATCCTTGAAAAAGAACATCAGCAAGATTGATACTGCTGTCAAGTCCATTTGTAGTGTTTTCTTCCGAATTGTAACGCTTTAATGAATTGGTTGAAATGAGATATGCCGTAGAACTGAGAGAATTAACTTGAATCTTGTGATTTAAAACCGGCGCTGCGCCATTTGCACTGACAGTAACTGCACTGCTGGTAGTGCTTGCGTTCTTTGCATTCATTGTGGACTGTAATTTATATTGAGTCAGTGTCGAATTATTAAAAGTTTGAATGTTGCCATAGATTTGAGTATAAGCTTCTTTCTGCCATTCATCTTTAGTGTATTGTTGCTGCAATTTGTTATATTCACTTTGTCTGCTCATCATGCCGACCTTGACCATAGATTCTACGTCAATGCCTGAGCCTGAGAGTCCATAAATACCATTTACACCCATGATTAAATATCCCTCCTTGAGTTTAAGAATGATAAATCATTCATACTCCATAAATTTTAAACTTTAAATATTTTGATCAATGAAAGCACCAAGCCAATCCTTAGCCTTGACCATATTTTCAATCATTTCTTCTGGCGGTACCTCTTTAATAACTTCCTGAGTTTTTTTGTCGATCATTTTAATAGTCATTAAGTTGACTTCTTTGTTGTACTTAAATTCGAGATTGCAATTAATTTTGTCCATTAACTCGTTAAGCTGATCTGTCATTAAGGAAACAGTTTCTTCGTCCAAAGTTCCAGGTTCTAGATGAAAATCGTCTTCCTCGACCGCCGGTTGACGTTCTTCATCTTTTTCAAAGAGATTTTCGATTTCATTAGTCTTTTCAACTTTAAGGTCTCTGGTCTCAATGATAACCTTAGTATTTGGAGCCTTGTTGACAATTTCGGGCTGTGCCGAGTTCTTAGAACTTTTTGGGCTTCCAATCTTCTGTTCTGCCGCTCCGATCACGACAGCGGCGGTTACGATGTCTTGCAGTTTTCCAACCATCTTGATCACACTCCTTGTTTTTTACCTGACATCCATTACTTGCGGTCTACCGTTTATCTTTCCATATTGCTCATATCGTAAACCACCTCTTGCTGTCATGGTTAAATTTTTATTTCAGAGGCATCGCTTTGCTTAAGTCAATATTTCCGAGTTGAGCTGCTGCCTTCTGATTTTCTTCCTGGATAGCACGGTAAATTTCACCACGATAAATTTTAATCTCCCTTGGAGCATCAATCGCTATACGAACATTTTCGCCTTGAACTTCGACAATATTTATAATGATATTATCGCCTATCATAATCTGTTGTTTAGGTTTTCTTGTAAGTACCAGCATAATTAATTACACCACCTTATCAGGAAAGAGCCTATGTTTAGTAGTATATCTAGTTTTCTCCATAACAATTTGTTTTGCCTGCATATTTTCAGTATTTATCACAACCGGTGCTAAAAGATTAGCTGTCATATATCTTACGCTGCCATTAGGAATTGTTATCAATGAATACAACATAACATCTTCTTGGTTTTTGATCTTGAGTTCGTCAAGTGTTTCATCGTCAATTTCGATTACATATTCCGGAAAAAAGATAAACGGTGTTGTAATTAAAAATGCAAGTTCCGGAGTTTTTAATGATTGCATAAAATAGTAAGGACTTTCTTCATCATAAGGAATAATCAAAAATTCGTGTTCATTTTCAAAAGCCGGTATACCTTCTTTAAAGTGGACTATTTTTTTTTCGTCAACATCAATCTTTCCGAATCTGAGTGTGTTAAAAGTTCTAATCAATGTTATTCCTCCAATTATGAAATTTTAAATATTAAAAATCCAACAACTATATTAAGCGTAAATATCGTATTTGTCTTCAGTAACCCAACGATGAATAAAACCTTTGTCTTTAAGGTAAGTTTCAGCATTGCCGGTAGTTATTTGAATGCTTGCGTATGATTTAGCGTCAATTTCTGCCGTGACATCACCTTCATCTGATTCGCCGACAACTTCAGAACGTTCCGCTAAGGTTACACGAGGATTAGGTATAAATTGTGCTTCAAGATAACGATGAGTGTGTGCCTCTGAAAACAGTTGATTTTCTGCTCTTTGCTGCATATAATTGCCGCGTTTAGCTCCATTGTCAATTACATCCCAAGTAGCTTGTGCATGTCTGGAAACAGCGGATTGTACGTCTGAAATGCCTTTTTGTCCGTTTTCGCGTGTAAAATCGTCCATTTTTTTATATCCGTACGATTTGCGACTTGGATAACTGTCAATATCAATTCTGGCTTGTGTTACTCCTTTGTTAGATTTTGCCTGTTGATTATTCGTATGAATTTCGGCAGGAACCATATGACTGTCATCGACACGGCTATCACGAATACGTAGATCAGTTTGTGGCAAAGCGTGACGAATATTTAATCTTAACATCATATAAATTCCTCCTCATAATCTCTAATAATATGTTTATATTATAATGCTAACCAAAATTTAAATCAAGATAAAATAAATTAAAATTTTTTTAAATTAGTTAAAAAGTTTCCTCATGCAAATAAATAATTAATTCATTGCAAAAACGGCAAAAACGTCGGCGATAAGAGTATCACCGGCGTCATCAACTGCCACAATTAATTAAATTTTAACTATATATTTTACAAATAATCTGCCAATGATTGAGGTAAAATTCTGCCACCCATTGAAAGCGACATATTATAAAGTGTTGACATTTCCATAAGTTGAACGGCGAGTTTAGCAACATCTGTACTGCTGACATTTGTAATATCTTCAGTGATATTTGTCTCCTGCTTTTCTAACATAGTCAAAACATCGTTGTAAAGCTGACCACGTGCGCCAAGTTTTGTTTCTGCAATATTAAGTGTATTATCTGTAACTTTTGCGAGCGTTATACCATCTGAAGACATCCAATGGCGATCACCGGCATTTGTTTTTGCGTAAACTGTCAACATATTGTTGAGCATCGCACAACCTGAAACGCTGTTGCCGGATAGAGCATTGTCAAATATATCTCGACCATATAAATCAGCGCCGGTGACATTTACCGTATCAGAAACCGGATCGGCAGCACCGTTGAGTTTAATCATCGAAATTCCTTTATCATCACCGTAATAATTGACAATTTGCTGGCTAACCGTTGTAAAACCTAAAGTTGTATAGGTTAAATTTCCTTCCGAATCTACAAATGTAACCGTAACGTAGGTTTGAACAGCATTTCCATTTTCATCTTCAGTAATAAGGACACCGCGATTGTCAAAGTGATCGCTAATTTTAAAAGCCGTAGCGGAACTATAAGTTGGACTTGATCCGGCTGAAGTATAAGTATTGGTTCTTGGAAGATAAGTTGATTTATTTTCAAAATTATAAACACCGCTTGTAACGTATCCGGCACGCAATGCCACTACATCTTCGTTAGTTTTAATTGCTTCTATTCCGCCGGTTGCCAAAGCATCTTTATAACCACTGTCAACAAAATCTTTTGAATAAATACTGCCATTTTCTATATCTAAGTAATAATAATTTTGATCTTTATCTTGTAAAGTTAAAAATTGTGTCAATTCTGTTTGCTCATCTTTAACCAAATCTTTAAAAAAGAGCGTTTGAGCACTGTCTAAAGTCTTAGCAAGTCCACGATTGACTAAAGTTTCTGACATGCTGAAAGGCTTAACTAAATCTTTTTGACCGGAAAAGATGAAGCGATCGCCTTCCTGATCGTTACTAGCGGCCACAACTTGTTGAATTTCTGCCAACATTTCCTTTGCTATCGCGGCAAAATCAGCGTCATTATTGCTGTCGTTTGAAGCGTCAACAGACTTTGTAACAAAAGTTTTCATAATATCAGTAATATGAACAAGTGCGGCATCCGAAGTATTCATCCAGGAAAGTGCATTTTTAACATTTCGCTGGTATTGATCGTTTTCAATCGAACTATTGTTATAGCGAAGAAGTTTAGAATAATCAACGGCATTATCTGAAGGACGATGAATACTAGCGCCATCAGCCTGTTCAAAGAGTTTTGCATGGTTTTGATAGGCTTTGTTAAGTGAGACCTGATAATTATACATAAACTGATTGCTGCTCATTCTTATTCCCATTATATCCACCTCTATTCAATGTATAATTAAACTACTAATTAATTTTACCTGCCGACGACACCGGTGTTGTTGACGAGACGATCCAGAATTTCGTCCATAGCTGACAACATTCTTGCACAAGCTCCAAAGCCTTTTTGGAATTTAATCATATTTGTCAATTCTTCGTTCCAGTCAACACCCATTTCTGATGATCGCCAATTGTTAAGCTGAGTCATAACGTCCTGTTGAGTTTCCATTTTTATATCTACAGCTTCAGCATTAATGCCGAGACGAGACATAAGAGAAATGTAATAATTGTTAAATGAGACGCTGCCTATTGCTCTAGTTGCAGAATAAGTAGTGTAAGTTGCGCCTGCAAAATTTGTAGTGTAAGTTTTTATGTCAAAATAATTTCCATATTCGTCGGTTTTTAAAAGGTAAACTTTATTGCCATTCACATCTGTCAAATAACTGTTTTCCTCAACGTATTCCTGCGTCATATTGAAAAGATTACCAATCAAAATGGCATTCCTAAATCCGGCAGTATCACCTAGAACAGAATCAGATTCATCACCATACAACCTCGCGGCAACTTTGCTATCTCCGTCCGTATCAAAATAAATACCATTAACTTCAAGAGCCTCTATAATTTGTACGCCTCTTATCTGATAGAGTTCAGGATCATTTGTAGGATTTCCATAAAGATCACAAGTTGTGACATATGTTTGAGTTATAGTTTGATTTGAACTCGTATTCGTTAAGGCACTGGAAATTTCAGTCGTAACGGTCGTCATGGTTTTCATTTCAAGATAACCGCCAAAATCATCATTAACATATGTATATTTAATTCCGAGATTTCCAAAGAAATTTAATCCGTGTTCATCTTTCATGCCATAACCAGCTCTGTGCTGCCTGTTCATCGTATCCATCAAAAATGCAGCCATATTTGCAAGACCGTCGATATAATCCTTATTTTCTTCGATAGTATCTAAATCTGCTTTCAGAATGCCATTTGAAGGAGTAAATACAATACCGGTTCTATCTACAGTGATTGTATATTCCATAACGCCGTATTGAGTATTTGATTTTCCTCGCGAATAATTAAGGTCAAGTTTATCAACGTTATTAACAAGTGTAACGCCATTGCTAACTATGGAATATGAGCCGATTGAATTTTCAGAGACAGTAATATCAACATATTCGGAAAGCTCATCACAAAGTAAATCACGCTGGTCACGTAAATCGTTTGCCGTAGCGCCGGTTGTCTCTTGAACGATAATCTGTTTATTGAGATGAACAATCTGAGAAGTAATATCATTTAATTTGTCAACTCTTACTGCAAGGTCTTCGTAGGCAGCTTCAATTTGGCTTTGAAGTTGCTTTGTTGCCGTTTGAATTGTATCAGATAAAATTTTTCCCTGCTCAATAGTTGTAACACGATTTGAAGAAGTACTTGCGTTGGCTTCCAAATCAATCCAGGATTTCCAAAAGTTTTGAACTGCATTTTGGATTCCGTTGCCGTCGCTGTCGTTAAAAATTGCTTCAATCTTATCGTAATTGAGCTGCATAGTCTCATAATATTTTTCAGTTGAAGTTTCAGCCCTAAATTGTTTGTCGGCGTAAATATTTCTAGCACGCTCTATTGACATGGTATCAACGCCGGTACCAACCGCCACATCGCCGTAAATTGAGCCCTGCATTTGAGGCATTGTTGCTGCAAGATTTACACTTTGACGCGAATATCCTGCCGTGCTTGCGTTTGTTATATTATGTCCGACGGTATCCAATGACAACTGATTTGCCAAAATACCACGAACCATTGTATTGAGACCATTAAACGTAGATCTCATATTATCACTTCCTTTTGATTAATTATTAATGCGTCACTGACGATCTAGAATTTTAATTATAAATGAGTCAATACACATTAATTAAACGCTCGCGTCAAACATGCGAATTTTGCGTTGATGTTCAATTTCAGAGCCTGGCGGTCCGTAAGTTGTGCTTGCTTTCGTTTGAGATATTACATTTAAATTGAAATCTATAAAAGCCTTGCTGCTCACAAGTAAACCGGCAGCATTTACAGTTTTGCGTCTAAGTTGGTTTTGCAAATTGCTGACTTGTGAAATTAATCTTGTTGAAACGCTACGCTCAACGCCTTCGGGCTGCATATCAATAAAAGTTTTAAGGTCGCTAACCTTTTTTTCTTTAAGAAATTCTTGTATTTTAATTTCGCTTTTAGATAAATCCTTCAATAAAGGTTCAACAGCTTGCACTGACGGAGTAACTCCAATTCCTGTTGCATTATCTTTAAGTGCGTTGTTAAGTCCATTAAAAATTTCAATTAATCGACTACAGAGGATCATTTGCTCTCTGAGAATTTTTATCAATTTATCCATACTTCACCTCTGCACTTTTAATCTAAAAAATCAATCATGCTTTAAAATCGAATTTTTTTTGATGAGTTACAACATCTTTGCCGCTATTTCCGTAAGTTGGTTCAACTCTTGCGCCGCCAATTTTGTTAAGTTGAGTTTTAACTGCATTCAAAGCACCTTGAGCAAGAATTTGGTTGTTATTTCTGAGTTCGATTGTTTGATTAACTTTATTAGTCAAACTCTTATGCAAAGACTTCAACCTATCTTCAATCATTCGCGATGGCGCTAATTTAAAAAGTTCCTGCATTTTAGTTTCGATTTTGATTGAAGGTTCCGATTTTGACATGTTTTTTAAAATTTCTCCACGTTGTCGCTCAAGTTTTTGAATTTTTGAAGTCAAAAGTTGTTCTTCGTCCAGAATTTTGGCGAGATTTTCCATGTTAATTGTAACTAATGCCTCATGTTTACGCTGACCTAAAGATATTGCATTATCATAAGCTAAATTAATTTTCCCAAGAATGTCAATTAAATTTTGCCACATTGAAATATCCATGCTATACCTCAATCAAAAACGACTTAACAAAATACTAGCCGCGATATTTTCAGATTCTACATTATAGTTGCCGTCTGCAATTTTGCGGCTGTATTCTTCAACTTTGTCTTGACGGATTCCACTGTCATTATGAAGCTTTCTCAACATTTCGTTAAAAGCCTGAGCCTCTTTAGAAATGTTCATTTCATCTTGAAAACTTCTTGTAGTCTTCTGAATACGACTTGCGTTGTTAGATTGTTTCGTTGCAACAACGGCATTTGAAGTATAGAGATTTGAAAAAGAGTTGATGTTATTGTTGATAATCATCTTTTTTCACCACCCGTTATAAATTGCTGCATTCCGTGCCGCATTATACAAACAGCTATCCTTTCTGTCTTAATAAATTTATCGAAAAAAAAAGCAGGCGTTTTAATTGCCGCTTTTTATTGTTTTCTCTTAATTTCTCTGATTTTCTTGTTATTTCTGCTGTATCCATATACAAATACCTTAAACTTGTTTAGAATGAACTTATTTGTTAGCATTGCGAAGTTTGTCAACGGAAGAAACCTTTTTCAAGTCTCTTGAATACATTCCGTGACCTCTGTCAGCTTCCTTTTGTTCTGCTATTTTTGCATGAACTCCTTGCAATTCTTCCTGCATTTCAGTCATACATTTTTCACAGAATTTGCCTTTCATTATTAATGCGCCGCATTTCTTACAAGGATAGCTATAATTTATTCCTTCTTGAATGAAACGTCCTTCTTCGATTAAACGGCGTACAATAGGTTCAGCAACTTGTGTAGCTTCAAGGATTTCATATACTTTACATTTCGGATGATCTCGAACATATTCAATTACTTTCATTTCGTCATCAGCCTGTTTGTCAAGACAAGCCGGACAAACTTTACCGCCTGTTGACATAAACACTCTTCCACAAACTTGACAATTTTTTAATTTTGCACCCATAAAATTACTTGGACTGTCTAATTAAAAAAATAAAACAGCCGCTCTCCTTCCTTCATTTTAAATAATTTTAACATAAAAAAGATTATATGTCTACATTTAGATTAAGTAACTTCAAAAATTCATTATAAATTTTAAAATTCAGTAACGATAGAATTTTTTTATTTGATTTTTTTCTTTGCAGAATATAAAATATATTTATAAATAGTTTTGAAAATAGATTGGAGAGAGATATGGCGAAAGATAAATTTAAAAAAAATGACAGCAACTACATAATTGGTCGCTTGTCAGTCAACACACGCGGTTTCGGTTTTGTTACGCCAGAAATTGTTAATTCAAAAGAAGATACTGATATTTTCGTTCACGCTGGAAAAATGGCAGGTGCTCTGCATGGCGATAAAGTAAAAGTTGAGATTATACCGCCGAGAAATTATTACGAAAGATTCATTCGCAACAAACGTGAAGGCAGAATAGTTCACGTAATTGAGCGCGTTAATAAAAGTATTGTAGGCACTTACAGGATTGAAAATTTTTATCACATTGTCGCAGCAGACGATATAAGACTGCCACAATTTATTTTAGTGCAAAATTATAAGGAACTAAAAGACCTTAAACCTGGAATGAAAGTTGTAATAGAAATTACAGATTATCCAAAAGACAATCGACGACTTGTCGGCTGTATTAGCGAAATTTTAGGTTACAAAAAAGAACCTGGCATTGACATTACTGCAATTTTACGAAGATATGGTGTATTAGAAGATTTTCCGCCGGAAGTTTTGGAAGCTGCCTCAAAGATTGAAAAATGGCCTTCAAGAGAAGAAAAATCCAGTCGAATAGGTCGCAGAAAATTAAAAATTGTTACCATTGATGGTGAAGATGCTAAAGATTTAGATGACGGCGTTTATGCAAGGCAATATCCTGACGGTAGTTATTTTCTTGGCGTCTATATTGCCGATGTCAGTTACTACGTTAAAGCTGACAGTGAGTTGGACAAAGAAGCATTCGCACGCGGCACGAGTATATATCCTGTTGGCCGAGTTGTTCCAATGCTGCCTAAGGAATTGTCAAATGGTATCTGTAGCCTTAACGCTGGATTGGATCGCCTTGCGATGGCCTGTGAAATGATTCTTGCACCTGAAGGTCAAGTCAAACATTATGAAATTTTTCCGACGGTAATTCATGTTCATAAAAGATTAACCTATGATGCTGTAAATAAATTTTTTGAAGGTGCCGAAAAAGATGTTAAAAGACTCAACGATATTGCGCCTATGCTGCAAACACTCAAAAAAATCTGCGAACTTCGACAAAATATCAGATTTAATCGCGGCGCCATTGATTTTGACATTGCCGAAATAAAAATTATTTTGGACAACAACGGTCAGCCTGTAGATTTAATTAAACGCGAACGCAATCTTGCCGAATCAATCATCGAGGAATGTATGTTAGTTGCAAATGAGACTGTCGCAAAACACATGTATAATTTACATCAACCGTGCATTTATCGTGTACATGAGCAGCCGGAAACTGAAAAGATAGACAATTTTAATGCTTTGCTTGCAACTTTCGGTTTGCACCTTAACAAACAATCTGACGGATCAATCAAACCTGCTGATATTCAACAAATGCTGGAAAAAGTTAAAGGTACTCGCAGTGAAAAAATTATCAGTACCGTTGCATTGCGTTCAATGCAGCAAGCGCGATATACAGCGGAACAAGGTGAACATTTTGGATTAGCTGCAGAATTTTACACACATTTTACCTCGCCGATTCGACGCTATCCTGATTTGATTGTTCATCGCCTTTTACGTAATATTTTTGAGTCAAATAGTACTGTCAGCAAGAAATCAAAAAAACGTCGCAAAATGAAACTCAAAGAGACATTAGCGCACATTGCAAAACAGTCTTCAACTAAAGAACGCCTCGCGATTGATATTGAACGCGAAACAACGGATTTAAAAGCAGTTGAGTATATGTCAAAATTCATTGGAAAATATTTTGACGGCGTAATTGTCAGTGTTACAAAATTCGGTTTCTTCGTTGAGTTAGACAATGGAGTTGATGGTCTTGTTCGCCTGGTAAGTCTCGTTGACGATGATTACATTTATATTGAAGACAAATATTCATTAATTGGCAGACGTACCGGAAAGAGTTTTAAAATTGGCGAGGAAGTCAGAGTTAAACTCGTTGAGGCAAATGTTGCACTTCGTCAGTTGACTTTTATGTTTATAAACAAAATCGTTGATTCCGAAAATTTAATTGCGGAATAATTATAAGCAAGAACGCTAAAGGGAATTTTATTAAGGCAGGGATTTCCTGTCTTTTTAATTGTTAAGTTTCTGCCGGTAAATAAGGATTAAGTTTATTTTTCGTCAAGGCAGGTAAAATTTTTAAGAATGTAGAAATATTTTTTATATCAAGACGTACGATTTTTAAAATTTGTAACGTTTAGAGGAGTGTGAATATTAGTGAGACAATTTTCAATACGACAGAAGTTATTTTTAGTCTTTGCCATTTTAATTGCAGCGTTCATCGGCAGCGGAATTTACAGTGCTTTAAGTTTATCAAGTATCAATGAAGGCGCTTTAAGAATTGCGACGGAACATTTACAAGGCGTCATGGCAGCAGCAGACAGCAGCCGTTCAATGTCAGATTATCGTCAAGGTGAATTTGCCGTCATTAATGCAACAACACTGCCTAACAGGATTCAAGCAGCTCAAGAGACTAAAAAACTTGCTGACCAAATTGATATTACTTTTGATACAGTTGCACCGAAACTCAGAGGTGCAAGTGTCGAAAGTGATTTTAACGAAATGCGCCAAACTTGGGATAGTTACAAGAAAAACTCAAAACAACTTATTCAACTTGCTAAAGCTGGACAAATTTCTCAGGCAACAAAACTTTTAGAAAACTCCAATAATGACTATTCCAAAATCGAAGCTAAACTCAATCGTATTCTTGATGATCGTAAAGACTCAATTCACATGGAAACAGTTTACGCTTCTGCAAAGTATAACCAAACGCGAATCATTTTAATTATCAGTATCGTAATTGTAGTTGCTTTCTCAATCTTTATGGCGGTTGGCTTGTCAAACTCAATTATGCATTCAGTTCGTTATTTAATGAACGTTTCAAAGGAAGTTGCCGCCGGAAATCTTACAGTTGAGGCAAAAGCTGAAACTAATGATGAATTTGGCGAATTGACAAATGCTTATGCTAACACTATTGAGACTTTAAGAAAATTGATTGAACGGATTCAGCAAAATGCAAAAGATGCTTCCGCCTTCGCTTCACAGCTTAACGAAAATGCTTCACAATCTGCACTGGCAACTCAACAAGTTGCTGTTTCGATTGGCAATGTTGCTGAAAATGCAAGTAAACAAGGCGATGCCGTAGCTTCAAGTGCTAAAAATATTCGTGCTTTTGCTAAGGTCTTACAAGGTTTTGAAGATAAAGCCGATGCCTCTGTTCATGCGGCAAAATCCGTTGAGGAAATTGCTGACAGTGGTAAATCAGCGGTTGAAAATGCCGTCGGTCAAATGAGTGCCATTGCTGAATCAACCGCAGCTTCAGCGGAAGTTATCAAAAAACTTGCTGACCGCAGCGCTGAAATTGGAAATATCAGTTCAACAATCGCAGGTATTGCCGAACAAACTAATTTATTAGCACTCAACGCCGCTATTGAAGCCGCTAGAGCCGGTGAGGCAGGTCGCGGTTTTGCCGTCGTTGCTGATGAAGTCCGTAAACTTGCGGAAGGTTCCAACGAAGCTGCACAAAAAATTGCTGATCTCATTGCAAAAGTCAACGAGGACACGGAAAAAGCCGTTGAAGAAATGCAAAAAGGCACTAAAGACGTTGAGAGTGGCAAAACGATTGTTGCTCAGGCTGGAAGTTCATTTGAGAATATCGCCGCTGCTGTCAGTGACTTGACAAACCATGCCGAAGAAATTTTAAAAGACGCTCAAAGTGCTTCAAAAAGGGTTGACAGTCTTGTATCTGCAATGGACGAACTCGACCAGTCCAGTAAAGATGTCAGCGCAGAAACGGAATCCGTCAGTGCTGCTACTGAAGAACAATCTGCTTCAATCGACGAAGTTGCAACTGCCAGCAAGAAACTTTCCGAACTTGCAACCGAACTCACAGACTCTGCCGCACAATTTAAAATTTTCAAAGGTGCCGAGAGAATCAAAAATTAATTAAGGTTTTTTAGGGGGATTATTATGTTTGACAGAAATGAACTTTTTAATTTAGAGCGTAAATTGAAAGAATTTGCAAATAGTCACAAGACAATTTACATTGCTGACATTGCAAATGCACAATTTTTGTTTTCGTTGATGGAGAAAATAGGTATTCAAATTAAAGGAATAGTTTCGATGAATAATAACGAAACTCAAAGAATAAAAATGAATCTTCCGGTCTATAGAGTCTTTGATCTAATTATCGCCACCCCCCCCCCTTCGTATATTGGAATTATCCTGTTTGATAACGAAAAACATGAGCAAAACAATTTAAGTCTCAATATAAAATTACAAGGAAAACAAATTTCTATTCCTGTTTTTGCAGCAAATATAGAAGAAGTATCCATGTTGTATGACACTATTGTTGCCATTGAAATCATTCAACAACAAGAACGAGACTATGGAGCAGTTCACACTAAAAGAATTTTACAACATATTTTCAGGGGTCTTAGCAATCTAACAGAAGAAGATGAACTGATCTTTTATATGCAAATAAATAAAAAATTTAAGAAGATGCCAGTGTATTCTATTTCCGATACAGCTATTGTTATGACCGGTCTTATTGAATATAGAAATGATTTTACAGTTAAAACGGCTTTGATGTATCGTACTTGGTACCCAAATGTTCCAATCATAATTTCAACATGGAAAGGTGAAGTGACACAAGAATTTAAACAAAAAATGCAACAAATTAATGTTAAAGTACTTGAAAGTGATTATCCAGAATATGCTGCTCCTGGTCATCTCAATTATCAAATTGCCTCACCGCGTTATGGTATTGAGTATATAAAAAATACTTTAAAAGGTATTAATTACGTTTTAAAATGTCGTTCTGATTGGAGTTTTAATAGGCATAATTTCTTAATTTACTTGAAAAATCTATTGAAGTCATATCCGGCAAATGCAGTTAATATGAAAGAAAGACTTATTTTTATGTATGCTGTCATTGGCTATAAACAATTGCCATTTGCTATTGATGATTATTTAGCGTTTGGCACAGTTGAAGATATGGAGCATATGTATAGCATGCCGTTGGTAACTAGAGAGGAAGCAGAACCTATTGATCGGTGTTTAAAACGTTTTTACCCTTGGGTAGAAAAATCTGGACTTTGTGAATTGTTAGACTCTCCTAAAATTAATTATTCAAAGCATAAATATTTTCTTAATAAATGTATTCTTCTTAATATATATGCTAATTTTTATAAAAAATATATTGCTCCAATAGATGAAAATCATGTTATGGAAGCTTCGAGGAACTTTTTAAAAAACTGTGCTATTATTGTTGATGCTGCTCATTTAATGGCGCATTGGCCAAAATATGAATATACTTATAGATATGAAGTTTTTCAATGCTATGAATGGCCTACAAGTGGAGGATTGGATTTTATAGAATGGCTTAATATTTATCTTTCAGAGGAATAGAATTAAATTTGATGAGAAAGAAGGTGCCGTTCTTCTCACGGCAAAAGTCGCGAGATGTTTACGAATGATATGTTAAACAGAAAATTAATAGTATTACTTATGTTTATTGCCATTTTAATAACCGGCTGCGGTGAAAATTCCAGCGGCGATAAAAAAGTTGCAATAGCATTTCCGAATACTACGCCAAGTTGGCAACGCAACGGCGATTCGATGAAAAAGACACTTGAGGAAGAAGGCTTTAACGTTGAATTGCAATTTTCAGCTACTTCTGATGAGCAAGTCAAACAAGTAAAAGAAATTCTAGAAAATAATCCAAGCTGCGTAGTGATTGGCGCTATTGACGGCGAGGCTTTTGTTGAGGTTTTAGAACAGGCAAAGGAACAAGGCACGCCGATTATTGCATTTGACAGAATCATCAAAAATACTGATGCCGTAAACTATTATGCTTCATTTGACAACGAGGCAATAGGCGAAGCAATGGGAGAATATTTTGAGGCGGCTCTTAACCTCAAAAATGGCGGCGGTCCTTATAATATTGAACTTTTCGCCGGTGGTCCTTCAGATAATAACGCTCATTTGTTTTTCAAAAATACAATGGCAATTTTGGAACCTTATTTTAAAACAGGTCAACTCGTTTGTCCTTCAAAACAAATGGATTTTAACAGTTGTGCTACTGCTGATTGGAACAGTGCTAACGCCAGAAACCGTATTAAAGATTTACTTAGTAAATATTACAATGCCGGTCAGCCTTTGCAAGCCGTGTTGAGTCCAAATGATGACATTGCTGGCGTAATTTTAGAAGAAATGAAAGCACGCGGCATGCAAAAACCGTTAATTTCCGGCTTAGACGCTGATCCTGCTGCCATTAATCGAATCAAAGCCGGTGAACAAACTTTCACTGTCAGCAAAGATCCGGATTTATTGACCTCAAAATGTGTACGCATGATAAAAGCCGTCGTCGAAGGTACTGAGCCAAGTATAAATGACGTAACTACCTATGACAACGGCGTTAAGGTTATTCCTGCGTATCTCTGCACGCCGTACATTATTGACAGCGGCAACGTTAGTAATTATTGATTAAAGTTTTCAGGTCGTATATTCACCGTTAATTTTAACATATCCATAAGATAAATCACAGCTATAAATTGTCGCTTCTGATTCACCTTCACCAAGATCAATATCAATCAATATATCATGTTCCGACATAACTTTTCTTAAAGCCGAATTGTCAAAAGATGCACCGACAGAATGAGCGTAAACTGTGACATCACCGAATTTAATGACAGTTTTTTCAGGACTGATTTTTACACCGCTGTAACCAACTGCACAAATTACTCTGCCCCAATTTGGGTCTTCGCCGAAGAAAGCAGTTTTCACAAGCGGAGACTTGGCAACACTCATACCAACTTGTTTAGCATCAGCAAAGGTTTCTGCTCCATGAACGTGAATCGTTAAAAACTTCGTGGCGCCTTCACCGTCAGAAGCAATTCTTTTTGCAAGTTCGGTGCAAATGTCTTTCAACGTATCGTAAAATTTTTGATAATCGTCATCTTTATTGGCGATTTTTTTATTGCCTGCTGCACCGTTCGCCATTACAGTTACCATATCATTAGTTGACATATCACCATCAACACTAATCATATTGAATGTAACTTCCGTAATTTCCGAAAGCGCTTCTTGTAAGAGTTTTTGTTCAATATCAGCGTCAGTGGTAATGAAACAAAGCATTGTTGCCATGTTTGGCTGAATCATTCCGGAACCCTTTGCGATTGCGCCGAATTTGACTTCTTTATCACCGATTGTAATTTCAGTGGCGCAGCATTTTGAATAAGTGTCCGTCGTGATAATTGCGTTGCCGGCATTTACGCTGCCTTCTCGCGAAAGTTCCTTGACAGCAGCTTTAATTCCGGCTTCCATTTTATCCATTGGCAAATTAACGCCAATAACTCCAGTTGATGCAACAATAACGTCGTCATCTTTGCAGTTAAGTTCTTTTGCGGCGATTTTACACATATTTTCAGCATCACGGAGACCTTGTTCACCAGTACAGGCATTAGCACAACCTGCATTGGCAACGATTGCATGAGCAGTGCCGGTATTGACTACAATTTTACTGACTCTGATAGGTGCCGCTGCAACTTGATTTTTAGTAAATACGCCGGCAACTGCCGCTTCGTTTTCGGAATAAATTACAGCAACATCAAGATTGCCATTTTTTTTAATTCCTGCTCTCACACCTGCTGCAGTAAATCCGAGCGGATATGTCACGCCTGCGCTTTTATGTTCTTCGCTAAACATTAAAAAATCACGCCTTCCTAAAATATTTTTTACTCAATCATAATTTTTTTAACGAATGTCATAATTATAGAATACGATTATTCAAAAATCAAGAAAAAAGAGCAGCCTTTATCCGAAGATAAAAACCACTCTTGTATTAATAAAAAACTTTGTAAAGGCACAAACCTTGCGGCGGAGCAGTTGGTGCGGCATTATTTCTGTCGCGACTTTCAAAAATTTTTTGGAAATCGTCAACACTATATTTGCCACGACCAACTGCAACCAGACTGCCAACAATATTTCTTGCCATGTGATACAAAAATCCATTTGCATGAAAAGTAATTATTAACTCTTTATCACAAAATAACTCGTTATTTTTAATTTCACATTCTGCGTTAAACATTGTTCTGATTGGGCTCATTGGAACATTATTAGCAGCTTTAAATGCTGAAAAATCATGTGTGCCAATTAAAATTTTTAAAGCCGCTCTCATCGCTTCAACGTTCAAAGGATAACGAATATGCCAGGCGTATCGACTTACAAACGGATTTGAGACTGCTCCTGTCAAAATGCGATAAATGTAAATTTTACTTTTTGCTGAATGTCGAGCGCTGAAATTTTTGTCGACTTCTTTGGCTTCAAGTACAATTATATCAGAAGGCAGAACACCGCTTGCGGCAAGTGGTATTTTTTCAACCGGAATTTTGCCATTTGTAAAAAAATTGACGACTTGACCTATTGCATGAACGCCGGCATCAGTGCGACCGGCAGCGGCAAGTTCAATCGAATCGCCAAATATTTTTGTCAGCTTATCTTCCAATACATTTTGAATCGCAAGAGTCGGCGGCGTTTGACGTTGAAAACCATGATAATTTGTGCCGTCATAAGCAATTTGCAATGCAATATTTCTAAGCCGGCTTTTCATCAATTCTTTATTTTCGGTTTTCATTTAATATTTGATCTGCTGCCAACGATAGATTCAACTTTATTATCATCTTGCTTATACAAATTAGCACTTACATTATATTCGTAATTTGTACTTATAACGTTTCCACCGCTGTCCATGAGCGAATCAATCTCAGAAGTAACAAAGTTATCATCGCCTTCAACAAACCAAGTATCTGCAACATTTTCAACGA
Source organism: uncultured Selenomonadaceae bacterium (assembly GCA_905234365.1). GTDB lineage: Bacteria > Bacillota > Negativicutes > Selenomonadales > Selenomonadaceae > Quinella. The sequence goes on along the minus strand of CAJOHI010000006.1, from coordinate 38,259 downwards.
AATCACGCTCTTGATAAGCATAGCTGCTGTTGAGTGTCGTCATTGTGCCGTCAGCAAATTTAATTTGAATTGATTTATCTGCTGCAGCTTCCAAATTAACTTTCGTGCTGCCGAATGTAATAATTCTATTTGAAGAACCGTCAACAGTATCAGAAATTTCGTTGATTGAATGGACATCTTTAAGATAAATAGTGTCGTTATCGGAAAAATTAGTTATGGTATCATATCCGTCAGAATTTCCGAATTGATAAACGTTACTGTATACATAGTTTCCTTTAATTAAATCATCACCAGCACCACCATTAATAGTGACATTGGTTCCGTAGCTCTCAATGGAATCATTACCGGCACCACCATTTATATTAATGTAGTCGCCGGAATTATAAATAGAATCATTACCGGCACCACCATTAATAGTAACGTAGTTGCCGGAACTATAAATAGAATCAGCACCGGCACCACCATTAATAGTAACATAGTTGCCGTAACGGTTATCAATAGAATCATCACCAGCACCGCCATTTATATTAACTCTGTCGCTGTAATTGTTATTAATAGAATCATCACCAGCACCGCCATTAATGGTAACATTTGAACCGGAATTACTAATGGTGTCGTTACTTGCGCCGGCATTAATTTTGAGGTTGCTGCCGCTGTTGCTAATGATATCTTTATTTTTAGTTCCGCTGACATTAATGTTATCAGTTGAGTTTTCAATAATCAATGCAGGCAAAGTTACCATTGAGCCGTTAGCAAGTTTAATTGTAAGTGCTTTATTTGAGGCACCTCCCAAAGTAACTTGTGTGCTGCCGAAATTGATAATACGGTTATTTATCGAATAGCTGCCAACTGTATCTGAAATTGAGCTGCTTGAATACACTTCAGAAAGATAAAGCGTATCATTTGCTGCAAAGTTCGTTATACTATCATAACCGTCAGAATTTCCAAAAACAAACACGTCGCCATAATCGGAACTGCCAATAATAATGTCGTTACCTTTGCCACCGTTAATTGTAACATTTGCGGCATAACTGTAAACCGAATCATCACCGGCACCGCCGTTAATTGCAACATTTGATCCAGAATTACTTATAGTGTCGTTACTTGCACCGGCATTAATTTTGAGGTTGCTGCCACTATTTATAATAATATCTCTATCCTTAGTACCTTTAACTGTCTTATTATTGGTGGAATTTTCAACATAATTAATTAGCGACGGCAAAGTTACCATTGAGCCGTTGGCAAGTTTAATTGCAAGTGCTTTATCTTCTGTATTTCGCAAGGTAACTTTTGTATCACCAAAACTAATAACACGGTCTTTAGTTGAATAGCTGCTGACCGTCTCAGAAATTGAATTGCTGGAGTAGACATTTGAGAGATAAAGCGTATCATTTGCTGCAAAATTCGTTATGCTGTTGGAACCGTCAGAGTTGCCAAAAACAAACACATCACCGCCACTATAATTGCCAACAATATAATCATTACCTTTACCACTATTGATAGTGACATTTGAAGCATAGCTGTAAATGGTATCGTCAGCGGCACCGCTATTGATTAACACGTTTGAACCGTTGTTGTAAATAGTATCGTTACCGGCACCGGTATTAATTGTAACGTTTGAGGCATAGCTATAAACGGAATCATTGCCGGCGCCGCCATTTATAGTGACATTTGAACCAGAATTATTTATGGTATCATTTGCCGCACCTGCGTTGATTTTAAGATTTTTACCGCTGTTAGTGATATAATCTTTTCCCTTAGTTCCACTGACATTTTTATTATCTGTGGGATTTTCAACATGATTAATCAATGACGGCAAAGTTACCATTGAGCCGTTAGCAAGTTTAATATTAAGTGCCATATCTTCTGCGTTACGCAATGTAACTTGAGTGTTTCCGAATGTAAGAACGCGATTTGAACGATCGTCTACCGTCTCTGAAATTGAATTGCTTGAATAGACCTCTTTAAGATAGAGTGTATCATTTGTTGAAAAATTTGTTATACTGTCATGACCATCAGAATTTCCGAAAATAAATACGTCGTTGCCTTCATAATTTCCATAAATAATATCGTCGCCTTTTCCGGCATTAACGGTAACATTTGAGCCATAAGCATAAATTGAATCATTACCGGCACCGCCATTAATACTGGAATGTTCACCGTAGTTATAAATGTAATCGTTTCCGGCGCCACCGTCAAGAGTAACATAACCATATGAATCGTTGATTCTGTAAGAATAATTGACGCTGCTGTAAAGTGAGTCGTTACCGGCACCGCCAATAATTACAGCGCCGCCCGCATGGTTAGAAAACGTATCAGCACCTTTTCCGCCTTTGATAGTTGCGTATTTGCCGTAATTATCAATCGAATCATCAGAAGTGGTTCCGCTTTTAATTGTGCTGTCATCATAATTTGTTAAAGTTGCCATAAAAAAACACCTCTTTATTTTTACAAGATAAGATAATTTACTATAAATATATCGTAATTTCTTTAAAAAAATTTACCTCAAACGATAAAATTATTATAAATTGCAAAAAAAAGTATTGCAAGTATTAAAGATTAAGTTTATATTAGAATTAGATTAAAAATTTTTTTGAGGAGGAATGATAATGAACAAATGTGCAATTATTTATTCTTCGATGACAGGCAATACTAAATTAATCGCTGAAAAAATCGCTGAATTTATTGTTGATTCAGATTTGTTTGACGTTAAGGAAGCGCCCGATAACTTTTCTGACTATGAATTGGTAGCACTTGGCTATTGGCTTAAACGCGGCGCTCCTGATCCGTTGATGACAAAGTTTTTGCCAACAGTTAAAAATTCAAACGTAATATTATTTCAGACGCACGGTACTGAAGTCGGCAACGAGCACTCAACGACGGCTTTTGCACGTGCAGCCTATCTTTTAGGTGAAGGTTGTAACATTCTTGGCACTTTTAGCTGTCAAGGTAAGATAAATCCTGCATTGATTGAAAAGCGGCTTAAAGCCGGTCCGAATGATCCGCATAATAAATTTGACAGTGTTGAGCGCTGGAAAAATGCCGCCAATCATCCTAATGATGAAGACTTTGACAGACTTAAAAATTTTATTGACTCTTTGCAAAAGAAATTATCAATTAAAAATTTATAATTAGCAGGTGATAGTATGAACTTTTTGGAACTCGTAAAGGCGCGTTATTCATGCCGCAAAATGTCCGATAAGCCGGTTGAGCCGGAAAAACTTAATCAAGTATTGCAAATAGCAATCGCTGCACCAACAGCTAAAAATCTGCAGCCATACAAGATTTGGGTTGTCAAATCTGCTGAAGCAATGGAAAAACTCAAACAAACTACTAATTTCATCTTTGGCGCAAAAACTGTGCTGATTATTGGCGGCAAAAAAAATGACGCTTTTACACGTCCTTTTGATGGTAAAAATTTTGCCGAGATTGATGCTACAATAGTTGCAACTCATTTGCTGCTTGCCATTGAAGCTGTCGGTCTTGCTACAACTTGGGTCGGCATGGTTGACGAATCTAAGTTAAAGGAACTTTTTCCGCAAATGCATGATTTTGACATTGTTGCAGTATTTCCGCTTGGTTATGCTGCTGCTGATGCAAAACCTTCACCTCGTCACTCTGAACGACGCTCAATAGAAGAAGCAGTTATCGAACTTTAATCAATAATTTTGAATTTCCTCAACATTCGGTACAATTATAATATATTCGCCGTCATGTGACTTCTGCAGCAATTCCAGCATAATTTTTTCCGGCACACTCACACAGCCAGAAGTCCACCAGCGATCATAACTTTTACAGTGTAGAAAAATTGCAGCACCGCGACCGTAAACAGTCGGATTAATATTAAATCCAATATTCATTGCATACTTATATTGATAATAATCAATCAAATGTTCGCTGTCATACATTCGCCGGGCGCTTTCAATCCACATATTATACGTCGATTCTTCGCCGGAAAGGTAAGAGTTAGGCGTAATTTTTTTGTAAGTCATTGCCGAATTTGGATTGTCAACAAGTCCAAAAGCATAAAGAATCGGATATGAACCAATCGGCGTTGTCTTGTCGCCGGCATGTCGATTTTTGGACATACCATTAAGACCATAACCGCAGTAAGATTCTAATTCTAACCCCCAATGTCCGTTACTTTGCTTATTCCAAAGTGTTAAATTGTGATCTATAACTAAAATAATTTGGTCAGTTATCTGTGACGTTTGAGTTTTCCCAATTATTGCTGACATTATCGACTTGTCGAGCGGCGTTGCGGAAACATTACTTGTTACAGCAAACAAAATCATTAAAGTAAAAATCAAAAGTTTTTTCATTAATCGCGCAGGACACTCGCGACTTCAGTCGTGAGAGGAATGCGCCCTCACCCCTTGACTTTGAGTTTTAAATAGGCTAAAATGAATTTAACGAGAGAACGGTTGGCTTCGGCTGTGGGCACTCGTTAAATAACGGACTTGGGTTATCACCCGACGATGTCTGACCTACGAAGGAGTATTAACGTTTGAACTTCGCAACTCGTAAAGACGTGTATGGTATGGACAAGCTCGTGATTTTAATCGTGAGCATTTGACTCAATCATCTTCCGTAAAAACTTATTCCGGTTAAACCGTCAATCGTCTCGACACCGGAACTATTTTTATAATGTAAATCGGAAACGATAACTTTGCGAATGTAAATCTTGTTGCCGTTGTCAAAATAAGAACTCGCAGAATGAATTACAAGCGAATTACCATTATCATCTTGACCTAGATTCATCATCACATGACCTGGTTTAAACAATAATGAACCTATAGGAGCACGTTTGACAATATCAAATCTTTCAGCCGTTGTGACATCATTAAAGACAGCAAATATCGGCATGCAACCTTCTTGACGATCGGCATCGCGTGGAATTTCAAGACCCATTGAACGGTAAATATTTTGCGTAAATGCCGAACAGTCAACGCTTTCCTGCAAACCTCCCCAACCGTAAACATCACCTAAAAATTTAAATGCTTGACGAATAAAATTATTCTCAGTGCAATTCAAAAAGCCTTTGTTGATCGTTTCATCATTCCAAATAAAAGCGTCAACCTCTTTAAGCTGACCATTAACAGAAGTTGGAAATCTTGTAATCCAATAATTATTGTCTGTAATTTTTGTATTTTTCAGCGGAATTTTGGCACCCATTTGAAACAAAACATTTTTGCCGTTAATCTCGATGGCTTTTTTGTTTGCGGTAATGATAATAAAATCTTTTGGATTGACATAGTGCAGCCAAGTTTCGCGATTCGTGAAGGCAATAATTGATTTGTTAAGCCAGCCCATGTAATAGCGCGATTGTACAAATACAAATTTGCCGTCCTTACTTTCGAGTAAAACCGCAACAGCTTCAGCCGGATCAATCGCTGTGCCTTGAATGTCGTCATAAATATCGCCGTTCCAAGATTGAGGCAGCAAACGAATATCTCCACGTTCAACAGTCACAGCATAACGAACAGTTACATCGTCGCTGACATAATGTTCACCGGTGTATAAATCGTATTCTGCCTCTTTGATCAAAGCGTTGACTTTATCAGTAGAAACGACAGCAGGATAATTTTCCAAATCAGCAGCATATTCGTCTTTACTTAAAATATTTGCATTGAATTTTGAAATTTGTTGAGGACTCAATAATATTTTGTCACCGTTTGCACTTCTGTTAATCCAATATTCCGGCGTTGCTCTCGAATCGTTAATTTCAATCGTTGCCGCCGATACATAAGTCGAAATAAAAACAAGATACATCAACAATGACGTAATAAAAAATTTTATACTCATTTATAAAACCTCATTTTTTATATTAATTTGATTTGTTATTGACCTTAAATCTATTGATTGTTATTTAATCTCCAAAATCTTGACTCATTTAAATCCAATTTTTTTGAACTTTTAGGCATAATAAATTCATCTCCATTGGCATTAAAATATATGAGTCCAAGTTCCTCAAACACTTGAATTGCACAAAACATTGTATAAGCTGAATTTAATGCAGGATTTTCACTTGCAAATGAAGATTTTTTATAATCTACACTAAATTTACCTATATCGTAAGGTTTAAACTCAACAGAGTTAGCTCGCTGCCATAAAAATTTATAAATATTTATCATCGTTTCACGATCCGGAAATAAACAATTTTCTTTTGACGGAATAATTGAATTAATCAAGCATTGAACGCTGATATTGCCGTTAAATTCGTTGCGTTCCGGCTCAAAAGTAATGTCAAGCAATTCGCTTTCAATGAGTGGAACAAATGAACCTTTATTCCAACAAATGGCTCTCATATCAAATTGACCTTCGTTGACGCCTTTGATAAAAAAACTCAAATGACTTTTGGATTGCCCCATTGTTCGCGGCGAAACTCCTTTGACATTACTGCAGGCAAAGACAGGATAAGGATTGCTCACACCGAACGGCTCCAATTTTTCCATATCGTCAGCTAACTGCAAATTCAATTTATTCGGATGAACAAAAACATCAATTTCCTGCACAGGTGTAAAATCTTCTTCTTTGAGATTTTTTTTAACATAAGCGTCAAAATCTTCTCTGAATTTGTCTATATCCTTAGTTCTTATCGAGAAACCGGCAGCAGCAGCATGACCGCCGTATTGGGTAAAATAATCACTGAAATAATCCAGCGCTTCTTTCATATGCAATGCTCTGATACTTCGACATGAAGCACGCGCAATATCGCCGTCAATCGCAATTACAATCGTTGGCAAATAATGTTTTTCGAGTAAACGTGCTGCAACGAGACCTACAATACCAGGATGCCAATTTTCGCTTGCGACGACAATACTGCTTAAATCGCCGCCGTGTTCTTCTCTGAGTTTTATATACTTTTTGTTGGCTGTCTCAAGCATTTGGTATTCTTTAAATTTGCGATTAGTATTTTCCCTATCAAGTTCTTGCGCGATCTCTGCAGCTTCCTTTTCATTATTAGTAATAAGCAAATGAACACCTTTAGATGCAGTCGATAATCTGCCGGTTGAATTTAAACGCGGTCCAATTTTAAAACCTAAATGATTGGTATTGAGCTTTTTATTTTTATCAATATTTGAAACTTCCAATAAGGCACGCAGTCCAATATTTTTAGTATTAATCATTTGTTTTAAACCAAGTCGAACAATTTTGCGATTCTCGCCAACGAGCGGCACAATATCGGCAACAGTTCCAAGTGCAACTAAATCAATATCTGTTAAGTAATTTCTGTAGTCAATATTATTAATCGTCATATTGAGTGCTTGACAAAGTTTAAATGCAACACCGACACCGCATAAATTTTTATCCGGATAATTGCAGTCCTCTTGATGTGGATCGAGAACCGCAACAGCACAGTCAATAGCAGCAAACGGCAAGTGATGATCTGTAATTATAACGTCTAATTTATCTTTGATTTCTGCAATTTCATTAGCATTTGAAATTCCACAATCAACTGTGATTAAAAGTTTGGTACCACTATCAGCAATTTTTTGCAATGCCGAAATATTTAAGCCATAACCTTCATTTTGCCTATCCGGTATATAAAAATCAACTGTTGCGCCTAAGTTTTTCAATGTCCTTACCATTAAAGCTGAAGAAGTCATTCCGTCAACATCATAATCACCGTAAATAACAATCTTTTCCTGATTGTCAATCGCCTTTATAATTCTTTCGACGGCTTTGGACATGCCTTTCATCAAAAATGGATTATTAAATTCTTGCTTGCTTTCCGGATTTAAAAAAATTTCAGCTTCCTCAACGTTAGTTATTCCACGATGAAATAAAATTTTTGCCGTCAATTCGGAAATATTTAATTCATCAGCTAATTTTTTGACAATAGTCTCATCATCTTTAATTAATTTCCAACTTTTCTGCATAACACACCTTCAATTAATATTTGGAGATTCTTTAATGCTTATTTTGCTTTATTATTAGCTAACAGTAGCTTCTTTTATTCAAGACCGGTTATACTTTCAATTTCAAAAGCTGCTTCGCCTTTAAAATTTGCTCTCATTTGCTGCCATCTCGACAAAATTCTATCTCTCACGATATACGCTTCCTGCAAATTGGCTTCCATTAACATCACCAAAAATTGATTTTTTCCGTTTTGAGTAACACAATCACTTCTTCGCAACGACTTTACAAGCATATTGCGAAAATCTTCAATCTTTGATTCATTGTTAAAGTCAAGCGTAATTTGCATGAATTGAATATCTTTTTGATAATTGTCATTAAATCTGACAGCGAATCTGTACATTACTTTAAATTGGCTAATCTCCAAAAAATAAGCACCGGTTTCGCGATTCCTTTCGCCAAGAATCATTCGCATATTTGAAATATTATTTTGCAAATTTAAATTTTCTTCTGGATTGTGTGTTTCTTCGTAAAATGCACAAGAATGTTTACCGCCTTGCTTGACTTTGTACAGAGCCTTGTCAGCTTTGTGACATAAATCAGTAAAATCGGTGCCTTCGTCCGGTACAAATACGGCACCAATCGAAGTTCCAAGCGGTATGCTCATGTCCTTTCCCATATATTCTTTCGCCGAAGCAAGCAATTTTTCATTTAGATAAGCTGTTTTCTCGATAATGACTGATTTTTGACGGACATGTTGACAAAATGCAATAAATTCATCGCCGCCCATGCGTCCTGCTAAATCCGTTGTACGAATGACTTCTTTAATCAACTCAGCAAAGCGAATCAGAATTTTGTCGCCCATATTATGACCGTAAATATCATTAACTAATTTGAAGCTATCCAAATCTATCATCAACAAAACGCCTTGACTATTTTTGCACAATCCGCCTATTTCGCGTTGAGAGGCAGATTTATTTAATAAGCCTGTCATTGGATCAGTGTCCGCTGCTCGCTTTAGACCATGAATTTTATCCAGATTTTCTATGACATTTGCGACTCTGCGAAGTAAAATATCAGCTTTTAACGGTTTGCGAATATAATCGACTGCTCCGAGCGCAAAACCTTGACTTTCACTTTCGTCGCTTTCGTCTGCTGTCATAAATACCATTGGAACTGGATCCGTGTTTTTAGCTTGCAAAGCCATTTGAAGTTCATATCCGTCCATTTCCGGCATCAATAAATCCGACAATATCATATCCGGTTTTTCTTTTTCAAATAATTCAATAGCTTGTTTACCTGAAGATGCACAAATTACTTCATAGCGTTTTGCAAGTATTCTTGAAGTAATCATGAGCATTATCTGGTCATCATCAACTACTAATATTTTTGGCATTTTAAGCATCTCCTCAAGTTGCTTGAGAATTACTCGGCAGTAATTTTTTTATGACGCTTTTTTTCAGCATAATTGCGAAGTGTCAACCACAATGGACTTGCAATAAATATCGAAGAATAACAGCCACTTGCAAAACCTATGATTAAAGCAAAGGCAAAATCTTTTGTAGTCTCTCCGCCAAAGAAGTAAAGCGCAAGCACTGTAAATAAACAAGTAAAAACGGTATAAATTGAGCGTGTCAAAGTTTGATAGATTGAGCGATTGACAATCTCATTGAAATCGCCGCCGCGTTTAAAGTGAAGTTTTAAATTTTCACGAATACGATCAAAAATAACAATGGTGTCATTGATTGAATAGCCGACAATCGTCAAAAGTGCTGCAACGAATGAGGAATCAATTTGACGCTGTGTAAATGAAAAGAAAGACAAGACAATTAAAATATCATGAACAAGCGCAATGACGGCCGCAATGCCGAATCTAAATTCAAATCTGTAGGCAATGTATAAGATAATCAGTACCCAAGAAATTACAAGCGCCATTACGGCATTAAAAATCAATTCACCGCCGATTGTAGCGCCGACTTTTTCTTCGCGCATAACCTCATAATTGCCAACGTCAGAACGAATTGATGACATAATTGCCTTTCTGTCGTTTTCCTCAAGGTCGATCGTGCGAATCATGACATCTGTTGAAGACTCAACGTCCGAACTGTCGCCGGATAATTGAATTGTGCTGCCGTCAAGTCCGTAAGGTCTGAGAGAGTCGCGAATTTGGGAAATATTTACAGGCTGCTCAAATCTTAAATCAATAATTGTGCCGCCGGTGAAATCAATTCCAAAATTAAATCCGCGAGTTACCATTGAAATTAATCCAGGAATTATTATTAACAGTGAAATTATAAACCAAATCTTTCGTTTGCCGGCGATGTCAAAATTAGGCATTCTTCTTCACCGCCTTTTTGGAATTATTTACAAGTCTTGGATCAAACAATAGAAAACCAGTTGCGCCATAAATACTAGGATTTTCAAAAATCTTCGCTGCAATCAACCACTTCAAAAGATACCTTGTCAAAGTAATAGCCGTAAACATTGAAAGCAAGACACCTAAGCCGAGAGTAATTGCAAATCCGCGAATTGTACCGGTACCATAAAGAAACAACACCGCCGCCGCGATAATTGTCGTGATATTTGAATCAAAAATCGTTGTAAAGGCTCTGTCAAAACCAGCGTCCATTGACAAGCGCAAAGTTTTACCAAGTCGAAATTCTTCCTTAAAGTGCTCAAAAATCAAAACGTTAGCATCAACTGCCATACCGATTGATAAAATAATTCCTGCAACACCAGGCAAAGTTAAAGTCGCGTCGAGACCTTTCAAAATTGCAAGCAGCATGACAGTATAAGCCATTAAGCTGATATCAGCAATAAGTCCTGAAAGTCTGTAGAAAAGCAGCATAAATATTAACACTGCACCAATACCAATGACAAATGCAAATTCGGATTTATCTTTAGAATCTTGACCGAGTGAAGGTCCAACGGTTCTGGTCTCAATGATGTTGACTTTAACAGGCAAAGCACCGCTCCTGAGCAGAATTGCCAATTTATTTGCTTCGTCAAGAGTGCGCTGACCGGAAATTTCTGCACGACCGCCGAGTATAGGTTCATTGACAACAGGATCAGTTAAAACTTCGCCGTCAAGTAAAATTGCAATTTTTCTGCCGACGTTCTTCATTGTCAAATCAGCAAATTTTTTACCGCCTTCGTCACTAAACTCAAGATTAACAACGTTGCGATTATTCTGATCCATTGCTGCCTGTGCATCTTTTAAATCAGTTCCGGTTAAAACGGTGTTGCCTTCTTCGTCCTTAAACTCCAACATTGCCGTTTTGCCAATCGTTTGAATCGCGGCGTCCGGGTCTTTAATTCCAGGCAACTCAATAATAACTCGGCGCTCACCTTCGCGCTGGATAATTGGCTCAGTTAAACCAAGTTCGTTAATGCGTTTTTCCATAATTGAAACAACACGCTGCATAGCGTCGTCATTAACTTGAGCAATTTCAGTATCTTCTGCCTCAAGGACAACATGAGTGCCGCCTTGCAGGTCTAAACCTTGACGAATACTGTTTGCAAGTGGTCTGACAAACATAAAGAAGACGGCAACAATTACCGCAACACTTATTAAAAGTTTTATTAAACTATGTTTTTGCAATATGTATCATGCTCCTACCATAATAAAATTTAAATTAAACATTATAAATCATTCTCTTGCAAAGGTTAATGTTTCATTTTCAGTAATGATAATGTCCATTTTAATATCGCGTGATGTTGCAGGAATTGAATCAAACAATTCAAAATCAAATGCAAGTGCAACTCTTTGAGCATTTGGAACACGCATTAAAAATCTGTCGTAATAACCGCCGCCAAGACCTAAACGATTGCCTTGACGATCGAAAGCTGCACCAGGTACAATTATGCAGTCAATATCTTCAAAATCAACGAAGGTTCTGCAATCTTGACGGACAGTCAAAATTCCAAAATCACCGACGACAAGAGAATCCATTGACGGCAAGAAAACAGGTCTCATGGTGCCGCGTCCAACAATCAGCGGTACAGCAATGACTTTATTATTTACAAAAGCGTGGTCAAACAATTCATTAAGTTGAATTTCTTCCGGCATTGAAGCATAAGCCATAATCGTTGCTGCATTTTTGTAAATTGGATTTTCGATTAAATTTGATACGATTTTGTGACTTGCTAACTCTCGCTCATCTTGTGGCAGTGCGGCACGTTTTGAACGAATTTCTTTCCGTAACGCTTTTTTCTGCTCAATTATCGTATTATCCATATTTAAAATCACCTGCTAAATTTTATATATCATCGTCGTCGTCAATCGTTGACTTATCATCAACAACTACGGAACCAATCGAACCTCTTGCAACCTCAATTTCAACCTTGTCTGCAATTTTAAGTTTAACAATTTTTTCGTTAAGTTCGGAAATAGTACCATATACTCCTCCGATTGTAACAACTCTAATACCTTTTTTTAAGCTGTCAAGCATTTCTTCACGTTCTTTTTGAGCTCGCTTTTGCGGACGATAAAGCAAGAAATAAAAAATCACCAGCATGACGGCAATAGGTCCCCAAGTTGCTAATGTCGTCGCCATATCCATATCCAATAAAAAAACCTTCTTTCAAATTAAATGATAGTTTAATAATTATATTATAGTTGCAAAAAAAAATAAAGTAAAAAAATTTTTAACAGTAGTTCGTAAGCATTGAAATTTGGATACAGTTAATATCGAAGACGACTGCGATTTTCATACCGAACAAGCACACATCACAATAAATATTTTTAGCAAGTTCGCTATTGCTTTACACAAAAAATATTCGATTAAAGTTGGGAGTAAACGAAGTATCAAACTTCTGCTTGATGTTTTTTTGCTTAAAAATTTATGAAACGCCTGTGCATTAAAAATAGATTAAAAATTCGTTTTTTCGCCTTGATTTTACTGATTAAGACGTAAGCCAATAATTCCAATTACAATAAAACCCACAAATATTATTTTTGAAATTGACAACGCTTCTTGAAAGACAATTACGCCTAAAATCGAAGTGCCTGCAATTCCTATACCTGTCCAGACGGCATAGGCAACGGATAACGGCAGTTTTTTTAGCGCTATTGACAAAAATATAAAACTGAAAATCATGCCAGCAATCGTTAAAATACTTGGCAAAACTTTTGTAAATCCTTGCGTAAATTTCAAACCTACTGCCCAAGATACTTCAAAAAGTCCGGCAAAAAATAATATTAACCAACTATTCAATCAAACCACTCTCTTTGATAACATTTATTAATTTTATGCTAATCGAAAAATAAAAAACCTTAACAAGTATGAATCTACAAACAAATTACCTATAGAAAAAACATAACACTGTTAAAGTTTTTATGATATTTATTTTTATTTCAAAAATTATAAAAATGATCCTAAATAGTTTATTTTTGCGATTAAATGCACCGATTATAACAATTTAACACCATTTAACAAATTTAGTCAATATTAATCAACTCATATTGCGGATTACCCATTTTAAGTTCAGCCATTGCAGAAAGTTGACGCAAGCCATGACGTGATTCAATGCGCTCTCTAAGGTCTTTGCTATCTTTTGCAGCATAAACCATATCAACACAAGCTTGGTCGATCGCTAAAATATCAGTTGAAGCACAAATTCCAATATCAGCCATTGTCGGTTCCGCAGCAGAAGTGCCGGCACAATCACAGTCAACGCTCATTCGACGCATAACATTTAAAAATACTATTCGTTTGCCAAAGTGATCACAGGTAGCCTTTCCACTGTCTGCCATAAGTTCCATAAATTTATCTTGAACCGGCATGTTGTGTGCCCAGTCTTCACCTGTTGGTGGCATATTTATGCCTTCAGTGTATCCGTGAACTTGACGCTTTCCCATTTGTCCTGAGGCCATTCCAATCGCAATATTTTTGAGTGAACCGCCATAACCACCCATAGTATGACCTTTGAAATGTGTCAGCACGATGATTGAATCATAATTAGCAAGATTTTTTCCCATAACAACTTCCTTGAGGTGTTTGCCGCCATTGACCGGAAAAGCAACGCCGCCTTCTTCGTCCATTATGTCAACCGGACAGAAATTCCAGCCATTAATTTTTAAAGTTTCCTTGTGACCTGCTGTAGTATAGCGATCGCCAATGTACATTGTGTTGGTCTCGATGATGTTGCTGTTAGGAACTTGCGCCTGGAATTTTTGAACCATATCACGCGGCAAGATATTCGGTCCATTTTTTTCGCCGGTATGAAGTTTAATTCCAACTTTGCCGAAAATGCTATCATTTATTCGCCTGTAAAGTGCAATAAGATGATCGGCATCAATATTTTTTGTGAAGTAAACCTTTGCCGCTGAACCGCTGCCGCTTTTTACCAGTTTACTGCCGACTACCGGTGCTTGTGCATGAACAATACTTGATCCTTCGCTGCCTGTAAAAGCCAATCCGCCTGCTGCTGCAACTGCCGTTGCTCCGGCAAGTTTAAAAAAGTCTCGTCTATTAATTTCCATTTTTGTTCCTCCAATAGTACATAAATTTTCTTAAATCATAACACATGGAGTAAGCTCAAAATCAATAAAAATTTTGCAATTTAAATATAAAAAAACGCTAATCTATGACAACGCATAAAATAATTTTAACTTGCCAAAACCTCATTGCCAGTTTCCGTAATTAAAATCGTCTTTTCCCATTGTGCAGATAAACTTCCGTCTTTTGTCGTAACTGTCCAGCCGTCATAGGCGTCTGTTTCAACTTGCTTTCTTCCGGCATTAATCATTGGCTCAACCGTCAAAACCATTCCAGGTACAAGTAACATTCCGGTATTTGCTGGACAATCGTGACTTACAAACGGATCCAAGTGAAATTTTTTGCCAACGCCGTGACCGCCTAAATCAGTGACAACGCTGTAACCGTTTGCTCTTGCCAACTGACCGCATGCCGCACCAATATCGCCAACAAAATGCCAAGGCTTTGCCGCTTTAATTCCAACTTCCATAATTTCGCGAGTCACGTCAACCAACTTTTTGGCTTCCAAAGTTGTCTTGCCGCCGACAATGTACATTCTCGACGCATCAGCAAAATATCCGTCCAAATCCGTTGTAATATCAATGTTGATAATATCGCCTTCGTGCAATTTATCTTTTTTCGACGGTATTCCATGACAAACAACGTTATTAATTGAAGTGCAAATACTTTTCGGAAATCCGCTGTAGTCCAGGCACGAAGGATGAGCACCATGACTTACAATAAATTCATGTGCTGCGTCGTTCAAAGTCAGCGTATCAACTCCAGGTTTAATAAGTTCTGCCATTAAATTTAAAGCGCCTGTGTTGATAACGGCTGCTTTTTTTATGCCTTCAATGTCTTTTTCAATGTTTATTAAATGATGTAACGGTCGAATTTGATTTTTATTCAAGTCAATTTTAAACTCATCTAATTTGGCGTCAAAATCCATATGACACTTTTTATACTTTTTTCCACTTCCACACCAGCAATTTTCGTTTCTTTTCATGTATCGCAACCACTCCTTAATTTTTTTTAACATATTTAAATTTTGTATCCTCCGAACAATTTTAGCGTTCATTCACGAATTGATACATCACCTGCATAAACTTTTTCAAGACCATTTTGAGTTCTGATAATTAAGGCACCTTCGTTGTCAATATCTTCAGCAACGGCGAAAAACTCATCATCTGAACCGGCAGGAATTACCTTAATATTTTTGCCGAGAGTGATATTAAATTCTCGCCACTGACTCAATACATTATCAAAACCATTTTGAATGATCTCAAGATAAAGTTTGTCAAATTCTTCCAGCAAGGCTTTTAAAAAGTCGATACGTGAAATATTTTCGCCTTTCATTTCGGAAAGTGAAGCGGCAATATCTCTGATTTCGGACGGAAATTCTTCACGATTGATATTGACATTAATTCCGATTCCAACGACTATATAATTAATTTGTCCTATTTCGGTATTAATTTCAGTTAAAATGCCTACAATTTTACGATTATCGTAAAGAATATCATTTGGCCACTTAATTTCAGCTTTAAGGTCAAAACGTTTCATAGCGTTAGCAACAGCAACTGCCGCAAGAAGTGTAAACTTTGCCGCACCTTGAGGCATCATTTTTGGTCTTAAAAGAATTGATAACAAAATACTTTTAGATTTAGGCGAAAAAAAAGAACGTCCTAAACGACCTTTACCAGCAAATTGTTGTTCGGCAATTACAATAGTGCCGTCATCAGCACCATTATTGGCAAGTTCTTTAGCAACTCTATTAGTTGAATCAATATTATCATGGTATGAAATATTTTTGCCGATAATTTGTGTATTGAGATTATATTGTATTTCATCAGGCAATAATAAATTCGGCACTTCTTCGAGTTTATATCCGAAATTTTCGCGACTTAAAATTTTATAGCCATTTTTACGTAAATTTTGAATATGTTTCCAAACAGCGGCACGCGAAATTCCGATTTTTTTTGCAATTTTTTCACCGGAAAGAAATTCATCACTATTATCCTTCAAAAAGTCAACTATAGTTTTACGCATTTCAAATCTCCTGAGAACAACCGAGAAAACATATTAACTTAAAAGACTGCTTCAATCGTTCCAATCACGTCGCCGCGATGATTTTTAAGAATTGGCGGAAATTGTTTATCAAGTTCAATGGCCTCATCTTTCGTCAATAAATCCAAATATTTAAGGATCGCAATTACCATAGGTGTAACTGCCGCAAAATCTCCATCCTCAATTTTAAAAGTTACTCCGAGATTGCCTTCTTTAACAGCTATGCAATATACAGCGTCTGAACCCATCTTACCAATGATTCGACCTTTGGAAACTTCAGATATAGCGCAGTCTATTCTGCCGGTACCGGAAATAACTTGCGGATAGTGACTCATTGCATCACGTATTTTAGTTGCAGCAACTTCATAATCGCTCCAATTACCCTTGCTCGGTGTTGAAAGTCTGGCATAAGCAAGCGACATATTATAAAGCGGCAAATAAAATACAGGCACACCACAGCCGTCAATACCAATTTCAAGTTTATCTTCCGGCATTTTGCTTGCCATTGCCACATGTTTAAAAATTAATTTCTCAGCTTCATGCTGCGGTTGACTGTAACCTTTAACCTCAACGCCAAGCATAATTGCAAGCGCCATAATTTGAGCATGTTTACCGGAACACTGATTATGAATTTGAGTAAGCGGTTCGCCGGATTTGATTAACTCTTTGTAAGCTTTGCCATTGAGCGGACGCATAACGCCACATTCCAAATCATCTTCGTTTAATCCGAGTTTTTCAAGAATGCCCTTGACAAGTGCAACATGGTTCGATTCGCCGCTGTGTGAAGAAACTAATATTGCCAATTCTTCTTCGGAGATGTTATATTTTTCCAAACCACCGTTTTTTACAAAAGGCAGCGCTTGGAACGGTTTAGCGGCACTACGCCAAAACATAGGTAAATATGAATTGCCAATAGCCTTGATAATTTCACCTTCGCAATTTACAGCGACAACATCACCGCGATGAATATTTTCAATATGACCAGCACGTGTGTAATGTAATAAAATTTCGCTCACATTTTTCACTCTTTCCATAAAGATTATTTAAAATTCAAGTCGTATAATTATATCGTTGAAGGTGTGCCGGAATTTGTTGAATTATTTTCCGGCTCTGCCTCGAAAACAGATTCAAATTCTTGTTGACGCTTTTGAAGTTGAACGGCAGGATCCAATTTTGTTAAATCTATAGTTTTCGGCTCATCAAATACAATAGCTTTTAATTCCGCTGCTGTCAATGTCTCATGCTCCATTAAAGCCTGTGCAATTCTTTCCAATTTGTCACGATGTTCCAGCAAAATTTTTTTACATTCACTATACGCTTCTTCCATATAGCGATGCACTTCTTTATCGATTTCGCCGGCAACTTCTTCGGAATAATTGCGTTGAGTTGCAAAGTCTCGCCCTAAGAAAACTTGATGATTTTGACTTTCGCCATATGCAATAGGACCAAGTACGTCGCTCATGCCGTATTGCATAATCATTGAACGCACAATTCGGCTTGCCTGTTGAATATCTTGCGAAGCGCCGGTAGAAATTTCATTAAGCGTTATTTCTTCTGCAACGCGACCACCCATAGCAACTTTAAGCCTATCAATGAGTTCAGAACGTGTGGCATAACTTCTATCTTCTTTGGGCAGCATTAAAGTATATCCGCCGGCACGACCACGTGGAATTATTGTAACTTTATGTACCGGATCAGCGTGTTTTAAATACATTCCAACGAGAGCATGACCACCTTCATGATAAGCAGTCAACTTCTTTTCATCTTCGCTCATAACTTTAGATTTACGTTCAGGACCCGCCATAACTCGTTCGATTGATTCTTCCAGTTCATTCATTCCAATTTCGCGCTTATTGCGTCTGGCTGACAGCAGAGCTGCTTCATTGACAAGATTGGACAAATCCGCACCGGTAAATCCCGGCGTACGTCTCGCCAAAATATCTAAATCAGCGTCTTTTGCAATAGGCTTGCCCTTCGTGTGGACCTGCAAAATTGCTACTCTGCCTTTAATATCCGGTTTATCGACAACAATTTGTCTATCAAATCGGCCTGGTCTCAGAAGTGCAGGATCTAAAATATCCGGTCTGTTTGTTGCGGCAATAATGATTATACCTTCATTCGCTGCAAAACCGTCCATTTCAACGAGTAACTGATTTAAAGTCTGTTCACGTTCGTCGTGTCCACCGCCGAGACCTGCACCGCGTTGACGACCAACAGCATCAATTTCGTCAATAAAGACAATACAAGGTGCATTCTTTTTAGCTTGTGCAAATAAATCGCGAACACGTGAAGCGCCGACACCTACAAACATTTCAACAAAATCCGAGCCACTGATTGAAAAGAATGGCACGCCTGCTTCACCTGCAACCGCCTTAGCAAGCAAAGTTTTACCTGTACCCGGAGGACCGAATAATAAAACGCCTTTAGGTATACGAGCGCCTAACTCATTAAATTTTTTAGGATGCTGCAAAAATTCGACAACTTCCGCTAATTCTTCCTTAGCTTCGTCAGCACCAGCAACATCGTTAAACGTAACTTTAACCTTGTCACCGGTACTCATTCGGGCACGGCTTTTTCCAAACGACATAACTTTTCCGCCGCTGCCTTGTGTCTGCTGCATAATAAAAAACCATACACCAATTAATAATAATATAGGCAAAAACGAAGACAGGAGCGTAGTCCACCAAGGCGGCTCTTTAGGATTTTGTGCAGTTATTTCAATGTTGTGACTTTCCAATTTTGAAATCAATGACTCATCTCCAACCGGAATATCAGGCGCCGTTGTTGAAAATTCTTTGCCGTCTTTCGTTGTGCCTTTGATACTGTTTTTGACGAGTGTGACTTTTGCAATTTCATCAGCATCAACCATTTTAAGAAATTGAGAATAATTAGTCTCCTCAACAGTTTGAGGTTTCGCCGAAAAATAATCTATTACGGTAATGGCTATGAATATAACCAATAAATAAAATCCAACATTGCGTAAAAAACTATTCAATCAAAAACGCTCCTTCATTAAAAAAAATTAGGTTTTACCCTAATTATAATAAATTTTTTCAAGTCAAGTGTCAAGTCTTCAAGAAATTTTATAATATATCCAAAGCTAATAATCAAAATTTTTTATAATTCTTAATCAAAGTTGTTGAAACTGATTGCAAAAATTATCAAGGCTTTTGTCTCTTTGGCGTCTTTGTTTACGGATACCCGAACCGTTTGATGTTTGGTTTAAAATTATTTATTATCGTAGATTGAATGTCTCAAAACGCCAAGATATGGCAAATTGCGATAATGTTGAGCAAAATCAAGACCATAGCCGACAATAAATTCATCAGGAATATCAAAGCCGCAATAGTCAATATTAACTTCAACTTTTCTGCGAGAAGGCTTATTAAGAAGTGAGCAAATTTTAACGCTGGCAGCCTTTTTATCTTTGAAATAACCAAGCAAGTAATTCATCGTCGTGCCTGAATCAATAATATCTTCAATGAGGAGGATATGACGACCTTTAGCGTTGTTTTCGAGGTTTTTAAGGATATTGACTTTACCATTTGAATGAGAACTCATATCATAGCTTGATGCAATGAGATTGTCAAATTGCACAGGAATTGTAATTTTTCTAACCAAGTCGGCAAAGAAAACAATAGCACCATTAAGAATGCCAACAGTCAAAAGCGGTGTATCAATATCTTTGTAATCTTCACTAATTTGAGCGCCAAGCTCCGCAACACGCGTGCTGATCTCCTCCTCAGTAAACAGTACGCGCTCAATGAAATCTTCTGTGTTTCTCATAATAACCAATCCTCTCATATTGTAATTGTTATCTTCTTTTGATTGACAGCCAACCTTTTTTTAAGTCGGCTCTAAATTTATGAGGCAATTCGACGCCTTTGAGATTATCAATTAAAACGCGCCGAATTGATTCAAAATGAATGTATCCAAAATCTTTGACGCTGCCAATAGATTTTTCAATGAACATTCTTATTAATGCTCGCTGAATTGCTATATGTTGATTTTTGACAACGTTTTTTGAAAGTTCAAGTTCATTTGCATTTGAATATCTTATTGCTGAATTAAAAATTTTTAGCGTTTCGTTCTGAATGAAGTCTGCGTCTTCTGCTGAAGTTGCGCCAAATCGACAAAGTGTTTCAACGATCGTCGGATTGTATTCTGTCAGCTTTGGTAATAATTCCAGTCGAATTTTATTTCGTGTTGCATCTGTTTTAAAATTTGTTGAGTCAATTCGAGGTTGAATATTTTGTTGACGGCAATAATCTTCAAGTTCTGCCTTTTTGAAATTTAGCAGCGGTCTTATTAATCGTCCGGATTTAAATTTCATTGCCGAAATTCCGATTGAACCGGCGCCGCGCAAGAGTCTCATTAAAATTGTTTCTGCCTGATCGTCTGCATGATGTGCCAAAGCAATAAAATCAAAATTTAAATCTTTACAGACTCTTTCAAGAAATTCATATCGCATTTCACGAGCTGCCGTCTCTATTGATAATTTATTTGATTCAGCAAAAAATTTGACATTACCGGATTCAATAATACAATCAAGACCGCGTTCATTGGCTAAAGATTTTACAAATTTAGCGTCTGCGATTGATTCAATATCTCTCAAACCGTGTTCAAAATGTGCAACGCAAAGTTTTAATTTAAATCGACGTTGAGATTTTTGCAGCAGATCCATTAAAGCAAGCGAATCAGCACCGCCGGAGACTGCCACAACAACTCCAATCATGCGATTAGAATTATTTTCAAAGATTTTATTTTTAACGCAAATGTCAATAAATCGCATTAACAAGATAAAAAAGCACCTCCTGCTAAAGAAGTGCAAGAATCAGCTAATCCGAACGTCTTGAGCCTCGTCCACCGCGTTTTGAATCGGTTTTCCTTTTAATATCCGCTTGTCTCTCGTCGCTGTCTTTCATAAATTTTGAAAGTTTATCTTCAAATGATGCTGATACCGGTCTGAGAGGCTTTCTGTTATCACTGATATTACGCTCAACACGATCACTGCGTGCAAATTTATTTCTCGGCGGCGGCATTGAAGATATTTCTTGATTTTGCTCTTGATTTTGTTTCATCTGTTTCAATGAAAGTGCAATTTTGCCGCGATCATCAATACTTACAACTTTAGCTTGAATTTTGTCACCTTCAGCCAGAAAATCGTGAACATCTTTAACGTATACATTAGAAATTTCAGAAATGTGAATTAATCCATTTTTACCGCCTTCAATGTCAACAAAAGCACCAAAAGGCGTAATACGACTGACAACACCTTCAACTACGCTGCCTAATTCAATGACCAAAATTTTACCCTCCAATAGTTTTTAATGTGCAATCCTTAAAAAATATTATAAAAAACTTTAAGTATTTATTATTTTGATTAATTTATTTTGACGCTGCTTGATATGGAAGTTCGCCTTGTTTAGCTAAACCTAAATCTTCACGAGCGATTCTCTCAATATTATTAACATCTTGTAAATCTTCATATTGCTTTTTTAGTTTGTCATTTTCTGATTTTGCTGCCTCAAGTCTTTTATCTGCCAAATGTTGACTTTCACTTACATGCGACAAATTAACTTGCTGAGATACTAAAATCGTTACGAAATAAGCAACTACAACAAACATTATTAAGGCAAACCAGTTAAATCTTTTTTTCTTCATCAATGCCTCCGATTATTTTTAATTTCACAGTTGTAATATAATATTTAATCTATGATCTCTAGTCAATGTTGCCTCTAGTAAGTTATTTTTCCGACCATTGAAAATAATCTGTGCCGACAATTTTGCGAAATACTGATTTACAATAAGGACATACAAAATGATCGATAGTGTTGCTAAAGTCTGGAACGCCATTTACAATTTGAACCGGTCCGGCTTCTACAAAATTCATTCTATCGCCACAACGTGGACAAGGACATTTGCCATCAGCTTCACGCTTTAAAATAGTCGGTGGAATATCACCAGTAGAAATAACACGTTTTTTTATACTTGGTATGTTCGGTACAATTTTTTTAGGAGCAACAGTTGGTGGTGGATTTAACGGTGTCCTCGTTAATTTTCTGTCTTCCTTTGGTAAATCAAAAACGTCATAATATCCCGAACCTAATAATTCACGATAAAAAACGCCACAACGATCACATACGTGACGAGGCAAAGTTGCATCCATATCTACCTTGCCATTTACTACTCTTACTGCTCCGCCTTCGACAAAACGTAGTTCACCGTTACATTGCGGACAAATGAGCTTTTTATTAGAATTTAATTTAAGTTTTGTCACCGTCATATTTTATCACCAAAGATTTCTTTATAATCTATCAACTATTTCAACATTATAAATCTTTTTCCTGCAAATTGCAAAACTTTTTAATTGTGATAAAAATTTTTAAGAGATATTAAACAAGCTTTAACACAAATTAATCAAAACGCTATTGAAGATTATTACAAAGTTTGTTAAAATATACAGTGAATAAATATTGGGGGCAATTAAATGTTAGATATTAAATTTGTACGTGACAATTTAGACACAGTTAGAACAATGTTAAAAAATCGTAACAATCCGCTTAATCTTGATGGATTTATTGAACTTGAAAAGAAACGTCGCGAAATTTTAAGTGAGACGGAGCAGCTTAAAACTAAACGCAACAGCGTTTCAAAACAAATTGGTGCAATGAAAAAAGCCGGTCAAGATACAAGTGAAATTTCTGCTGAAATGCGTGAAGTTGGAAATAAAATCAGCGAACTTGATAGCAGTTTACGTGATATTGAAGCTGAATTGCGCGATATTTTGCTGCATATTCCAAATATGCCTAAAGATGACGTGCCGATTGGTAAAGATGACAGCGAGAATCCTGAGATTCGTCGTCATGGTGAGCCACGTAAATTTGATTTTGAACCGAAGGCACATTATGAAATAGGCGAAGCACTTGACATTCTTGATGCTGAACGTGCAGGAAAAGTCACCGGAGCCAGATTTACTTTTTACAAAGGCTTAGGCGCAAGGCTTGAACGTGCTTGTATTAATTTTATGATGGACTTGCACTCAACGAAACACGGCTACACGGAAATGTTAGCGCCTTATATTGTCAACAAAGACAGCATGATTGGAACCGGTCAACTTCCGAAGTTCGCTGAGGACATGTTTAAACTTGAAGGACTTGATTATTATTTAGTGCCGACTGCCGAAGTGCCGACGACAAATTATCATCGCGATGAAATTTTGAGTGCGGACAAATTGCCGGAATATTTCAGTTGTTATACTGCTTGCTTTAGGGCAGAAGCTGGTGCAGCCGGCCGTGATAGTCGCGGATTAATTCGTCAACACCAATTCAATAAGGTTGAGTTGATTAAATTCACAAAGCCGGAAGAATCCTGGAACGAACTAGAAAGCATGGTTGCCGCTGCTGAAGATGTGTTAAAAATTTTGGAAATACCTTATCGCGTAATTTTACTTTGTACCGGTGATATGAGTTTCACTTCCGCGAAGACTTATGATATTGAAGTTTGGATGCCTGCACAAAATAAATATCGTGAAATTTCGTCCTGTTCCAACTGTCTTGACTATCAAGCACGCAGAGCCAATATCAAATTCCGTCGTGATATGAAGTCAAAACCTGAGTTTGTTCATACACTTAATGGCAGCGGTATTGCCGTTGGTCGTACAGTTGCAGCAATTCTTGAAAATTATCAGCAGGCAGACGGCAGCGTTATTGTTCCGAAGGCATTGATTCCGTACATGTGCGGCGTTGATAAAATTCAGTAAAAAATTTTTTGCAAATATTATTTCGGTCTCACAATCGAGACTGAATTTTTTTGCATTAAAATATAAAAAAATATTTATAAATTGACGCCAACTTAATAATGTAATATAATTATTTTATCTTATTTGATTGGAGTATTTCAAATGAAATATCAAGCGGCAATTTTCGATATGGACGGCACATTAATTGATTCGTTGGCAGATTTGGCTGACAGCGTTAATGAAACAATGGATCATTACGGCTTTCCACAACACACGTTGGAAGATTATAGATATTTTGTCGGCAACGGTGCAAAAAAATTGATTAAACGCAGCGTGCCAAAAGATAAGTCTGACGATGATGATTTTATCAATGAAGTGCTGGAATATTACAACGGCTGCTATCAGCGACACTTGACAACTAAGACGCGACCTTATAACGGTATTGTTGAAATGCTTGATAAGTTAAAGTCTTTAAACATTCCTATGGGCGTTTGTACTAATAAACAGCAATTTGCTGCTGATGAAATTGTTGCCGCAATGTTTCAAAAAGGTATTTTTAGCGCAGTGATTGGTGACAGCAAAGGCTTACCGCGTAAACCGGATCCAACTAAAGTGTTAAAAATAGCTGCACAATTTAAAGTTGAGCCTGAGAAAGTGGCTTATTTGGGTGACACTTCAGTTGATATGGAAACGGCACATAACGCAGGTTTTTTGAGTGTCGGTGTAACTTGGGGATTTCGTCCTGCAAGTGAACTGATTGAAAGCGGCGCAGAAATTTTAATTAACCACCCAAGTGAGATTTGGAAACATGTTGAGTTTGAAGCAAATTAAAGACATAGCAAAAAAGGCTGTGACAAATTGCCGCAGTCTTTTTAGTTGTGCCGGTACAGGCACGGAGGATTTAAAAATGGCAGAAAATAATTCAAACTATGAGGACAATTTAAAATCTAAAAAAGGTCCAAAATATAGCGACGGTGCAAATTTTAATCGAGTTTTGGTGATAGGCGACATTCACGGTCAATATAAGAAATTCATTTCACTTTACAAAAAATTAAATGTTACTGATGATGATTTGCTCATTTTTCTCGGTGATTATATTGATCGCGGACCAGAAGGCGAATGTGGCTATGTGCTTGAATGGATTATGAAAGCCGTTCAAAAAGATAATGTTATTGCGCTTCGTGGCAATCATGAACAAATGATGATTGATTTTTTCGATGATAGCGATCTCAACTGGCTTTTCAACGGCGGACAGGCAACCGCTACAGATATTAAAACCATGATGAAAGACGAACCAAATATAATGGCTCAAATTATGGAATTTGCTAATAATTTGCCTTTGTATCACAGAATGAGCATTAACGGTAAAGATTATTACTTCTGTCATGCCGGTGTTGATCCTAAAGTATCACTGAATAATCAAACTTCAATGTCATTACTTTGGATTCGTGAAGAATTTTTTAAACACTACGACGACGAAACAATTATAGTTGTTGGTCATACGCCGCTTGTACTGCTCAAACCGGAAGGCAGCTTGGAAACTTGGCAGAAAGAATACAGCGAAATTCTTAAAGTAAAGAACGTTAAACCTCAATGGCGACGCAATGGTAAAATTTTAATGATGGATACAGGCTCATATTTTGTAAATGGCTGTATTTCATGTATGGATATCAAAAGTGGTCAACTTTGGCAAAGTGATTGAAAATAAAAAAACTGCTATTAATTTAGCAGCTAATTAAAAAATGCCATTAAATTAAATATCAGCTTTCCAGAGACCGTGAAGGTTGCAATATTCATAAGCGGCAACAGGCTCGTCATCTTCTGCTACAATAAAAGTTGCCTCCGGCTTATCTGAAGGTGTTAAATGATGGTACTGACCGCCTTTTTTTGTTTGCAGATAAATCCAGGCAATTAAATGTTCTGGTGTCATTGGGTGTGCAACGCTGCCGACTTTAATATTAATTTTATTACCGTCAATTTTAACAACTGGCACGTGTTTTTCCTGTGCTGCGTCGGTAGTATTTGCTGTCAACTGTTTCATTGGTTTACCGCCGCAAGAAAGTTCGTCATTACCTTTATTGATAAGCATAACTAAAGTCTGCCTATCATCACTGATAAAAAGTCTTCCGCTTGACATTAAAACCTCTCCTAACTTAATTTATTAATTTTTTTAATTATAAATTAAATTATCAATCATTTCAAGTAAAAAAATTTGATATTTGACATATATAATGTCGCGTAATAAAATATCATAAATAAAATTACTTTGAATTGGAATTTACAAAGACATGGAAATTTATAAACGATTATCGGAATTGACGATTAAATATCCGAATCCTGCCGTAGCGCTTGGAATGTTTGACGGTGTACACGTTGGTCACGCTTCAATAATTCGCCGTGCAGTGGAACTTGCAAAAATTAATAAAGGCACGTCAATGGTATTCACATTTGCAAATCACCCGCTATCAGTACTGAATCCGGAGAAAATGCCGAAAATTATCGGCAGCAAATCGTTGCGTCGAAGCATTGTTAAAAATTTAAACGTTGACGTAATGATTGAATTGCCATTTACAAAAGAATTTTCACGAATAACGCCTGAAGAATTTTTAGTATTGTTGTCTGAAAAAATTGCGCCAATGTATGTTGTAACAGGTCAAAATTTTACTTTTGGACGTTTCGGCAAAGGTACAGGCAGAATGTTAATTCGTGAAGGTGTCAACTATGGTTTTAAGGCTGAAATTTGTCCTACTGTAACTATCGGCAGAAAGATTGTCAGTAGTACAAGAATCCGTGAACTCATTGCAAATGGCGATTTAATAAGTGTTAATGAACTTTTAGGCAGACCTTTTAAATATGTTTCTAAAGTTGTTCACGGTGACAGACGAGGTCGCAAACTTGGATTTCCTACAGCTAATTTGGAAATTGCCGACTATCGTGCAATGTTGCCAAATGGTGCTTATGCCGTATCAGTTGAAGCTGATAACAAAAATTATTGTGGTATTGCCAATATTGGCGATAATCCGACTTTCAATGTGAATCAACGGCGTCTTGAAGTTTACATTCATAATTTCAGCGGCAATTTATACGGTCAAGAAATTGGTATCAGCTTTTTAGATCGGCTTAGAGATGAACAAAAATTCAATTCTGTTGATGAATTAATTAATCAGTTGAAGCAAGATTTACAAAAATCTATCGACATTTGGAGGACTAAAATCCAATGAAACCAGTTAAATTGAACGATATTTATGATATAAAAATCACCGGACTTGGCAGCAATGGCGAAGGTGTTGGCAGATTTGACGATTTTACAATTTTTGTTGAAGGTGCGCTGCCTGATGAAATTGTAAAGGCGAAAATCACAAGTATAAAAAATAACTACGCAATCGCTCAACTAATCAGCATTACAAAGCGCAGCTCAGACAGAGTAGAGCCGCGTTGTCCTATTTATAACGAATGCGGCGGCTGTCAACTTCAACATTTATCTTATACTGCTCAACTCAAGGCGAAACGTCAAAAAGTTATTGATTCAATCACTCGAATTGGCAAAATTAACGTTGAGGTCAAAAAGACCGTTGGCATGGCGAATGCTTGGAATTATCGCAATAAAATGCAATTTCCTGTAAATCGTGTCAACGGTCAAGTCAAGATTGGCTGTTTTGCTAAGTCAAGTCACAATGTCATTGATACTGATTCCTGCTTGATTCAACGAATTGAAAATGATAAGATTTTACAGACCACTCGACGAGTGATTAAATCGCTGAAAATTCCAATTTACGACGAAGACACTCATAAAGGCATTCTTCGCCATATTATGGGTCGCGTTGGTCTTGATGAGACAATGTTGGTACTTGTTACGGCTTCTGAAAATCTTCCAAATTCAAAATTGATAGTTCAAAGTCTGCGTAAAGAATTGCCAAAAATCACAAGCATACAACAAAATATTCAAAAGCAGCACAATAACGTTATTCTCGGACGAAAGACAAAATTACTCTATGGTCAAAATACAATCAGGGATAAGATTGGAGATTTTAATTTTAATATTTCGCCGCGCTCGTTCTTTCAAGTCAACACTTCACAAGCGGAAAAACTCTATCAAATTGCGCTGGATTTTGCTGATCTTAAAGGTCGTGAAATTGTCGTTGATGCCTTTTGCGGAACCGGCACAATTACGCTATTTTTTGCTAGACATGCAAAGTACGCCTATGGAATTGAAATTGTATCATCAGCTATTGAAGACGCTAAACTAAATGCACGCAATAATCATGTTCGAAACGTTCAATTCATCAATGGCGATGCAGCAATAATTTTGCCTAAACTTGGAATAAAACCCGATGTAATAGTATTGGATCCGCCACGTGCCGGTTGTGATGAAAAGGTACTGCGGACGATTGGCAGATTAAAACCGTCGAAAATTGTTTACGTTTCCTGCAATCCGGCAACTTTGGCAAGGGATTTAAATATACTTGAGGTGAATGGTTATAAGACAAAAATAGTGCAGCCGGTTGACATGTTTCCATTCACTGCTCATGTTGAATCCGTTGCACTTTTAATTAAAACTTTATAAGCATTTACTACTGACACTGCAACACTGCAAGAAAACCTAAAAATATGGAGGAGAGGTGAATTGCAAATGCAAAAAATCTTGATTGTTAACGATGAAAAAAATATGGGTGATATGATACTGATAAAATTTGCTGAACTGATTAACAGTATAATTCGCTCAACGGATATAGCCGGACGAATTGAGAGGTGATGAATTTATTGACATTTTTAATCACTTTTGCTAAACTGAACTTAGCGTTGTCCAGAATTGACTAAAAAACAACATGTGCAAATGACGGTTACGAAAAATTAGAAAATCTTATAAATTTAGATAATTAAACAGGAGTGATTTTTTTATGAAACACATTAAAATGGTAAATAAGCCAAGTCTTCAACAGTCAATAAAACGTGGTGGCTGCGGCGAATGTCAGGCTTCCTGTCAATCTGCATGCAAGACGAGCTGCACCGTTGGCAATCAAGTTTGTGAACGTCAGAAAAAGTAATTAAATTACTTAAATTTGAAATTAAAAAATCAGCTTTACTCTTATTATGGAGTGAAACTGATTTTTTTGATTTATAAGTTTATCACTATCTGCGATTATTTTTCATCCAATTTGGAATGTCAATAATTCCGTCTCGATCTTCTTTGACTTTAGGTTGAACTGGCGTTTGTGGTTGCTGTTGAGGTTGAGAAGTCGGTGCGCCAAATCCGCTGAATCCAAATCCCAAACCGAAAGATGTATTAGCAGATGCAGATTGTTCTTGCTGAGATTCTTGAGCAGGCGGTTGCACTGAAGGTCTTACTGCGTCGCGTGCGGATTCGTCATCAAACCTCGTTGCAATAACTGTTACGCTTACAGTATCGCCAAGTGATTCATCAACTGAAACACCCCAAATAATTTCAGCTTCCGGATGAGCGGCTTCTTGTACAGTGGTTGAGGCTTCATTGACTTCGATCATTGACAACTGATCCGTCGCACCCATAATATTAAGCAAAATTCCTCTTGCGCCTTGAATGCTTGTCTCAAGCAGTGGAGAATCAATCGCTGCTTTTACTGCTTCAACCGTTGCATTTTCACCTGAGGCCTCACCAATACCCATAAGTGCAGAACCGGCATTACTCATAACAGATTTAACATCAGCAAAATCAAGATTAACAAGACCAGGTACAGCAATTAAGTCGGAAATACCTTTGACACCTTGACGTAAAATATCATCAGCAATGCTAAATGCTTTAGTCATAGGCGTTTTTTTGTCAACAACCTGCAACAATCTGTCATTTGGAATTGTGATAATTGTATCAACTTGCCTTTTAAGGTTTTCAATTCCCATGTCAGCATTTTTCTTGCGCTTTGGACCTTCAAAGGTAAATGGACGAGTAACAACGCCAACTGTAAGTGCGCCGATTTCCCTTGCACAAGCCGCCACAACCGGTGCTGCACCTGTTCCAGTGCCACCACCCATGCCTGCTGTGATGAAAACCATGTCAGAGCCTCTGAGAGCTTCCAAGATTTCTTCTCGACTTTCCATTGCCGCCTTTTCGCCAATTTCCGGTCTTGCTCCGGCACCCAATCCGCGTGTAAGCTTTTCGCCGATTTGCATCCTCTTTGGAGCTTTTGCTGTTATTAATGCCTGTGCGTCTGTGTTTACTGATATGAAGTCTACGCCTTCTAATCCCAGTTCTATCATTCGATTAACTGCGTTACTGCCTCCGCCGCCAACGCCAATTACTTTGATTTTCGCATATAGGTCTAAACCGTTGTCATCAATGTCAAACACGTTTTCAGCCTCCATACATACTATTAAAATAATTTGCCTTTTTGTACAAATCTGTTATTATTTTACTACAAAATTTTCCTTAATGCTACAATTTTTTATAATTTTTTTAAAATATATTTTCCAATTACTGATAAATTTTTAAAAATCCTTAAACTAAAGGCAAACAGCACTATATAATGCAATTTCACATTAAGATAATCGCCTAAATAAACTAAAATCAATGCTGCCGTTAAATTTATCAAAAAGCCGCCTAACATTATCTTGTCATCAAAATTTGATTTAATCTTTGCTTTTAATCCACCTAACAGCGCATCAAATGAAGCAATTAAAACCACAGAAACAACCTTAACGTTTAATGTAAACGCCGGTGCAATACCGCCGATTGTTGCACCTAATAATAATCCAAATATCGCTTTTAACATTTGTCTTTCTTCTTAAATATTTAACATTTAATTATCTTTCTTCAACGACGTGACCGAATATATGATTATGTGCGCCTTTGTAAGGTGGAACGTAAACGGTATTTGAAACTTCAACTTCTAAATGGATACCCCAAACTTTAAGCGTCTCCGCAACACCGCCGCGCATTTTAATTGCGTTTTCAAGAGTTTTTCTGTCACCGATTGCGTGAATTTCATATGGCGCAGATGAACGAACGTTATTAACTGAAAGTGTCGGACCGGCACAACGAATTTCTGAAGTGTCCACAAGCCGCTGATTATTAATTGAAATTGCTTCTGCGCCTGCTGCTCTAAGTTCGTTAATGACTCTTAAAATATCATCATCATGAATCAAATACAAATTAGGATTTTCTCCGGTTTTAGCTTCTTTTGTACTGTCGTCCATTTTTACTATTAAACCTGGTCCTTCTAGTGGTACTAAACAAGCTCTTATTTTTAATTCTTCAGTAATTTCCTTTGCTGCACTTTGCGCGGCTGAGTCTTTTTCTATCATTTGAAGTTGATTTTTCAATGAATTTCGTTCTTCTTCGAGTTGTACAAGTCTTACGCTAAGTTCTTCAATTCTCTGCTTTGGCACTGTTGAGGCAGTATCTTTAATTTGCCTTGCCTGCATTGATAATACAAATCCTATAATTACAAATATGATGGTCATTGACCAACCTTGTGGAATTAATTGCGTTAATCTGTTCATTGCATAACCTTATTAGTCACTGTGCCAATTTTATAAAAGGCGCTGTATAATTGAAATCAATATATTCAACATGGTGTGGATTTAATTCCAAGTCCTGTAAAAAATCTTCTGTTAAATGTGCCTTTTCTTCGAGGCGTTCCAATTTGCCTATCCTAATTTGTACTGCCTTTGCCGTATTTGTGTATGCAACAACGTAATCTGGTCCTGTTATTGCAATTTCGGAAAGTTTATTTAATGACGTCTCGCTCATTTGCTGTAAAAAGAATAAAATTTTTTTAACCATTTCATCTTGCACGTCGTCACCAATATATAAATCTTTCACTAATGCACCGGTTATCATAGGTATTGGCATTGTCTTCAACGCCTTATAACTGTCTATAACTTTGCCGTTTCTGTCTAAATCCAAATAGCCGTAGTCGCAAATAATCGTGGCAACAGGCTTTCGTTCTTTTATGGCAACTTCTAATGTAAAAGGCAGCTCTCGTTTTACTGTAACTTCTTCAACTCTAAGGTCGTGTGAAAGTCGCTTTGTTACTTCGTCTGTTTCCAGTTGAAAAAGCGGCTCCCCATAATAAATATTTCCAACTTTTATTATATCGTCCTTTGTCAAATAAGTTGCACCTGTTAGTTTAATTTCTCTCAAAGTGAAAAAAGGGATATAAACTATTATTCCTATAATTGCCGCCGTTATTATCAAAAATAATATTCCTCTGAGCAATCTTTTTTTACTTCGTCTTGATTTTGCCATGAAATCACCTTTGATATTTGAAGTTTTTTCATTATAACACATTTTAAATATATTGCAAAAAAAATTTTTTATTTATACTTTTGATTGACAAATTCATTTGAAAAAATTAAATACACTTTCAAAAAATTTTGTGCTATAATAATTTTCAAAGTGATTCAAAATATTTTTAACGGAGGCAACAAAATGATAGAGAGATATACTTTGCCTGAGATGGGTAATATCTGGTCGCTGCAAAATGAATGGCAAACAATTTTAAATGTTGAACTTGCCGCCTGCGATGCAATGGCTGAACTTGGCGAAATTCCTCAAGAAGCTGCAAACACAATTCGTGCGAAGGCAGCTTTTAACATTGATAGAATCAAAGAAATTGAGGCAGTCACACATCACGACATCATTGCATTTCTGACGAATGTTGCGGAAAATGTCGGCGAAGATTCAAAATATATTCATAAAGGATTGACTTCCAGCGACGTTAAAGATACAGCAATTTGTTTGATGATGAAACAATCAGCAGATATCATTATTGACGATCTTTGTAAGTTTTTGGAAGTTTTAAGACGCCGTGCCATTGAATTTAAACATACGCCTTGTATTGGTCGTACTCATGGCATTCATGCCGAGCCAATGACTTTTGGTCTCAAACTCTTGCTTTGGAGTGACGAAATTGAACGCGACATTGAGCGTGTAGAGCATGCAAAAAAAATTGTCAGTGTTGGAAAATTAAGTGGAGCAGTTGGAACGTACTCAAATATTGATCCACGAATTGAAGAACTTGTCTGCAAAAAATTAGGATTAACTCCAGCAAGATTGGCAACACAAGTCATTCAACGTGACAGGCATGCTGAATATATGACAACTTTGGCCATTGTTGCCTCAACTCTTGAGAAAATTGCAACAGAAATTCGCAATTTGCAGCGCACGGACATTAGAGAAGCTGAAGAATATTTTAGTCCAGGTCAAAAAGGATCGTCCGCAATGCCGCATAAACGCAACCCGATTAATTGCGAACGTGTTGCAGGTATGGCAAGACTTGTCAGAGGCAATGCTATCGCCGCAATGGAAGATATAACTTTGTGGCATGAAAGAGATATTTCACATTCATCTGTTGAGCGTGTCATTTTACCGGA
Organism: uncultured Selenomonadaceae bacterium; assembly: GCA_905234365.1. Lineage (GTDB taxonomy): Bacteria > Bacillota > Negativicutes > Selenomonadales > Selenomonadaceae > Quinella. Next base: position 4,767 of record CAJOHI010000006.1, on the reverse strand, counting down.
TTCGACAATCAACGTTGACTATTGCACTCGCAAAATTACAAATATCGTTGATAAACTCCTGGTTTATCCTGAAGCAATGCTGCACAATATGAATCGTACCGGCGGATTGATTTACAGTCAGCGCCTTATGCTGGAAATTGTCAATAAAGGTGTGCTCCGTGAAGATGCTTACAAATGGGTACAGCGAAACGCAATGAAACGCTGGATGGAAGGTCAAGATTTTAAAACTAACGTTGAAAAAGATCCTGATATTACAAAATATTTATCTAAATCTGAAATTGAGGATTGTTTCCATTATAATTTCTTCCTGCGTCATGTCGATAAAATTTTTGAACGCTTTAATTTGTAATGCGAAATTCATTTTACATTTAATAAAAAAAGTGGCAAACCAACGCGGTCTTGCCATTTTATTTGTATTTGGTTTAATTTCTTTTTATTGCAGCGGCAATTTTTTGTGCAGCTTCTTTCAAATCTTCAAATGTATGAGTTGCCATTATTGTTGCACGCAGTCTTGCTTGACCTTTTGCAACAGTTGGATAGCGAATTGCTGAAATATAAATGCCTTCGTCAAAAAGTTCAGCCGCAATTTTAAGTGCCTTGCCTTCATCGCCAATGACTATTGGAATAATTGCTGATTCAGTATTAACATTGATTCCATTATTAATTAATTCCGAACAAAAATAATTCACATTCCGTTGAAGTTTCTGAACAATTCCCGAATTATTTTTAAGTATTTCGAGTGAAGATTTTGCAGCAGCTAAGGTTGCAGGTGCCAAACTTGTTGAAAATATAAAACTTCTTGCCTTATTACGAAGATAATCAATCAAAAAATTGTTTCCGCAGACAAAACCGCCTTCACTCGCAAGAGATTTACTGAGCGTTCCGATTAAAATATCCGGTTTATCTTTAAGATTAAAATACTCAACAACACCGTGACCGTTTTTGCCAATAACGCCGGTTGAATGTGCTTCATCAACCATTAAAAGCAAATTATTTTGTCTTGCTAATTCCATAATCGCAGGCAAATTTGCAATGTCACCGTCCATGCTGAAAACTGCGTCCGTGACAATTAATCCGTGATTCATTGAAACAGATTTAATTTTCTGCGCTAAATCCTTAATATCGTTGTGACGATAAATTACAATTTTAGCGTGACTCAATCGGCAACCGTCGATAATGCTGGCGTGATTTAATTCGTCGCTGAAAATTACACTGCCTTTGATTCCTAAAGCAGAAATAGTTCCGACATTTGCCATGTAACCGGTATTGAATAATATTGCGCTTTCAGTATCTTTAAAATCCGCAAGCATGTTTTCAAGTTCTTCATGTAAAATCATATTGCCGGTCGTCAAACGTGAACCACCTGAACCGCTACCAAATTTTTCAACGGCTTCGATTGCAGCATTTTTAACACGCTCGTCATCAGTAAGACCTAAATAATTATTCGAGGCAAGCATTAAAAATTTTTTGCCGCCAATTTTAACATTAGCACTTTGAACTGACGTTATAGTTTTTAAAGTTCTATATAATTGCTGATCCTTTAAATCTTTTAAGCTGTCTTTAATTGGCTGCCAAATATCGGTAGTTTTTGTTTTTAGTGAAATGTCTGGAACATTGCGAACTAAAATTTTTTGCTTTTCGAGATAGTTAATGCACTTCGCCAAATCTTCGCGATTGCCACGATATAAAAAAATTCGTCCACCGTTAGGGTCGCCAAATTCTTTGAGTTTAGTTATTCGCACATATCCAATCGACGACGCAGCGATATAACCTGTAACATAATTCGGATCGTCAGAAATGCAAATTTCAGCTATAATATTAGGCGCATTGACCACTTTACTTGCCAAAACTATTGCCTCTTGAAAATGTTTTTTTTCGCTGTCGATTGAATTTGAATTTGTCGCGTCCATGAAAGTTGCCCTGATTCCTCGCTCATGATTCGGCTCTAATCGTTCCAAAGTGTCAACATCAAGAAGCATTGCGCCTCTCATGTTATAAGTCTGCGAAAATAAATTCATAATCTCGACGACATTTGTTATTCCAATCTTTGAAAGATATTCAATAATAACTTGTCGTCCAGATTTAAAATTGTCAACGTCAATAGTTTTCACCGGCAAAGCTTCAACATATTTAATTTCACCTTCTTCAATGGCTTCAATCTTTAAATTTATAAAATCCGGCTGACCTTTTGAATGATTGAGCGCACGATTTATTAATGCTTCAACATTGGCAGTCAATTCATCTTTTTTGAGGATTCTTTCAGCACCGGAAATATGATTATTTGATTGACTGGCACGCATTTTTAAACTATACAACATAATTATAAGCCGCCTTTCTATAGGCACAAAAAACAACAATTAGCGAAAAACATTTTAGTATAAATGATTTAAAAAGTCAAAGTAAAATCGGAGTGATAATGTGGTTTACAATGTAAAAATTTTTGGTATCGTTCAAGGTGTCGGCTTTCGACCTTTTATTGACCGCCTTGCAAAAAGGTTTAAACTCAATGGAAGTGTTGCAAATCGCGGCTCTTACGTTGAAATTTTCGTTGAAGGTTCAAGTGCCATTGTCGAAGATTTTTGTTCAGCAATCAAGAATGAAGCACCACCGCGAGCAATTATCATTGATATTGTTAAAAATATATTCACCGCATTTGATAAAAATTTTGTTGACTTTAAAATCATCGAGAGTGAACACGAAAGCGGTGATATTTTTGTGTCGCCGGATATTGCAATTTGCGATAAGTGCCAAACAGAACTTTTTGATATAAATAATCGTCGATATTTGCACCCGTTTATAAATTGCACTGATTGTGGTCCGCGTTTGACGATCATGAAAAAAATGCCTTATGATAGAGAACGAACCAGCATGAAAAATTTTCCTATGTGTGATAAATGCCATGAAGAATATCATGATTTAAAATCCAGGCGTTACGATGCTCAACCGGTTTGCTGCAATGATTGTGGTCCTGAAGTTTTCATTCTCGACGGTAAAGAAAAAGGCGCTGATTCCATTAAAAAGGCACGTCGCATAATTAAAAATGGCGGTATTATTGCAATAAAAGGTATTGGCGGTTTTCATTTGGCTTGTGACGCTGCCAATTTTGAAACCGTTGAGAACCTTCGCAAATTAAAACATCGTCCTTCTAAACCTTTTGCGATAATGCTCAGAAAAAATTTTACTACAAATGAAATTTTTAACAAATTTGAAACTCAAAAGCCGATTATATTAATCCCAAAATCCGATTTAAATATTGAAATTGCCGAAAATGTCGCACCAAATAATAATAAATTAGGCGTAATGCTGCCTTATACCCCGCTGTATTTATTAATTTTTGATTATCCTGACGATATTTCAGATTTTCCTAATGCTTTGATAATGACAAGCGGTAATATTTCCGGCGCACCGCTTGCAACAACTGATGATGAAGCGAGAAATGACCTATCAAAAATTTGTGACGCAATTTTAACTCACAATCGTGATATTTTGATTCGTGCTGATGATTCGGTTATGGATACTTTTGAAAATGAACCTTATATGATTCGTCGAAGTCGCGGCTTTGCACCTCTACCGATTCACGTTAATTACTCAAAAAATATTTCAGTCCTTGCGATTGGCGGCGAACTTAAAAATACATTTTGCTTATCTAAAAATAATTTGTTTTATTTATCGCCGTATATTGGAGATTTAACAAATTTGCAAACTGTTGAGGCACTAAAAAATTCTGTCAAACGTTTAATGGAACTTTTAGAAATTAATCCCAAAGTTATCGCCTGTGATTTGCACCCAGTTTATCACTCAACACAAATTGCTGAAGAACTTGCGAGAGAATTTAATACTAAAATTATCAAAGTGCAACACCATTACGCTCATATTTTATCTTGCATGGCTGAAAATAATTTCAATGATAAAGTCATTGGCGTAGCTTTTGACGGTACAGGTTATGGAATTGACGAAACGATTTGGGGTGGTGAATTTATTATTGCCGATACAAACGGTTTTGAACGTATCGACTTTATAACGCCGTTCACTCAAGCAGGTGGCGACAAATCCTCAATCGAAGGCTGGCGAAATGCTATTTCGATAATTTTTGATATAATTGGAAATGTCAACGAGACAAAAAAAATCGCCGCGACATTAAATCTCGCTGACGAAAGTAAAATTAACGGACAACTATTTTTGTTGCAAAATAACATCAACTGTGTGAAATCGACAAGCGCAGGAAGATTATTTGACGCAGTAAGTGCTATTCTTGGCTTGTGCAATGTCTCAACTTTTGAAGGTGAAGCTGCCATGAAACTTCAATATAATGCGGAACACGTAGAACAAAATTCACTATTAATTGACACTTCGTCAACACTTAAAATCTTTAAAAATATTTTACAACGTCGATTGAACGGCGAAAATGTACAGCAACTTGCATTTGATTTTCATTTAGCACTTGCAAATTACATTGTTGAAACCTGCAAAAAAATTCATGACGAACATAAAATTTTAACGGTTGCATTAAGTGGCGGCGTCTTTCAAAATACTTTGCTGCTAAAATTGACGATTGATAAATTGCAATCACACGGATTTAATGTTTTGCGTCATAAATTGGTACCTCCAAACGACGGCGGCATTTGTCTTGGACAGGCGCTTGCTGCTTCAAAAATTGAATCAACTTTACTTTGACATACTCCCCACGGCTAAAGCCGGCGGATTCTGCTATCATCGACATTCGCCTTAAAAATAAGGTCTTACGATGTCTCCTGCAATGGTCGATGC
>CAJOHI010000005.1 GCA_905234365.1 uncultured Selenomonadaceae bacterium | reverse complement strand
TTTCCTGAGTTATTGCAGCAAAGAAGCATTATCAATAGATTTGAAAGTATGCTTGGAGATAATTCCGGCACATTTTTAGGCGCCTTGCTTACCGTTTACAACAATAACAGCGCTTTTAAAAATTGTGATCCTCGAACGATTCTTTCAGCGGCTACAATGGCAGCTTCTTTAAGACTGCCAATTACTCCTTCTCTTGGTTATGCTTATATCATTCCATATGGCAAGTCTGCTACTTTTCAAGTAGGTTACAAAGGTTTTATTCAACTTGCAATGCGAAGCAACCAATATCGTAAACTCAATGCCGGAAAAGTCTTTGAGGGTCAAATTAAAGAAATTGATTTTATTACTGGAGATGTAATTCGTGGTGAAAAAATTTCTGATAGGGTTATCGGATATATTGCTTACATGGAATTAATTAACGGCTTTAATAAAACACTTTACATGACACTTGACGAAATTGAACAACATGCCAAAAAGTATTCGCAAGGTTATTCCAGCGGTAAAGGTTCAGTTTGGAAAAGCGATTTTGATAAAATGGCTATGAAAACGGTAATGAAATTGTTAATTTCAAGGTATGGAATTGTCAGCATTGATTCAAAATTCACTGATATGGCACGTGCTCTTGCGGCCGATCAAGGCAGAATAAATCCTGATGGTACAGTTACATACGTCGATAACAAAAATGACACCGTTTCAATACCTTTTGAATCGTCAGTACCATTTGAAACAGCTAATATTGACGATTTGGGAGATAACTCAATTTCGGAAGAATCTACTGATAAAACTTAAATCAAAGCGAATATTAACAAAGTTTTGCGGCTTTTGCAATATAAAAATTTTGAATATTAATTTCAAGGAAGTGCAAATATTGAGAGAATTATTAGAACTCTTAGAAAAAAATTCACGTACGACGACGGCAGAATTGGCATCAATTTTAGGCATGAGTGAGTACCAAGTTGAACAAGATATTAAGCGCCTCGAAAAGGAAAAGATAATTTTAAGTTATCCTACGATTGTCAACTGGGAAAAATTCGGCAGCGAGACGGTTACAGCAATTATCTCAATAAATCTTACTCCGCAACGTGAAGTTGGATTTGATGCCATTGCGGAGCGAATTTACAGATTCGACGAAGTTAAAACTGTCTATTTAATGAGCGGCAGTTTTGATTTACTTGTTATAATTGAAGGCAAAAGTTTAAAGGAAGTCGCAAATTTTGTTGCAACAAGACTTTCAACCATTGAAGGCGTCACGCAAACTAGAAGTCATTTTATGCTTAAGGCTTACAAAAAAGACGGCGTTATAATCGACGATGAAGAACAAGATCGCAGATTGGTGGTATCGCCATGATTAATTGGAATGAGAGATTAAGTCCGCAAGTTCGCTCTATTGCACCTTCCGGCATTCGCAAATTTTTCGATATTGCCGCCAAAATGAAAGACGTTATCAGTTTAGGTGTCGGCGAACCGGATTTCGTAACTCCTTGGTCAATTCGTGAAAGCTGCGTTTACGGTCTTGAACAAGGCTACACTTCATATACTGCTAATCGCGGTACTTTGGAATTAAGGCAGGAAATTTCCAATCATTTTAAACGTCGTCACGATATAAATTACAATGCAGAAACCGATATTTTAGTAACCGTTGGTGTTTCTGAGGCTTTGGATTTGGCATTAAGAGCGGTCGTATCGCCTGGTGATGAAGTGCTTATTCCTGAACCTTGTTACGTATCTTACGCTGCTTGCACAACTCTTGCAGGTGGTGTTCCTGTCAGTGTTCCTGCAAATATTGAAAATGAATTTAGAATTACTCCAGAAGAACTTGAACGTTATGTTACGCCACGAACTAAAATTTTGTTGATTGGCTATCCGAACAATCCAACAGGTGCAATCATGGAACGTGCAGATTTGTCTAAAATTGCTGAATTTGCTCTAAAATATGATTTGATTGTTATTTCAGATGAAATTTATGGCGATTTAACTTATGGCGAAGCGGAGCATGTTTGTTTTGCTGAATTTCCGAATATGCAGGAACGCTCAATAGTTCTCAACGGTTTTAGCAAGGCTTATGCTATGACAGGCTGGAGAATCGGTTACGCTTTAGGTAACGCTGATTTTATTGCCGCGATGACTAAGATTCACCAATATACAATGCTCTGTGCGCCAATTACTGCTCAAATTGCAGCGATTGAAGCGCTTCGTCACGGTGAGAAGTACATGAAAAAAATGGTAGCAGAATATAATCGCCGCAGAAAACTGATTTACGACGGATTTATTAAAATGGGTCTTGAGTGTTTTGAGCCAAAAGGTGCTTTTTACATATTTCCAAGTATAAAATCCACAGGTTATAATTCTTCTGAGTTTGCTGAAGCATTGATTCAAGCTGAACATGTTGCCCTTGTTCCGGGCGCAGCTTTTGGTGCAAGCGGTGAAGGTCACGTTCGTTGTTCCTATGCTACCTCAATCGACAAAATCTCTGAAGCATTGGCACGAATTGAGAATTTTTTAAAGAATCATCGGAGGTAAAATATAATGGAGGAGCAGAAACTCGTTTTATTTGTCAGAAATAATCAAGTATTGGAAGACGTTTTAAAACAAGTTGATAAAAATTTAGTTGTCAGCGTATTTAATTTTGAGAGTTTTGAAAATTTTCCTTCTAATATTATACCGGAAGGCTTTAATATTAGTGGATTGGAACAATTTAAGGGGGGGGGGTATAAGGGAATCATTGCTATTGGTATAGGTAAGCCAAAAGATGAGAGCGCCTTAGGAAGGTCTTTCTTTCATCGTCTTTCTTTGGCTGCTGCCGGAATACTCAAACGAAATGAAATACCTTTTTCATTTTGGGCACCTGCAACGCCTTATATTCATGTTTATGGCAAATTTCCTGATATTAAAGTTGATCCTTGTAGCGATAATTTTCGTAATCCTAAGACTCTAGGATTGATTCAAGAAGTGTTTCAAAACTTTCATAGAGAATTTGAAGGTAAAGAATTGGATTTATGGATGTCATGTAGTGATGATTGGCCATTAGGGGCACTTAGATTAGCAAAAGCATTAGATATACCTCATGTTTTTTGCTATAGTACAACTTACGCTATGCGTGATCGTGTAACAGCATTTCCAGATTATGAAAGTTGTTATAATGAAAGTAAATTTTACAATCCTTTTAATACACATTCAAAATGTATAGAAGCAGCAGAAAAGCCTTATGAAGATAATCGTGCATTTTGGCGCGGTAATCTTTTTACAAGTTTTACTAGATATTGTTTATTTGAACTTGGAAAAAAATATCCTGATTATCTAAAAATAGAAGATAGTTCTGAAGGTCAATGGGTACATATGCCGGATCAAGCTAAATATAAATATTTAATTGATACTCGTGGTAATGGTTGGAGCAGCCGATTACAAACTCTTTTGAAATTAGGCAGACCAATATTTATGGTTGACAGACCATTTCGAGAGTGGTACTTTGACAGAATGATAGCTTGGAAACATTATGTACCTGTCAAAGAAGATTTATCGGATTTAATAAAACGTTACAAATATATGGAGAGCCATCCTGATGTTTATGACGAAATGGTAAAAAATTTAAGAGAATTTGTAGACGAAAATTTAACTCCTTCACGTATCGTATTTGATATGAAAGAACTCATGTTAAGATATGCTGTAGTTAAATAAAATTTTATGAATGTGTTCGTAGTCCAATGGATAGGACGCAAGCCTCCGGAGCTTGAAATGCGAGTTCGATTCTCGCCGAGCGCACCATTTAAAAATAAAAAAGCCATCGCCTCAAAAGCGGTGGTTTTTTATTAACTAAAATTTTATCTTCGATTGCGTCGCATGGCAGCCAGTTGATTAAATCTTTCTTCACGACCTTTGGAAGCGTCCATTCTGTAAACATAGGCCATAACTTCGGCAATAGCTTTATAAAGTTCCGGCGGAATTTCACGATCAATTTCAAGCGCCATGAGCATATTAACTAATGCCTTATTTTGATAGACAGGTATAGTATGTTTCTGCGCTGTGGCCAAAATATGTTCCGCCACATGTCCTTTACCCTTAGCGATAACTCGCGGTGCTCTGTCTTTAAGTTGGTCATATTTGAGCGCAACTGCTTTTTTGTCTAAATTAACGTCCTGTTCTTGCTGCTGATTTTCCAGATTATCCATAAAATTTCTTCCTCTTAGCAAGTATTTATCGTTTATCTTTACTATTGCTATTTATTATAAATTCTGAAACATCATTAGTCAATAGGCAAAATGAAAAATATATGAATAAATTTCTGGTCTTATTCAGTCATCTTTTCACCAACTGCGCCAATTCTTACTTCGCCGACATTTAAAGTAGTCTCTTTGAGTTTTTCTTTAATGCTAGGGATATAAGTTCTAAATTCTCTGGCAACTGCACGTTCAGAAAAGTAAAAACGCATATCAAGCTGATTGCTCTCATACATTCGGAAAGTCAACTCAACAGCACCAATATTATCGGTCAAAATACAAATTCTTAGCCAAGTTTCCTTTTTGTCTTCGCCCGTTTCCTTATCCTTGCCATTTTCATCATAAACATGAAGATAAGTTGGATATGAATTGTCGTTATCGCCAATATAAAGCGGCATCATCATTTGCAATGAGCGTTGATTTTGTGCAGCATTTTGAACGGAAAAATTCTCGCCGCCCATAGATTGACGCATTGCATTTGCAAATTCGGCAACATCTCGGCCGGCACGTTTAAACGCTTTAGCGCTGAGTTTAGAAGTCAGAGACGCCATGTCACAAAGCTGCATAAAAGCCCAAAGTCGCGGTAAATCCGGTAATTTTTGCTGAACGGCGGCTTGCTGAACAGTTATCGGTACATTTTGCTGACAAAGTCTGAGTAAATTCTGGAGATGTCTAGCCTCACCTTCGGATAACATTTCCTGTTTATTGTTAATAAAATTATTTAAAGTTTCAGCATCGCGAGTTGTAATTTCAGGATTTTTCATCAGCATTTGAGCTACATTTTTCATCGTTTCCATAGTTTGCGGCGTATTTTGCAAAGGTTGTTTAAGTAATACGGTTTTTGCCGCTTGTAAATCTGATTTAAGTTGCTGCTGTTTAGCTAAGAAGTCATCACCTTGCTCCAATCTTTCCATCTGCGCCTGTAATTTTTGTCCGAATAATTGTTGCTGCGCTTGCAAATCGTTATTGAGCATTGAATTTTGTGATTGTGGCTGATTCATCTGTTGCGGTTGCTGATTGCTGAATTGTTGTTGCTGTATATTTTGGTTTGCTTGCATTTGCGGCTGCTGATTATTATTGAATTGCTGCGGTTGTGACTGATTGAATTGATTATTATTTAATTGTGCCTGTTGACTATTGAATTGTTGAGGCTGTGACTGACTTATTTGTTGTTGCTGATTTATTTGCTGTGGCTGCTGATTATTGTTAAATTGTTGTGGTTGATTCATTTGTTGCGGCTGCTGTGATTGATTATTAAATGTTTGCTGTGGCTGCTGATTATTTTGCATTTGCGGCTGTTGGTTATTATTAAATTGCTGCGGTTGTGACTGATTCATTTGCTGCGATTGTTGGTTATTGAACTGTTGTTGAGGTACATTTTGATTGCCTTGCATTTGCGATTGTTGGTTATTGAACTGTTGTTGAGGTACATTTTGATTGCCTTGCATTTGCGGCTGTTGGTTATTGAATTGTTGTTGAGGTACATTTTGATTGCCTTGCATTTGCGGCTGCTGATTATTGTTAAATTGCTGCGGTTGTTGCGATTGATTCATCTGTTGAGGCTGCTGGTTATTAAATGTTTGCTGCGGTTGTTGATTATTTTGCATTTGCGGCTGCTGATTATTGTTAAATTGCTGCTGCTGTTGCGATTGATTCATCTGTTGAGGCTGCTGGTTATTAAACGATTGAGTTTGAGGCTGGTTCATTTGTTGCGATTGTTGCATTTGTTGACCTTGTTGCGATTGCTGAGGTTGATTTTGTCTTAACTTCAAATTTCCAAACATTGACTGCAAAAATTGTCTTGCTTGACTTTGCGCTGCCTGTCTTGTCATTTGTTCCTGTGTCTGTCCTTGAGTTTGTCCGCTAGATGTTTGTCCGCCAGTTGAAGGTCTCGGCATGAAAAATTTTACAAGTTGTTTTAAAAAAGCCATCGTCTCTGATTCAGATTCCGACACCTGTGATGCGGCTAATTGTGTTGAAGTTCCGGCAGAAAGTGAAGCAAGAATTGAGTAGAGTTGTTGCGGTAACTGTTCGGCGATTTTTGAGTCAATCAATTCAAATGCCGCCTTTGAGAGCAGAACCGGTTCCAAATCACTGCCGCCTTCTTCGTTGACCACCATTGCCTTGAAATTTTTTAGGATCAACTCAAGTTGGCTGCTGAGTTCCATTGAAAAGCCTTTTTCAGCAAGTGCGCCTATTTGGGTCAACATTCTTGCAAAGACAGATAACTGTTCCATTGAAAAGCGCTGACTTTCCAATGTGGATCCGATACCTTTTGAAAGCGTTTCTTCCATTGAAAAAGACTGCTGAAGAATATTTTTGACAATTTGGCTTACTTCTTCTGGCATACGCTCCATATTTAATTTTTCGTTGGTTGAAATTTTAGTTAATACACCTGCCATATCATCAATGGCGGTTTTAATTGCAACGTTAGTCTGCGGTCGAAAACCGGAGCCGCTGGAACTGCCGTCTTCGCGCCGCTGTACACCTTCGGATGTTCCTGTTCGCTGTGGTTGTGGTGCCGGTCTTATACCTATAGCTCCTGCTTCCAATGGCATCTATTATCACTCCTTGTAATTAATTGGCATTAATATTATCAGTTAAACTTTTAACCGGTTCAAAACTTCGCCGATGAAGTGGACATGCTCCAAATTTATAAATCGCTTCTATATGCGTCTTTGTGCCATATCCGCGATTGTGCGAAAACCCATATTGAGGATATAATTTATCCCAATCGTCCGTCATTCTATCGCGTGTGACTTTGGCAATAATCGACGCTGCAGCGATTGACGCGGAAAGTGCATCGCCGTGAACTATGCTGCGAGTTTCAATAGGTTCATCAAATTTGACTTTCATTGCGTCAGTTAAAACAAAATCCGGCTGCACTGACAAGGATTTAACCGCTTTACACATTCCTTGAATAGTAGCTTGATAGACATTTTGAGTGTCGATAACGTCAACATCAACGCAAACATAAGCGTAACAAATTGCATTTTTAATAATTATGTCGTAAAGCCGTTCACGTACATTATGAGTCAATTTTTTTGAATCATTTAGGTGGTCAATAAAAAAATTCGGCGGCAAAATTACTGCGGCAACAAGCATTGGTCCGACAAGTGAACCGCGTCCGGCTTCGTCAACACCTGCAATGAGATTATAACCTTGACTGCGTGCCTCATTTTCGTATTCGTAGAGCTTTTGAACTCTTGCAAACTCTTTATTTTGCTTTTCAAGAGCTTTTAACGCTTTCATTTCTTTTATCGTCATTTTATCATCTTTTCTTTATGGAATATCAATCTAAAGTGACTTTTCCTAACTTTCCGGCTCTAAATTCATTCAATATAAGCCGCTGTGCTTTCTCAAAGTCCACTAGACCGCCTTTTTTAATACAGCCGCGTTTTTTTCCGATAATTTCAAGCAGTTCAATACCTTCTGACAGCAGCGGTTCAGTCAATTTGTAGCGCTCAATCAATCCTTTAGGATAATTCGCAACAAGCACTTCAAGAAGTTTACAGACGGTTAATTCAAGATCGTGAATTTCATCACTGATAGCATAAGTCCATGCAAGTTTCAATGCAACTTCTGGATCTTCAAATTTTGGCCATAAAATACCAGGCATGTCGAGTAAGTCTAAACCGCTGTCAATTTTAATCCATTGCTTCGCCCGTGTGACGCCTGGACGATTTTCAATTTTAGTATGATTTATTCCAGCTAACTTATTAATAAGTGAAGATTTGCCAACGTTAGGTATTCCTATAATCATTGCACGAGCACAGCGAGGTTTTGCACCGTGACTTGTAAGTTTATGCGTTTTTTCTTGAGCGATTGTTTTTGCCGCCGCGATAAGTTCCTTTAAACCGGTACCTTTAACTGCGTCAACAGCGACCGCGCTAACATTTTCTTCGGCAAAATTTTTAATCCATTGCTTGGTTAATTTTGAATCCGATAAATCAGATTTACAGAGTGCAATTAATCGCGGTTTATCGTTTATTAAATCTTTTAACATTGGGTTTTGACTGCTAACCGGTATTCTTGCATCAAGAACTTCAATAACCAAGTCAACAAGTTTTAAATTTTCTTCGATTAACCGCTGCGCCTTTTTCATGTGTCCTGGAAACCATTGAATTTGCGGCAAATTTCTTTTATCTGTTTCTGACATAATTATAAAACTGCCTTTTTAATAATTTTTATAAATTATAACACAAAAAAAAATCCTTGACGATATTTCAAGGAAAATTTTAATTTTTTAACGTTCAAAAAATCTTTTATATTTTTTGCAGCGCTTGTTCAAAATCGCTAATTAAATCTTCAATATTTTCAATTCCTACACTTATGCGAACTAAACTATCACTTATACCTGCATTTAATTTTTCAATTTCGTTTGCATGACAATAAATCGTTGATGCAGGATGTATAACTAAAGTACGCACATCGCCGATATTCGATTCATTTAAAGCAAAATTCAACGAGTTTATAAAATTAAATGCTTTATCTTTGCTATCGAAATTTATTGTAAGCATTGTTCCGAAACGATTATTAAATTGTTTTGAGGCAAGCTCCCTATAAGGATTATTTTCAAGTCCAGGATAATTGACCGAGATATTTTTTTGATTATATAAAAATTTAGAAAGTTTAAAGGCATTTTCGCAAGCTCTTTCCATTCTTACTTCTAAAGTGTCAAAACCAATATTCGTTAAAAAGACATTAAACGGCGTAGCGCATCCGCCGAAATTTGTCAGCATATTTGCGCGAAGTCTGACGAGATAACTCATTGCGCCAAACTTTTTAAAATTCTCCAACTTGGGAAATTTTTCCGTATTGCCAAAAAATTTATTTCCAGTTACGATAATTCCGCCGATAGAATTGCCGCCGCCATTAATCATTTTTGAAGTAGAATGTATAACAACGTCCGCGCCAAATTCAAGCGGTCGAATTAAATATGGAGTAGTAACGGTGCTGTCAACGAACAAAAGCAAATTATTTTTATGAGCAAGTTTTGCGAGTCCTTCAATGTCTGATACATCAAGTTTAGGATTTCCTATAGTTTCAACATAAATCAATTTTGTCTTGTCAGTGATGAGTTTGGCAAAATTTTTAATACGATTTTCGGCAACATATTTCACGTTCACGTTAAAATTTTTTAGTTCTTTGAAAAATTCACTTGTACCGCCAAAAAGTCCGCCGTTAGCAATAATCTCATCGCCGCTTTCGACAATGTTTAAAATTGCCGCTGAAATTGCCGCCATTCCAGAGGAAAATGCAACTGCTCCTGCGCCATGTTCAAGTGCAGCAACTCTCTGCTCAAAAATTGAAATTGTTGGATTTCCTATTCGACTGTAAACAAAGCCAGGCTTACGCCCAACAAAAATTTTTTCTAAGTTTTCGGCAGTATCTTGACAATACGCTGCCGTTTGATAAATTGGCACAGTCGTCGAACCAGTGATTTTATCAGGCGCAACTTTGTGCAATAGTTCAGTCGCAAATCTCATTTTAAGCCGCCTTTCTCAACAAATAATTTAAATGTGCCGTCGTCATTTTCAATCAGTTCCAAAACTTTGTGTCCTTCATCTTTTAGACTTCTCGGAATATTTTGGATTGGTTCGCCTTCATTAAGTTTAATTTCCAAAATTTCTCCATCGTTCATTTCCTCAAGCGAAACTTTTACCTTCACAAAAGTTATCGGACAAACTACATCAGTAATATCAATAAATTCATTAGATCTCATAATATAACCTCCAAATTCTTAATTCATACTAATTATATATGAAAACTCAACTTTTGTCAATACATGAAAAACAGCCTCCTTCATTATTGATTTATTTGTTCTTTCGATAATTTTAATGTCTTTTAAAACTCACTCTTGCAAAAAAATGTATACAGTATTTCTTGAAAATATATCTGTACAAAAATAATATTTTAAGCTATACTATTTTTAATCAAAAAAAAATAAAGTATGATTAATTTTATATAGTTTTAAGGAGTTGTTATTTGTGGCAGATATGAAACAATATGTTGAAGACGTTTTGGCGTTAGTTAAGCAGCGTGATCCTGACCAAGTAGAATTTCAAAATACAGTAAAAGAAGTTTTGACAACTATTGTGCCGGTTCTTGAAAGCAATCCAAAGTACAAAGAAGTCAAACTTTTGGAAAGAATGGTCGAGCCGGAGCGTGTTGTAACTTTCCGCGTTCCTTGGCAAGATGACAAAGGCGAAGTTCAAATTAATCGCGGTTACCGTGTTCAAATGAACAGTGCAATAGGACCTTACAAAGGCGGACTTCGTTTCCATCCTAGCGTTAATCTCAGCATTTTGAAGTTCCTTGCATTTGAGCAGGTTTTCAAAAATTCACTTACAGGTTTGCCAATCGGCGGAGGTAAAGGCGGTTCGGACTTCGATCCTAAAGGCAAGAGCGATAACGAAGTCATGCGTTTTTGTCAAAGCTTTATGACTGAACTCTATCGCCACATTGGTCCTCATACTGATGTACCTGCTGGTGATATTGGTGTTGGCGGTCGCGAAATTGGTTTCCTTTATGGTCAGTATAAGCGTATTCGTGATGCTTATGATGATGCTGTTCTTACCGGTAAGGGTCTCACTTATGGCGGTTCACTTGCTCGTAAAGAGGCAACCGGATATGGTCTGCTCTACTTCGTTAAAAACATGCTTGCCGATAAAGGCGATTCACTTAAAGACAAGACTGTAGTTGTCAGTGGCGCAGGTAATGTTGCAATTTATGCAATCGAAAAGGCACAGGAATATGGCGCAAAAGTCGTTACCTGCTCCGATTCAAATGGATATGTTTACGATCCTGAAGGTATTAAACTTGACGTTGTTAAGCAAATCAAAGAAGTCGAGCGCGGACGTATCAAAGAATATGCCGCACGTGTTCCTAGTGCTGAATATCATGAAGGCTGCAAAGGCGTTTGGACTGTCAAATGTGATATTGCGCTTCCTTGTGCGACTCAAAGTGAAATTGATCTCGAATCTGCAAAAATCCTCGTTGATAACGGCGTTAAGCTCATTGCTGAAGGTGCTAACATGCCATCAACTCTTGAGGCAATCGAACACTATCAAAAGAGTAAAATTATGTTTGGTCCTGCTAAGGCTGCAAATGCTGGTGGCGTTGCAACAAGTGCACTTGAAATGTCACAAAATTCCATGAGACTCAGTTGGACATTTGAAGAAGTCGACAAGAAGTTAGAAGGCATTATGACAAACATTTATAAAAATGCTAAGGCGGCTGCCGAAAAGTACGGCGATCCTGATAATCTTGTCATGGGTGCCAACATTTCAGCATTTATCAAAGTTGCTGATGCAATGATGGCGCAAGGACTTGTTTAATGATTCAGATTCGTTTAGGAAGTTAAAATTCTAAATTGTAAAGCCATAAAAATCATAAATCAAAAAAACCTCATGCAGTAGAAATTCAAAACTACTTCAAGAGGTTTTTTATATTTTACTTTATTTTGTCAATTTAATAATCGCAGATTCAGTCACCATTTTGGGCGTTACATTATACAAACATTTAGGCTTTGGGTAACTTGAACAATTTTCAACTTTTACGGAACATGGACAACATGTTTCGCGTGAAGTAAAAACCGTTGCATTATCATTAATTGGATTCCAACGATCAGGACTTGTGCAGCCGTACATCACAATCGTTTTAACGCCGGTTGTTGCAGCAATATGAGTGGCACCGGTATCAACAGTTATAAGCAAGTCAGATTTTTTAAAAATTGTCGCCAAGTCTACAAGATTGGTTTCACCGCAAAAATTTTCAACATTGACATTTGATGTCGATTTAATTTCGGCAATTACTTCGTCAGCATAATTTTTATCATTCGGAGCACCAACGATATAAAAAGCCGCATTAAATTTAGTCGATAAATTTTTAACAACTTCGGCGAAATATTCTTTAGGCCACGTTTTCAGCGGGAAAGTACCCTTGACACATAGAGCAATTTTAATTTCAGTCTGCGGCAGTCTTTTAAAAAGTTCATCAACTTTATTTTCATTGTCCGATGTAATATTTGCAAAAACCGGCTTTTCGTGACCTTCTATATCAAAAAATTTTCGCACTATTGTTTGGTAAGTTTCTGCTTGCAAGGTTTTATTGAGATCGTGATTAATTTCAATAACGTCAGTATATAACCACGTGACGCGGCTTTTATTGTTATCAAAAACTTTGCTTGGTCCAATTCTTCTCGGTATTCCTGCAAGATAAGTTAAAAGTGCCGGTCTTAACTTTCTGTCAAACGAGATCGACAAATCAAAATGACGTCGTTTAATTTCCTTGATAATCGCTGCCATTTTCGACAGAGAATTTTTTTTAGCTTTATAGTCAAAAATAATAACGTCGTCGATAACGGGATTATTTCGCACCGCGTCAGCAACAACGCCTCTAACCATAATTGTAATTTTTGCTGCTGGATAATGTCTCTTAATCAATGCCAATGCTGAAGTTGTCAGCACCACATCACCAAGATTGACCAGCGCATTAATTAAAATATTTTTGTACATTTTTAACTCATTAACTCCAGATAAATTTTAATATAATCTTTAGCTTGACGAGCTGCCAATTTATCAGCAACACTCTTAAATTCCTTGAGTTTTTCTTCAGACCATTGATTTGGATATGGCGAGTCAAAGAAGTGAATTTTTTTCAACTGCTTAATTTCTGCTTGTCTCTTTATTACTTTTCGGTTACATGAGTATTTTCCTTGTCAAGATAATAGAGTTTAACATATTTTGCCATTGTGTAGAAATAATGGAAACTTGCAAGGATAAAGCCAATTCTTCCGTCAAGGAAGCCGCCTTTCAAAAAATACATTCTAAATGCTGCCCAAATTGGGTGCAGAATCATATCCGCGATAGTAGCAGTTTTTCCTGCCTCTTTAGCTTTTTTTGCCGCAAGTGTCGTATAAAAATTCAGCTTATTAAAATAATGATCCCAATCACGATACGGATAATGCACAAGATATTCATTTTCCGGAAGTTTCTTTTCTTGATAGTTGTGACAAATTTTAGGATGAACAAGGCCGGTAACATAAGTACCTTGACGCGGAAACAGTCTAACTACATAATCTGGAAACCAACCGCCGTGTTTGAGCGGTTGTCCCCAAAAATAACTCAACCTTGCTGTCAAATAGGCAAATCGTCTGTCATCTTCAGCAAGAATTTTTTTAATATGTTCTGATAATTTTTTCGTAGCACGCTCGTCCGCATCAATAAAAAAAATCCAATCATTGCTCGCCTGTTGAATTGCAAAGGTCTGCTGACTACCCCAATCGCCATTTAGAGCATGATTTATAACCTTAGCACCTAATGAACTCGCAATTTGAGCTGTTTTATCAGTGCTGTCGTCGTCAATGACAATTATTTCATCAGCAAAATTTAAAACACTTTCAAGGCAGGCGCCAATAAATTTTTCCTCATTTTTCGCCAATATCAAAACTGAAATTTTTGCATTCATTTTATCACACTTGAAAAAAATTTTTTTAATTATAACATTTTAGATTATCAAGTCAAGTAAATTACGATTCTTTAGCTGAAGAACACACGAACGATGTCGTTTTTTGTTGCAAAGAGCATTAAAATTATCAGCAATGCAACGCCAATTCTTTGGGCATAAATAATTGCCCTTGGTCCAAGCGGCTTTCCTCTGACAGCTTCCAGCAGAAGTGTAACGAAATGACCACCGTCAAGTGCAGGTACCGGCAGCAAATTTATTATTCCTAAATTCAAACTTAACAATGCGGCAAAATTCAACAAAGGCACAAAACCTGTCTCCGCAACTTTTCCTGCCATTTGTGCAATGCCAATAGGTCCAGCTAAATCTGCTTGTGACGGACTTGCAAAAATTTCAACTAAAGCAGTCAACATCATTACGATTATATCAACTGTTTTTTTCACTGCCAACTGAATTGATTCAAAAAAACCAGCTTCTCTGTGTATAATATCGCTCTGAACGCCAATTAAAATACGCTTGCTTGCCTTATCATAAGTAGGTTGAAGTTCAACTTCATTTACTTGACCGTTGCGCTCATAAGCAATGTTTACGGATTGCTCCTCATTCATTTCTCGCAGCGAATCAGTAAATTCTATCCAGGTAGCAACCTCAACGCCATTGACTTTAATAATTCGATCGCCGGCTTTTAATCCTGCACTTTCGGCAGCTTTACCTTCAATCACCGAGCCAATTACCGGTTCAGGAGACGGCATATCAACTCCGCTGAAAAAGAAAATGCCAAAGAACAAAAATATTGGCAAAATAAAATTCATCGTGGAACCTGCAAGTATTACAATCATTCTTGATAAGACCGGTTTTTCGCAGTAACCACGCTCGCCTGCCTCATTGTTATTCGGATCCATTCCTGCAATGTCGTTGAATCCGCCAAGAGGTACGGCACGAATAGAATAAATCGTCTCACCGTATCTCGTGCTTATGAGTTTTGGACCAAAGCCGATTGCAAATTCATCTACACGCATGCCGGTCATCTTAGCTGTTATAAAATGTCCAAATTCATGCGCCAACACTAATAAGCCGAATACAAATACCGTTGCAGCTATCGTTAATATCAAAAATTTTCACCTCGCGTAATTATCAACCTTTGAATCTCTTTCGGATACTTTCCTCAAAATTCAAAACACCTGCAAAATATCGACGCTTAATATATCGCAAATCAATATATAAATCTTCTTTGTCGTTTGCATTTATAAAAATCTGTGGAACTTCTTTGACATTCAATTTATTATGAAATACGTATAAATTCAGCAGACGCTCACCGATATAGCCAAGCAGTCGAAAACTTCTCTCGTCTGACAAGTCAATGTGATTTTCAATATCCTGCAAAATTGAAAAAAGCCATTCAGAATAAGCATCAAATAATTCTTTTCGAGTAATTAATAAATTTGCAAGATATTCAAAGCGTTGATTAAATGTCAATTTTGCCGATTCAACATAATTCGGATATAATCTCTGCAAAGAGTCAATAATTAAATCATAATTTGTTTGACCGTGATATCGGACAAATTGCGATTTTATATTATCAGCAGAAAATATATAAGGTCTAGGCAAAATTATATCATAATCTGTCAAGATTTTTTCAACATTGCATGTATCAAGATAATTTTCAACTTCAGCACTTAAAGCAGTAAAATTTTTCTTGCAAATTCGGCGGCGAATGTTGTTGAGCCAAAGAAACCGCCGATAATGACACAATCCGACAATATCACTCTGATTATCATTCTTCCAAATCCAATAATGACCTGTCAACTCGCAATAAAAGCGATTTTTTGAACTTATAGACTCACCAACGCTGTCATTAATTGAACTTTCAATTTTATAATTTGGCTTTCCAACTATCAATGGCACATAACTTTTACATTTTGGAAAATTATAATCATTTTGAGTCGCAATGTAAATACTAATTTTCATTGTATTAAAAAATATTCTCCGTTTACTAATTTCTAAGTAGTTTATCTTTAACGTATTTATAATACCATTTCAACGCAGTTAAAAAATTTCCTCGACGGCGTTCAGCTTTGCCCATTAAACGATTTTCCTGATAATCTCGTGGGTGATAGTCAAATTTTCGCCATAATGATTTATTTCGATATTCATCATAAATTGTACGTTGAGGATTATCGCACCACGGTTGCCAAGGCTTAACTTGTCCGGCAAAATGTATAAATACCGTATCATCAGGCAACTTTTCGTTGACTTTTTTCATCAGTAGAAATTGATTGAAGCGTACCGAGATAGGCTTAATTTGATTACCTGCCAAAAGATTCAATGCGTCTTGATCTTGAAATGATAAATTTCGCTCACTTAAAAGTTGTATCATTTTTTCGGATAATTCAAATTCATTCCATTTAGCTAAATCAATGTACAAAACACCTGCATTAAAATATATTTGCTCTGCAGAAATTCCTAATTCTTTCTTATGCTGTGGCAACCATTCGCCTCTGTCCGGCACCGCCATAATCATTTCATTATCAAAAGACAGCTTCCTCAACTCAAAAATTTTACCAACACATAAAGTATCGGCATCAATATACAAAAGTTTGGAAACTGCCGGATATAATATTTTAGCAATTAAAATTCTGTGATATGTTGCTACGGTGTAACCTTTTCCAACGTAAAAATTTTTAAAAATGTCGGCGTCAACATGATACATGTCAACTTGAATGTTATTATATTGACTTGCAAGACTTTTTAACTTACCTATATCTTCAGACAAAATTGAATTTAAAAAAACATGAACATGCAAATTGCATTCAGGATTGTTGAGCAAAATGGACGTTAGCATAATACCCATTGGCGGAACAAAATTAGCGTCAATACCGAACGCAATATTAAATTCATCAACGTTGGAAATTTCACCAAAAGTCTCTTTTTTATAAATAAATTGATTAAAATCCATTATTCCTTCGTAATTTTACCTTCTTCATCAATCTTGAAAATAATTTCTTTATCCTGCCTATCATATACTAAATCTTTGTCAATTTGAATGATTCTTAAAGTTGAACCTTCTGACAATTTAAATTTAATTTCGTTCACTCCATATGGATTTAAAATTTTGTTTATAATGACGTTTTTTTTCTTTGGCAGTTCATAAATGACATTAATTGCCGGTGCAAAATTATCAATTACAATATCGCTGTCTTTGGAAGAAGAATCAACCGCAAAATTTTCTTTTGACAATATTACGGTTTTAGGCTCTTGATTATCATTATAGGAAGAAGTCATTCGGTGCATTTCGGCGAAACCAGCGATATCAAAATTTTTCTTGACATAATCATCGTCAATCAAAATTACACTGCCATGCCGCAAATCTCTATCAGATTCAACATAATGTGCGGTATATGGTCCATTTTCAATATTTTTCTTGTCAGCAATCCAAACGGTGTGATTGGAGTTATTAACATTATCGTATCTTCGAGAATAATTGTCGCCGTAAATGTAAACTTTGTCGCCTTTCGTAAGAATTGAAAAACCTTCATAGCCTCGAATTGCGTTTAACGGCCAATTTATGACTTCTATAAAATTACCATCCGGCGTATCCGACTTTAACAGCACAGGCGATTTATTGTCATTTGTTGTAATCCAGGCTTCATTCTTAACGATCATGTAGTATTTGCCGTTGACTTTGCGAACTTGAGCATCTATGTAATTATCAGATTTTTTGTCCATTAACATCTTGATAGGTTTGGCTTCCTCAAAATTAACCTCTTGCATTTTTTCAATGTCATTAATTTTTGAAACGTAAATATCAAAAGTGCGCTCATCATTTTTTGAATTATAACCCTTCTGTTTTGCAAAATAAACATAAGCCGAACCGTCATCATCAATGAATAAATCCGGCGCCCAAACATTACGATATTTATCGCCGCGATCTATAACGCTGAAGGATTTAGGCGCTTGCCAATCTTTGAGGTCCTTATATCTGTAAATCTTGAAAGTATTATTGCCATTGTTATCAACCAAACAAACGTAAAACGAATGATTATAATACTGACATGATATATCGCGTCCGGCAATATCCTTCATTTCCAGCCAATGTGCCATTCTTATGCCGTCTTCCGAGAAATAACATTGCATTTTTGTATCTTCATTTGAAGTAAAAAAAGTACCTAAAATATAATCCGGCGTCGCAGCCTGTGTTAAAGAAGCACCAGTCGCAGCAAATGCAAAAATCGTTGTTGCAAAAATCTTTGCAATATAATTCATTAAAAACACCTCATAAATAATAATTAATAATCCCATTCGCAAATAAATCCAAAGTTTTCAAGTCCAAAAAAAGTTTCTGCTTTAAATCTGCCGTTTGCTGCTAAATCATTCCATTGACCTAAAGTGCTATTGCTTAGAGGATTTGTATTCCTGTAAATCATTAATGACATTTCGCTAATGTTGTCAGGTTGTCCGTCAGCCCAATTAGTATAAGTAAATGGCGAGCCATCAACCCAATATAATTTTCCGCCAACGGTTTTTCTACCGCCGATCCAATAACTGTTTCGAGCGCCTTGAAAACTTAGGAGACTTTCAATAAATTTCTGTTCAACTTCAGAATTAATTGATACAAGATGACCGCCTTGATCTTCGCAATAAGCCTCAGCGTCATACCAATCCAAACTCTCATCTACAATTTGATAATGATGTCCGTTAAATTCTCTACGCTGTTCTCTTAAACGTCGTTCTTCTTCGGCCCTTATCCTCTGTCGTTCTTCCTCTAATCTTTGATGTTCAAGTTCTAATCTTCTTTCCTCAGCTAATCTATGTTCTTCTTCACGTTTGCGCTGTTCTTCGGAAACTCCTTGACTTTGATTATTTGATTCTTCAATCATCGCCATGATCTTATCCTTGTCAACCTTAACAAAAGCAGTAATAGTTGCACGACAAAGAGTACCTTCTTCTCCGACAAAAGAGGTACTTTGTTTTAAAATTTCCATATGTGCCATTGCATAAGTCGATACGTTATCCTTGACGACCGCCATATTTTCAACGAAAGTATTGCCAATGACACCAACGAAAACTCTCTCGGCGGCAACACGTTTAGCCTCAGCAAGTGCAGCGTGTCTTGCCTGTTCACGGGTCTCATGATCGCCCATTCGATATTCGCCTACGACATCTTCAACTGTTCGCTCAATAATTTCAGCATAGGCAATATTTGTCGGATAAATAATATCAATGCTCATTGTCAGCAATCCGGCTGCAATGACAATTTTAATCAAAATTTTTTTTAACTTAATCATGTCATTAACCTCGCAAAATTTTAAATAACGTCCTCACTTATAAATACATTATAACGCTTTTATAATTAAATGACAATTAATGACAAATTAAAAATTGATTAAAAAATTTTTTGTAATCATTCTGAATCTTTTATTGATATGATCGCAGCAATTCTGCCGGTCTCATTTTTTCCAGCAAGACGAGCAGCACGATAAGAAAAATACCAACTTGATTTGCAGCAAGTACATTCACGAGAGATATCAATATTTTCATTACTCATGCCGGCTTCAATCAACTGAATGAAATTAGCTTGCCACAAATCAATAAAAGTTTTTCCATTACGATTAATTATTAATTTATCAGCATGATGTGGAAAGGCTTCCTTTGTTGCTTCGATGACATTTTCGCCAACTTCATAACAACAAGGACCGATTGAAGGCGCAATACCTGCAAGACAAGTTTGCGGATTCGTGCCAAATTCGTCCGTCATTGCCATTAAAGTTTTTGCGGCGATTTTTAACATGGTTCCTTTCCAACCGGCATGAGCAATGCCAACAGCACGGTTGTCAACATCAACAAATAAAATTGGAACGCAGTCAGCAAAACAGAGCATTAAAGGCAAATTTGGCGTATTTGTAATCAATGCGTCAGTTTCTTTTATCGCGTCGTTGTAGTTAATAGCACCAAGCCCACGATGAGATTCATCAACGCGAACAATTTTATCGCCATGAACTTGATTAGGTGATATTATATCTTCAAAATTTAAATTTAATGAATTTGCAAAACGGCGGCGATTAGTTAAAACATCCTGCGGATTATCTCCAACGTGAAGTGCAAGATTAAGACTGTCAAACGGCGACTTACTGATACCACTCAAACGAGTTGAAATTGCATGTACAACTAAATCATCAGGAAATGTTGAAAATCTTCCATGCCAAAAATTTTGACGACATTGCTTTAAATAATAACTCATAAAAACCTCACATTCCGTCGCGATCATTGCGGCATAATTTTTTATAATCACTCATGCAATAATAATGTAAAAAAATATTAACATATACAATGTTATAATTATATCATAAAAGATTTAAGTAGGAATAGTTTGTGGGTAAAAAATCATTTATCTTCCGCGCCGTAAGAAGATGTAAGGCGCAATTCCTAATTGACAAATTGGAAATTACGATGTAAAATTTAAAAAAGAACGAAAACCAAGCTCACTACCGTGGGGCACACGGGAAGTCACGCTTGTGGAGAACGTGTAAGACCTAATACTTAGCCGCCTGTGGCAAAGGCTGTGTTCATTGAATTAGGAATCCCTGAGTTTTAACTCTAGGGAGTGTCAACTTAAACAAATTGAAGAATCATTCTTTGAGGCAATTTCGGAAGTATAAATTAAAAAAATCTAATACAAAAAAACTGTTCACCAGATGGCGGACAGTTTTTATATATCGTAGAAAAAATTTTTCATTAAAGTTCAGCCGGTAAAGAAATACTGCGTTGAATTTTTTCGGAACGAAGACAACGTGTGCAAACATTAATGCGCTTGATTTCACCGTTGACAACAGCACGAACACGTTGAATATTTGGTTTCCATTTACGTTTAGTTTTTAAATGTGAGTGGCTGACATTCATACCACTCATCTTGCCTTTATGGCAAATTTCACAATAAGCTGACATATTATCACGCCTTTCATTAGCATAATCTTACAATTTAAGACAACGCATTAATCATAGCACAAAATTTTAGTTGTTGCAACACTTTTTTTAGCTAAAATTATGTTCCTGCTACATTACCATGTTCGTTTCTCTTGATTAAAGTGTATCAGCGCAGCTAAAATTAAAAATGCAAAAATTTCCATGCGCCCGACAACAAAAATTAAGCAGCATAGCAGTTTCATTACAATCGGTAATTCCAAAAATGTCTCCGAATCACAAATTCCAGGCAATGTTCCGGTATTTGTTAAACACGCCATTGACATTGCCACTGAAGTCGAAAAAGGCTGTCCACTTAACGAAAGAATTACTGAAAATACGAACATTGATACCGAACACAAGAAGAAGAACGCAAGCACACGTCCGACAATTTTCATTGGCACCGAAGCGCCGCTGACTTTTATGTTTGTCATCATTCTTGGGTGTATAACCTTTAACGTTTCATTTGCCGCTAATTTGAAAAGAATTATAACACGAATTGATTTTAAGCCGCCGGTCACAGAACCCATACAGCCGCCAACAACAGCTAAAATGAATAACAAAAAACGATTATAGTCTTGAAAATCATTAACGTTAGCGATTGTCATTCCGGTTGTACTTATAAATGAAACGACATGAAAAAATGCCATACGAAAGCTGAAATTACCGTCAATTAGAGTGCCAAACATAGTAAAAAGTATGAAATTTGTACTGACGAAAATCGTTACAAGTAAAAATTGAACTTCGGAATTGCTGAAAAATATTTTTGCATTTGATTTTGCATTATTTCGCAGCAACACGAAGAATTTTATAATCAATAAATGTACATTTTTTGCGAAGTGTTTTATATTTACAAATTTTTTTGAACTCAAACTCGACGCAGGTGGAATTATTGTATTTAGCAGCCTAAAGTATAACAAAAAATTTCCACATGCGAACAGCATTGAAAAAATCGCTGCATATTCAACATAAATATTGCCTTTTCCTGCAAAGAATGAGCCGCCGCCGGTTGAAATACATCTTAACGCCATTGAGAGTGAATCCCAGTTGTCGAGTCCTGCCAATTTAAATAGTCCAAATGAAAGCAGCGTCAACGCCTCATAAATCAACAAAATTTTAGTCGCCATATAGCGCATTTGTCCAAGCATTGGCGAAAATATTTGTCCTTGACTCAATGATAATTCCATTCCGAAACAACCGCTGACTTCCGGCAAAATCGTAACGAGTATGCTCAAAAATATAAATGAACCGAGCCACATCAAAGAAGCCTGCCAAAGCTGCAAAATGTAAGGCGCATTGAGCGGTAAAAGCGAAAGACCGGCAGCCGTCAAATTTGAGATTGTTTCCAACAAAGAATCAATCGGTGAGAGCCAATTTGTCATAATAAACGGCACAGCACCAATCGCAGCAAGCGGTATCCAGACAACTATCATTGAAGCCGCTGATTCGCTAATTTTGATTCTCTGTCTATGATTTCTGCTGCTGTAAGCAAAAATGGAGCCTGTTATTGTTGAAATTGCTGCAAGTATTGAAAAAAAAGCTGCAACTTTCCAATTTTGCATTGAAAAAAAAGCGTAGCAAATCGGAAGAAGATAAGCTAACGCCATTGCAAACATCGCTCTTGACAATAAAAAACAGACAATTTTTTTGTCAATCAAGTTATCACAACCACATTTTAAACTTTAAGATTTTTTCTTCTTCTTGATACAAGAATCAATAATTTGTTTGTTGGCAATTACCGTTTCATTGCGATCATTGATTTCAAGCGCTTCACTAAAGTCATTGTAAGCCTCTTGATATAACTTTTGTTTAAAATGGGCGATTCCAATTTCATTTCTTGCATCAGCGGTACGCGGTTCAAGTTCAAGGACGCGCTCAAAATCTTTAATAGCTTCATCGTACTTGCCATTGAGTAATTTTAACCTGCCACGATTATAAAAAGCTTGCGTAAACTCATTGTCAATCTCAATCAGTTTATTATAAGTATCTATGGCCTCTTTATTTTTACCAATCTTTTCGCGAGTTATTGCTAAATCGTAAAGTGCCGCCGTCGAATTTGGCGCAAGAATCGTTGCAGATTCAAAATCATCTATTGCATTGTAATAATCATTATCGGAACCTGCTTCACCGCGTGCAAAGTAAACAAGACCTCTATAAACGAACATCTCAGCCGTTGGTGCATTTAATTTAATATTTCGATTTGCTGCCATAAGTGATTCATTTGAACCGTCCGGCATTAATGCCTGCTGCCAAAGTTTTATAATATCTTGTCCGTAATAAGTACCAGGAACCGCCCAAACGCCGTTTAAATCCGTCCAATGCGTTGCCTTGCCGAAAATGTCCTTACGAAAATCTCTGACTAAAGCGTAGCGCGGATCAACGATTGCGACTTTTGGCGGTTTAGTTGAAGTGTAAGCAAGAAGATGTTGAATATGTGCTCTGACGCCAATTTGTGGCGATTCAAATTTTAAACCAGGTTCGTGATTTCCTGTTGCACCAAGTCCGCAATAATTATTTTGTGAAGGATCGACATCGCCGCCGTAAGCAAACACGGCGGTTTCTTTGAATGCCTGACAAAGTGCAATATCTGCACGAATACCTTCGCGACCGGCTTCTTCGTAGTAGAGTTGTACAATTTGTCTGACTGTGCAATTTAACAGCGGATTAGGATTGCGCTTTTGAATGTAATGAACCATTTGCCCTTGAGTTGCCTCAGCGTCGCCTAAAATTGTAATTAATTCCGGTGCCTCTTTGCTCATTATTAGTGGATTTAATTTTGATGCTGCGTCGATAAATTCAGCAGTCGCCAACTTTTTTTTATCGAATTTAACCTTTTTAGCTGCTTCTGTCGTGTTTATCACTGTCACAACCATTAACATTGTGAATATAACTAATAAAAATCTTTTTAATTTCATTGTCACTACTCATTTCTAATTTTATTTTGAATATTAAATTTTAAACCTGTCAACTTGTTCCATTAAACGCCTTGCACCTGCTTCTGATTCGTTCATCTTGTTGGAAATTTCATGTGCATTTTCTGCCATTAGTGAAACTTTCTCAGCAATGCTGGTATTGCCAACAGCGCCTTCATGTGTTGCCCTTGCAATATCTTCCATTGCTCTGGTCATAGTTTGAATTGATTCGGCAAGCGTAGATGCTCTTTCGTTGCTTTGACGCGCCCAATCTTTAACATATTCGGCGTCTTTCTTGTATTGTTCGGCAGTTTCTCCCATGCCTTGATAGTCTTTAATGACCGTATCATCAATGAATTTGAGAATGTCGAAAGCTCCTTTTGAAAGCTCATTAACGGAACTTGTAACTTGTTCAGTAAGTTTTTTTATGTTATCAGCAGAACCGGCAGTTTGTTCGGCGAGTTTTCTAACTTCGTCGGCGACAACCGCAAAACCGCGACCATGTTCACCGGCTCTTGCAGCTTCGATTGCCGCATTAAGTGCTAAAAGATTGGTCTGATCCGCTATATTTACTATTTCGCCTGTGAAGTGCTCAATATCGCTGACAACTTGTGCCGATTCGATAGACTTTTCAAGTGATGACTTAGTTTGACCGTAAAGCTGTTCCGATACCTTAATGGCTTGACTTGTACTCTCTCGAAGTTTAGCGGCTCTTTCGTCAATTTCATTTGCGTAGGCTTCACTGCGCTGCGATTCTTCAGAAGTGTTGAGAATTTCTTTATTTACATTGTCGCTTAAAGTTTGAATATTTGAGGTAGTGGCAGCCGTTTCTTCAGTGCCGGCGGCAATTTGTTCAGTCACCGCAGACATATCTTGTGTGTGTTCGTCAAGTGTTCTTATGAGTGCTTGTACACTTCCTACCATATCCACGCTATGTTGCGCTTCTTCTCGGACGTTTTTTAAAATATCGCGAAGACTACCTTGCATTTTTGAAAGAGCATGAACGACGGTTCCAACTTCGTCTTCGCGTTCCATGAGTTCCGCTGGAATTTCTTTAGTCAATTCGCCTTTGGCTATGGTGTTTAATTCTTCAATAGCACGTGATAAAGGATTGGCAATATTTCTTGATATTATAATTGCTGCACCGATTCCAAAAAGAAGACCGAGAATTATAATTGCAGCGAATATGCGAATGACAAGATTGTAACTTTCGTTATTTTCCTCAAATAAAATTTTGCCTTGAAATACGTTATTTGGCGTAATTGCGTTAAGATCATCTGCAACGGTTCTGACTGCCATGAGATTTTTATACAATTTAATTTTATCTTCCGGAGAATTTGAGAGACCTTTAGTTGCATTGACTGCTGTTTTTGCCTGATTTAAATGTTCGTAAAGACTCTGTAGAATCTGATGAGATTTTTCATCTTTGACAATCTCACTCAATCTGTCAGCATTATTACGAATATTTTCTAAACGTGCCAGAATGTCTTCCTGCAAGATATTGCGGTCAATGCCACTGCTGCCAAGTAACATGTAGGCAATATCTACATCAATATTACGAAAATGACCATTTGCATCGTTTAAAAATTGAGTTGCCATAAGATTCGATTTATACATCTCATCTAAGGAATCTTTCGCCCAACTATTGAAGATAATACCGACGCCTGCAACTACGCAAATAATAAAAATCATAACTATGGAAAGAAATAATATTTTTGTTCTTACGGATAATTTTTTTAACATGGCAGTTCTCCTTATTTTTTGAATTGTGCCAAATTATCTTTGGTGATAGAAGTATACGGAATTTCAATATCAGTAGGTTTGCCGCCTTTGCTGATAGTTTCCAAAATTTCAACAACACTGTCTGCCTGTTTAATTCCATCTTGTTTGATAGTTTGCACCATTTCACCGGCTGCAATGGCTTTTAAGGCATCATCTACTGCGTCGATACCTGAAACGAGGCAACCTGTGAGACGATTTGCAGATTTAAGCGCCGCAATAGCGCCGAGTGCCATTTGGTCATTACCGCAAACAACAGCGTCAATTTTAGGATATATTGACAGCCAAAGAGCAGTAATTTTCATTGCTTCTGCCTTACTGAACTTACCGTCCTGCATGTCCAAAATTTGGATATCCGGACGCTTGGCATTCAATTCTTTTTTGAAACCGTCCCAACGTTTTTGAGAGAGCAATAAATTTGCTGTGCCTTCAAGATATACGACATTTGCGCCTTGAGGAAGTTTTTGAGCCATATAATTAGCTTGTAATTTGCCGGCTTCAAAGTCGTCAGAAGTAACTCTTATCCTTTCGCCGTCATTTGCATCACGATTAACTGTAACGATTGGTATACCAATTTCATTGGCACGCTTGACAAATGGAATCATTCCATCGCCGTCAATCGCAAGCAAAACGATAGCTTGAGGATTATTTTTGAGAGCTTCTTTCATTTGGTCCATTTGAGTATTGCTGTCACCTTTGGCATCATAAAAATCAATGTTGAGTCCTTTAGTTTGAGCAAATCTGGCAACTTCCTCCCTAATTAACATGCCACCAAAGAAATCTGTGTTGTCGTGATTGAGATAAAAAATTTTGTCACTACGCTCTCCTCCACAGCCTGTCATAACTGCTATGACCACAATAAGTACAATCATAGGCAACAAAATTTTCTTTAAACAATTCATGATTATCACTCTTTCTGTGATTTAGAATCAAGAATGCAGAATTAAAAATTTCTATCTTTAATTCCGCATTCCGATTATTAATTATCAATTAATTTTTAGTTTCACGTTTTGAAGTTAAGTAT
Source organism: uncultured Selenomonadaceae bacterium (assembly GCA_905234365.1). GTDB lineage: Bacteria > Bacillota > Negativicutes > Selenomonadales > Selenomonadaceae > Quinella. Next base: position 32,552 of record CAJOHI010000005.1, on the reverse strand, counting down.
TCGTCCATTGCCTTAGCAACAAGTTTAGAATATTTAACTGCTAAAACTACATTTTTTGAACCTGCAACGACATCACCGCTTGCAAATACACCTTCGTGAGTGGTTTTTCCGGCGTCGTCAACTACAATTAAGCCTTTATTGTTGACATCAAGATTTGTTGTGGTATTGACAATTTTATCTTTAGGTCCTTGACTTATTGCAATAATCGTGCTATCTGCAAGGACAAGCACAGGTTCTTCTTCGCGGACTAAATTGCCTTCCTCGTCAAAAATCTTCGGTATAAAAACAGGTCCTTTGTCCGTAAACTCTTTAATCTGCATGCCTTGCTGAACATCAATTCCATCAACTTGTGCATAATCCAACTCGCGTTGACTTGCTGCAATTCTTTGACGGCGTGCATAAATCGTAACGTGACGGCTTCCCATTCGGACAACGGTTCTTGCAACGTCGATTGCGGAATTACCGGCACCGATAATTGCAACAGTGTCGCCTAAATCGTAGGCTTCAGGATTCTGCAAATAGTCAATCGCAAAATGAACGTTGCCAAGTGATTCACCTTTGCAATGTGTACGATTCGGCCGCCATACGCCTGTTCCGATAAATACTGCGTCATAACCATCTGTAAATAAATCGTCAAGATGAATTGCACCGCCGATAGAGGTATTAGGTCTGAAATGAATGCCAATTTGACGAAGTTTAACTTGATAACGATCTAATATCATTCTTGGAAGTCTGAAAGCCGGTATGCCGTAGCGCATCATGCCGCCGACTTTATCCATGCGCTCAAAAATCGTAATGTCGTAACCGCGTTCAGCAAGTTTAATCGCAATGGTAATTCCTGCCGGACCTGCGCCGATAATCGCAACTTTTTGTCCTTTATCCGGTTCACGCTCAATAATCACTTTGTCAAGATAAGCATCAGAAATATAATTTTCAATGCTTGGAATGTTAATTGCAGCGCCACGACGACCTTGAATGCAATTACCTTCACATTGGTTTTCGTGATCGCAAACGAGAGAGCAGACAATGGAAAGCGGATTATTTTCAAAAAGCATTTTGCCTGCTGCTTCGGATTCACCGGCAAGAAAGAGCCGAATCATCTCAGGAATGTTAGTTTCAACCGGACAGCCCTTCAATCTGCAAAGCGGTTTTTTACATTGAAGACAGCGTCTTGCTTCATTAAGTACATGAACAGCCATTTTTTAATTCCTCCTGTCTCTTTGCCAGAAAGCATTTTTAAAATAAAATATCTGACAAAATCACACATCGCTACTTTTATTTAGTTTACACGAAATTTTCTGACTTGTCGACGACTTTATCAAAATTTTTGCGAAATTAAATATAAAGTTTTTTATTTGCAATGACGCAGGATTTTAAAATATAGAATAGAATAATCATTTTATAAAACTCGTGAATAAAAAGAGTAAAAACAGAATGGGAGATGAATTTAATATGGGCGGACTCCAGATGCAATCGTCTATGCGGACACAATTTCTAATAATGATGATAGGTGCATCAATAATTACGATGATTTGTATGGGCGGCATATTTTTTAAAAGTATGCTCGACAATACGGAAGAACAGGTAACTTCCTACAGAACTGCACTTACCGAAGACATTGAAGCTGAATTGAAAAAAGAAACGGAAGTTGCAATCAGCGTGATAGATTCAGTATACAAACGCCAGCAAGCCGGACAACTTACCGAAGATCAGGCAAAAATAGAAGCTGCTGCACTTGTTCGTGCAATGCGTTACGACAACGGTGCCGGTTATTTTTGGATTGACACTTACGAAGGTATCAATGTTGTTTTACTTGGTCGTGCTGATGTTGAAGGCAAATCGCGTATAAATCTAACTGATCCTCACGGCAAACAATTTATTAAGGAAATGATTGAAAACGGACAAAAATCCGGTGGCGGCTATACAGATTTAATGTTTGCAAAGCCAAATCAAACTGAACCACTTCCAAAGAGAAATTATACCGCCTCATTTGCTCCATATCGCTGGATTGTCGGCACAGGCGTTTGGATTGACTACATTGATGAAAAGGTAGCAGAAGTTCAATCTAAAGCTGATGCCGAATTTCGCTCTAACTTCATAATGTCGGCAATCGTTATGATTGTCCTCGAAATTATTTTAATTTTCGCTTCTATCGCCTTGTCAAGAAGAATGATTCAACCGATTAGAGATTTGACACAAGCTATCGAAGTTCTTTCAACCGGTGATTTTAGAACAAATGTAAATGATATTCCTATTGATACTGAGCGCAGCGATGAAATTGGTGTTATGGGCAATGCTTTATTAAATCTTCGCAAGAATGTTCACGATATGGTTGCAAGAGTTGTTGAATCTGCTGAACAGGTTGCCGCTGCGTCTGAACAGTTGACAGCAAGTGCAGATCAATCTTCAATCGCAATTAACCAGGTTGCTGAATCAATAGTTAAAGTTGCAGGCGCCGCTACCGAACAGTTTACGGAAGTTGAAAATGCAACGCGCCAATCAGAACAGCTTATGACTAACATGAATACTTTTACTGACACTTTGAGTGCGTCCAGTAGTAAGATTCAAGAGACAAACAATGCCGCTGAAATGGGCGGCAAAAGCGTTGCTGATGCGGTTGACCAAATGAAGATTATTGAAAGTTCCGTCAGTGATGCTTCTACCGTTATTGCACAACTCGGCGAAGAATCAGATAAAATCGGCAAAATTGTTGACGCCATTGCTGCAATAGCAGATCAAACGAATTTGCTTGCACTTAACGCAGCGATTGAGGCGGCTCGTGCCGGTGAACATGGCAGAGGTTTCGCAGTCGTTGCTGATGAAGTTCGTAAGCTTGCAGAACAATCTCAAACTTCTGCTCAAGAAATTTCCAATTTAATCGGTTCAATTCAGGCTAAGGCACAAGATGCCGTTCATTCAATGCAGGATAGCGTCAAACAGGTTCAAAGTGGCGTAGGTTCAGTTGATGGCGCAGGAAAGACATTTAAAGAGATAGCTGTAATGGTTACTGATGTGGATCAAGGTTCTCAGAGAATGGAAGCGATTGTCGCAGAACTCGTTGAAAGTACCGGAGTAATTACAAAATCTGTTGAACATATTAATACAAAGAGTCGCGAAGTTGCCAAAGAATCTGAAACGGTATCCGCAGCTTCTGAAGAACAGACAGCGACAATGCACGAAATTGCAGATGCCAGCCGTTCACTCGCAACACAGGCACAAAATATGCAGGAAGTCATTGCAAGATTTAAAATTTAATGCTTATTAATAATTGCAGATTGTGAATTAAAAATTGACATATGAGGTGAGTTATGGATTTTGGTGATTTGGAAAACCCAATCGGTGAGGAATGTGGCGTATTTGGTATGTATGATTTGGAAGGCGGCAACGTTGCTCCAACGATTTATTACGGACTTTACGCCTTGCAACATCGCGGTCAGGAAAGTGCCGGAATTGCAGTAACCAACACATTTAACGGCAAGAATAAGGTTCTTTGTCATAAGGATCTTGGACGTGTCAACGAGGTTTTCCGTATTCATAACCTTGACAAACTTAAAGGCAATCTTGGTGTTGGTCATGTTCGTTATTCCACTGCCGGCGGCTCAACTCATGAAAATTCTCAGCCATTGGTCCTTGCTTACATTAAAGGAACCTTAATGCTCGCTCATAATGGAAATTTAGTAAATGCACCGCAACTTCGCCGTGAACTTGCCAAAGGTGGCGCCATTTTTCAAACGACGATTGACACCGAAACCATTGCTTACCATATTGCTCGTGAAAGGATTAATGCTCCTACTGTTCAAGAAGCGGCTGTTCGTGCTCTCAAACGAGTTCAAGGTTCGTATTCGCTTGTAATTGCAAGTCCGCGTAAATTAATCGGAGCAAGAGACCCATTTGGATTTAGACCGCTGGTTATTGGCAAGCTGGACAGTGCTTATATTATCGCTTCAGAAAGTTGCGCTTTGGAAACCGTCAATGCTAAATTTGTTCGTGATGTTTTGCCTGGTGAAGTTGTAACGATTAATTATAATGGTAAGATTGAATCCAATCTTGATTTGGCGTTGCCACACGAAAAAGAGGCTCGTTGTATCTTTGAATATATTTACTTTTGCAGACCGGATACGACTTTTGACGGAATGAGCGTAGCAAAGTCACGAATTATTGCCGGAAGATTATTAGCGAAAACTCATCCGATTGAAGCTGATGTAGTCGTCAGTATTCCTGAATCCGGCAATATGGCGGCGCTTGGCTATTCAATGGAATCCGGTATACCTTACGGCATTGCTTTTACAAAAAATACTTACGTTGGCAGAACTTTCATTAAGCCACAGCAAAGCAGCAGAATTAAAAGTGTCCATATTAAACTCAACGTGTTGAGAGAAATGGTCGAAGGCAAGAGAGTTATAATTATTGACGATTCGATTGTAAGAGGAACGACAAGCGATCAAATTGTTACAATGCTTAGAACTGCCGGCGCAAAAGAAGTGCATATGAGAATTTCTTCGCCGCCATTTTATCACCCTTGCTATTTCGGAATTGATATTCCTTCAGAGGAGCAGTTGATAGCTCATAATCGAACCGTTGAGGAAATTTGCCAAATTATCGGCGCTGATTCACTTGGTTATTTGCCTATCGAGTGTTTAAAAGAATTGAGCGGCAATCAACCAATTTGTACAGCATGTTTCAGCGGCAATTATCCAATAGCACCGCCGAAGGAAGATATTCGTGGAGAATATTTAAAGTAATTTTGTAACGAAAAGTTTTTCAAAAAAATTGCTCATCTGTTTGAGGTGAGTAATTTTTTTATGTAAATATTATTAAAGGCTTGCATTTTTTTTTCACAAACGATAAACTATAAACAATGTGTAATTAATTTTTGATTGTTAATTTCGTTATGAATTAAGAATCTGAATAGGAGTGAGTCAATGCAGCTTCTCTATGATATCGTAGCAATTATCGTTGTAATTTTAATAATACCTATGTTTGCTATACGTTCAATACGTGAAAAAGGTTTTACGGAACGAATTAAACAGAGTTTAGGTTTTTTTCCTGAACATGCACTTGACAAGGTTGCGAAAAAAAATTGTATTTGGGTACATGCCGCTTCAGTCGGTGAAATTGTTGCAACAAGTCCATTAATTAAGGAATTTCGCCAAGAATTTCCAAAGTCGCCAATTTTAGTATCTGTTGTGACAACTTCCGGTTATGAAATGGCAAACAGAATCATCAAAGACGCAGACAGCATAATTTATTTTCCGCTGGATTTGCCTTTTGTTGCTGCTCATGTCTTGCGTCGAATACACCCAAGAGTATTTTTAAACGTTGAAACGGAATTATGGCCTAACTTTTTAAATTCCGCAAGAAAATTAAATGTGCCGGTTATGATGGTCAACGGTCGAATCAGCGAAAAGAGTGTTAAGCGTTATAAATATCTCTATTCAGTTTTGACAAATATGATTAAAACGGTCAAGTTGTTTGCCATGCAGTCCTCTATTGATGCTGATTATATTAAACAGCTCGGTGCGCCGGAAGATTTGGTCACAGTTACAGGCAATACAAAGTTCGATCAAACTTACACCGACGTTACACCTGAAGAACGTCAAAAAATTCTCATTGATTTGGGATTGACAGACGCTGACGGTATTTTACTTGCAGGCAGCACTCATCGCAGCGAAGAAACATATGTAATAAACGCCTTCAAAAAGATTCGCGAACATCACCCAAAGGCACGCCTTGTAATTGCACCGCGTGAACTACTTAGAACGGTTGAAGTAGTTCATATTTGCAGCAAGGCAGGTTTCACAGTTGGCACTCGAACGGAATTGCAAAAGCGACCGCCTGCCGGTGAGGATATTATCATTCTTGACACGATTGGTGAACTCGGTAAAGTTTACAGTATTGGTGATGTCATTTACGTTGGCGGCAGTCTCGTAACTCACGGTGGTCATAATATTTTAGAACCGGCAGCGCATGGCAAGGCGATTATTGTCGGTCATCATATGGAAAATTTTAAGGATACACATGCACTTTTTAAAAATCGCAATGCCTGTATAACCGTTAACAGTCCGAAAGAATTGATTGATGAGGCACTTAAATTGTTTGATGATCCTGAACATCGCCGTAAATTGGAGATTGAAACGTTGTCTATTGTTAGAGAAAATCGCGGCGCCTCAAGAAAATCTGCAATTTTGCTCAGAAATATGCTTACGGAATTTGAGGAACGCGAAAATGCAAAACACGTTCGCACGACCGAAAAAGTTGAAAATTTGCAAACTTATTTCCTGCACATGCTGCAAAATAAGGAAGTCGAAGGCATAACTATGCACATTTTAGTTGCTATTCTGTACTCTTTTTCTTTGGTATATGAACAGCTTATCAATATAAGACTTCTCGGCTATAAAATTGGAATTTCGCGACAGGAAAAGATTAATTGTTATGTTATAAGTCTCGGCAATATAACTGTCGGCGGCACAGGAAAGACACCGACAGCGCAAAAATTGGCTCGCGATATTAGGGACATGGGTTATCGCGTTGTAATTTTGAATCGTGGTTATCGAGCTAAATGGCACGGTGAAGTTGGAATAGTCAGCGACGGAAAACAGTTGCATATGGATGCGGCTGAGGCAGGTGATGAAGCTTACATGCTGGCTAAACATTTGCCGAATGTGCCGGTTTTAATCGGTGCTCAACGTGCCGTCACCGGTCAATATGCTATTGAGCATTTCGGCGCTGAAGTTGCAATTTTAGACGACGGCTATCAACATTGGCAGCTTGTTCGTGATATGGATATTTTGCTTGTCGATGCTGTCAACGTTTTTGGCAACGGTCATTTATTGCCTCGCGGCACTTTGAGAGAATCAATGTCACATATCAGCCGCGCTGATGTCTGCCTTATGACGAAAGTTGATCAGGCGGCAAAAGGTTCCTGCGAGTATATTCGTGAGACTGTTCATAAATACAATGAACAGGCGCAAATCGTTGAAAGCATTCATCAACCGCGCTGTTTTATTCCGCTTGGCGACTGGTATGTTGATTTAGCCGGTGAAGGTGTCAATGTTGATCATATCAAAGGTAAGCGAATTATGGCGGTGTCGGCGATTGGAAATCCTGCATCATTTGAGCGAACTTTAAAAGATTTAGGCGCTGTAATTATGGAAAGTATGCGCTATCCTGACCACCATGAATACACAATGCGTGAAATGCAGGACGTTTTGCAGCAGGCAGAAGCACAAGGTGCAGAAGCGATAGTCATAACTGAAAAAGACGCCGTTAAAATTCCGGTTGATGTGGCAAAAGAAAATTGGAGCATACCAATTTATGTTATTTGTGTTGAGGTTAAATTTCAAAGTGGTGCAGAAGAATTTCAAAGAGAATTAAAACGTCGTCTTGCAGAAAAACTTGGAAGACCTGGAAAATAATTTGATATTGATAAATAAAAATAACGCATCGTTGGGAGACAGTGCGTTATTTTTTATACAAACAATCATCAAGCGTAAATTTTGTCACGCATTAAGAAGAAACCTATCACGCCGTCAATTAATACGAGCAAAATTATATTGACATCGAAAAATAGATTCGCAATGAATGTCGCAATAATTATAATAATCGGCAAAATTAACTTCTTTGCAAATTGTTTTCGCAAAAGGTCAATCGCCACATTGAGTAGTAAAGCCGTTGCACCGCATTGCATACCTTTAAGAACTAATTTTACATGCTCGTTTGTTGCAATTAAGTCATAGAAAGTCGCAACGATTGTTATAATTATCAGCGGCGGCAGAACAGTCGCAAACATTCCACAAATTGCTCCAAATAAACCACCCATTTTATAACCGAGCATAATTGAAGTATTGACTGCCATAATTCCTGGCGTTGATTGTGCAATAGCTATCATATCCAGTGTTTCTTGATCGTTAATCCAATGATATTCATCGACAAATTTTGCCTTAAGAAGCGGAATTATTACATAACCGCCGCCAACGGTGAACATACTAACTATAAATGTCGACTTGAACAACAGCCAATAGCTGAATTTAATGTCAGGTTTTGTGTCCATATCGTTCACTTCAAATTGACAAAGACTTATCAATGATATGCTTAACAACTCGACAAGGATTTCCGAAAGCCAAAACGCCTGCCGGAATGTCCTTACTTACAAGACTTTTTGCACCGATAACGCTGCCTTCGCCAATAGTGACACCCGGTAAAATCGTCACATCGCCACCAATCCAAATATTGTTTTTAAGTTCAATAGGTTTAGCCATTTCCAAACCTTCGTTGCGCTTTTCGACAATCAGCGGAAATCCGCAATTCGGACCAATGAAGCAATTTTTGCCAATAGTAATTTTGGCACAATCCATAAGATAAATATTGTGATTGAGGAATGAACCTTCGCCAATATGAACATTGTAACCATAATCGACCATAAATGGTGAAAGAATTTCTATGACATCAGTGTCAACATTTTGCAAGAGTTCACGTAAAATTCTGCGTCTTGTCCGCAAATCGCTCGGCTTAGTCTGATTCAATTTGAAGCATAAATCTTTTGCATAAGTGCGTTCGTCAATCAATTCCTTGTCGAAATTGGCGTTATACCATTCTCCGACAAGCATTTTATCTTTTTCAGCTACCATCAAAATTACTCCTTCAACTAAAATATATTTCAAATTTTAGCAGTCGGCATTATCATTGTCAAGCAAGTGAGCTGTAAAAAAATCTATCGCAGTAATAAAATAAAAGCCTTTCCATAAGAAGGTTTTTTTTTTCTCATAGCGAAATTTTATTATAATAATTTAGCGACAGTTATCATATCATATCATTTTTATTATGTTAATTTTAATATTTACAAAGAATTTTCAAAAATTATAAATTGCTGCTACTCTAACAGACAATGAATATTTATATGTAAAAGGAGGACATTTTGCGATGCAGCGTTGTTTAGCATTTATTTTTTTCTTGCTATCAGTGCTGACCTTTTTTAATGGTTGCAGCGAACAACGAGAAGAACCTCAAACAAATGGAGAGCAATACGAAAAAGTTCGTTTAGTAATGACTGCCAACGGCACAGATATGGGAATCGAAACACTCACGGCACGGCATTTTTCGGCATTGGTAGCAGAAGCGTCCGGTGGCAATGTGCATATTGAATTTTATCCTAACGATGAATTGACCGGCGGCAATACAAATGAGGCTGTACGATCTTTAACAGAAGGAGCCGTTGATTTAGGCGCTTATGTATCAGGAACCATGTCGCTTCTCGATTCGCGGTTGGAAGTGGCAACAATTCCTTGGTCCTTTTCAAGTTATCAAGAAGCACGGCAAGTAATTGATGATACAGGTGGCGACTATTATGCAAAGGTTCTTTCTGATTATGGTCTTGTTTATCTCGGATCAACGCATAACGCCATGCGCCAACTGACCAGTAACCGCAATCCAATGCGATCTCCTGATGACCTTCAAGGTATGAGAATCCGCGTACTTGGAGGCGAGGTTTACCGTCTTTTCTTTGCTGCACTTGGTGCCGAGCCGGTTCCATTAGGTTGGAGTGAATTAAATATTGCTATTCGACAAGGTGTAATTGAAGGACAGGAAAACGGATTTTTCCTTATGCGATCCGGTCATCTCAACGAAATTCAAAAATATATGACGGTCTGGAATTATCTTTACGAAAATTACCTTTTTGTTGCTAATCGCAAAACCTTTGAGCAATTAGAACCGAAAACGCAAGCACTGCTTCGTGAAAAAATGCGAGAAGCCTGCGAGTGGAGTCGTGATTATTTGGAAACGGAAGAAAAAAAGATTCGTAGACAATTTGCTGCAGATGGTTTGGAAATTATAGACCTTACTCCGGAGGAATTGGAAGTTTTTAAAGAAAGGGTATATCCTCTGCGAGAAAAACTCAAGGCAAAATATGGCGAAGAAGCTTGTACTGCTTTTCGCATTGATATGGAAAAAAAACACGGAGAGGATGATGGCAAGTGAAACAAGGAGTATATCGGTTTTGCATGTCAGCGTTCTTATATTGGCTTGTTGCAACATACGCAGGAGTTATTTTTGTAATACCAGCAAAAATTATTAGTATTGCAACATTCTTACCACCTATCTTAGGATTTATGTGGGGACCTTTGGCAGCAGCAGGAGTTTATGTTGGAGGACTATTATCGGTACCTGAACTTCATGACCTTATTTATACAAGCACTATAGATAGCTGGCTTCCATATTTTGGCAGAGGATTATGGATATTTTTTGCAGGATATTTGCCTTACTTACTTTGGCAGAAACTTCATTTTGATTCGGATAAATCTGCACTTTCACTTAGAGTAAATACGCTAAAAAAATTCCTTATAATTATGTTCGTTACTTTTGCTGTAACTTCAGTATTTCGCACCTTAACAGCGCCTGCAATAGAATTGGAAGAATTAAAAAACTGGCTTAGTTTGGCAAAAACATCAATAATGCCGGTATATATGCTTGTTTGCTTCATGAATGATTTTTTCGTGGCAATATTTTTTGACCTTGTTTGTTTTTTCTTCTTAATCAGCAAAGGCTATACCTTTTATCAAATGACCGAAAACATTGGCGAGTTGTCCGCTGAACAAAACGATCAGTTTGCAGGTGAGAATCATAAAGCATGGATTGTAGCATCCGTATTTTATATGATCTTTCCAATAGTAGTTGCTTATCTGAATATCTATCAAATTTATGGAATGGATCATTTAGCTACATGGCTACGCTTTATAGTTGAATGTTTAGCAATGATAGATATATATCTTGTCCTTATGTTTTATCTGCTGTTGCGATATCGCCGTTCAATCATGATGGAAATTGTATTTTTAGTAGCATTGACTGTATTTCTTTCTGCGGCAGTGCTTGGTTGGGGAAGTTCTGTAGCTATGGGAAATTTAGTAAAATCCCATGCAGACGATTCTCTACATGCTATGAGTGTTATTTGCCGCGAGAGATTAGATCGCACTTTCTTCTGCGTGAGACAGGCTGTAAATGGTATGGAACTTCAAGCAATAAACGCTATTGAAAGTTATGATCGACTGGTAGGAGATAGAGATTATAGGGAAAATTATCTTGCCAATATGGAGAAGGCTTTTAGTGCTATCGCTATGGAAACAGATGGCAGCATTGCTTATTATTTAAGACTAGCGCCGGAAATTGCAGGAACAAAAGGCGGCTTTTCTATGGAGCGCGAAGATGCACGTTGGGAAGGAGCGCTTTCACCTTTCATAAGGCGAGATCCAATCGACCTTTCTGTTTATTCTTCAGATGATGTTAAAAATGTCGGCTGGTACTACATTCCTTTTAAATGTAAATGTGCAACCTGGATTGAACCTTACGTTGATCCTGTGTCAAATTCCTATGTCATCTCTTATGTTGCTCCAATTTTTATTGAAGGAAAATTCATAGGCGTTATCGGTATGGATATCGACTTTAATTTTATAATTCAGGAACTACGGCGTATGTCCATTTATGATTATGGCTATGTTTACATAATGAACCGAAATAATATTGTACTTTATCATAAAGATCGGTTTCAAGGCTCTATATTTCAATCAAATCCAGAGTTTCAGGAAATAGAACTTTATTTGGCAAACGGAATGTGGCTAGGTATTGCAACGCCTTTAAGTAAAGTTCATGACGCACGTAATCGTATCTTAATGCATTTGGTGGCGGCAATTTTAATGGTTGCAATGCTTATATCTGTTGGAAGTATTGCACTTGCGTCTCACGCTATTCGTCCTTTGGCAGGAATGACGGAAGCGGCAAAACGTATAGCGTCAGGCGATCTCAATGTAAAAATTTCCTATGAGTCCGGCAACGAATTGGGTCTTTTAGTCCGCAGTATTCGTGAAATGGCGGCGAGACTTGAAGTTTACGTCTATCGTGATAAGCTGACAGGTCTTCGTAATGCAGCGGCATATATGAGCAAGGGAGCAGAACTTGATGCACAAAGTAAATTGGATCCGGATTTAGCTTATGGTGTAGTCATATTCGATGCAAATTTCCTAAAGAAAGTCAATGACAATTATGGTCATGAGGCTGGTAACGAACTTCTTCGTCATGCGTCTAAAGTCATTTGCAAAGTATTCAAACACAGTCCGGTTTATAGAATCGGCGGCGACGAATTTGCGGCGGTATTGGAGCAGAAAGACTACGAAAATCGTAAAGAACTTCTTAACCTATTTGATGACAAAATATTGGAAGAACGTTTTGAAGCGGCTGGAGATACACTCACAGTGTCTGTAGCTCGTGGTATCGGAATTTACGAACAGGGAATGGACTTCATTTCCGTAGCAAAGAGAGCTGATGTTGCAATGTATAATCACAAGTCAGCTATTAAAGCGAAGTACGGAGAAGACGTACGTTAAAAGTGTCAAATTTTCCTTATATTAAATTGTCAAGAGGTTTTAAATAAATGTTACTTAGTGATTTTGATTATGAATTGCCGGAAGAATTGATAGCACAGAAGCCTATTGAGCCGCGTAATTCGTCACGTTTAATGGTGCTTAATCCTATTGATAAAACGATTGAGCATCATCATTTTTATGATTTGAAAAATTTTCTGACGGCAGGCGACACGTTAATTTTTAATGATACTCGCGTAATACCGGCAAGATTAATAGGACATCGTGAGACCGGCGGCAAAGTTGAGGTTTTTCTATTGCGCCGAATTGATAAAAATCATTGGGAAACTCTGGTTAAACCGGGTAAGAAGGCAATCAAAGGCAATAAAATTATTTTCAGTGATGATTTAGCTTGCAAAGTCGTTGACAATACTGATTTTGGTGGTCGAATTGTCGAATTTATTTTTGATGGTATCTTTGAAGAAATTTTAGATAAACTTGGTGAAACGCCGTTGCCTCCATATATTCACGAAAAACTTGACGACAGTGAACGCTATCAGACTGTTTATAATCGTGAATGCGGTTCCGCTGCTGCACCAACTGCCGGTCTGCACTTTACAAAAGAGCAAATGAACGACCTTAAAAATTCCGGTATCAATCTTGGTTTTGTTACTTTACACGTTGGACTTGGAACCTTTCGACCTGTACAGGTTGAAAACATTGAAGAACATCAAATGCACGAAGAATACTTTTCAATTCCGCAGGAGACGGTTGATTTAATTAATCAGACAAAAAAAAATAAGCGCCGAGTTATTGCCGTCGGCACAACGTCAATCAGAACACTTGAATCCGCATTCATTGACGGTGAATTAAAAGCAATGAGCGGTGCAACGAAGATTTTTATTTATCCAGGCTATGAGTTTAAAATTGTTGACGCGATTATAACTAATTTTCATCTGCCTAAGTCTACGCTTATAATGTTAATTTCTGCCTTTGCCGGCCGCGAATTTATTTTGAGTGCTTATCGTGAAGCTGTCAAAGAGCGTTACAGATTCTTTTCTTTTGGTGATGCAATGCTGCTGACATCAGGCGTAAGCGTTTTCAAAAAATAATGTCTAAATTCAAAATTATTATGACTTTCTATTGAGTCGCAAATAAAATTGCCATATTCTTCAAAATTCGTCAGGAAGGTATCGGCAATTTTTTTTTCGTTGACGACCGTTAAATAAATTTCTGAAACATAAGGCAAGAGCTGTCTATAAATTTCGCCGCCGCCAATAATTAATGTAGAATTTTTGATTTGCCAATCGTAGTTGAGAATATTATAAAGTTCCTCAAGATTATTTACAACTTCAACGCCGCCAATGTTAGCAACACTTTTTGACAAGATGATATTTCGGCGGTTATCCAAAGGTTTGCCAATCGACTCAAAAGTTTTGCGGCCCATAATAACAGTATTATTCAGCGTCAATTTGCGAAATCGCCTCATATCTTCAGGAATTTTAAATAACAACTTGCCTTTATAACCGAGTCCAAAATTTTTATCGACACAGGCAATTAATTTTAAATTGAAGTCAACCAAACAACCATTGATTTTAATGACTTTATCGCCGTGCAGGTTGTATTTAATGCCGCTAATTTCACTGAGCGGCACCAGAACAAAATCACGCTCAATCATAAACGGATGTGGAATTTTTAGCCGATCGCTGTCAATTTTCATGTCGTCAATGTACAAAATGTCAATATCAATCGTTCTTGCGCTCCAATGTCCATGACGAACGCGACCGAGTTTATATTCAATTTTTTGAAGTTCGTCAAGAAGCTGTAGCGGTTGAAGCGTCGATTTAATTCTGACGGCAGCATTTATAAAATTTGGCTGATTTATGACGCCCCAAGCTTCTGTCTCGTAAAAATGAGACACTGCAATTAAAGAAACTCCGCTAATCTGCGAAATTAATTCAATAGCTTGACGAATATTTTTTTGTTTATCGCCGAGATTGGCACCAAGACTTAAATAACAATTCATTTTATAACTTGACCCTCAAGATTTTTAAAAATTAATTCTGCAATTTGATTGATTTTCCTGCAAATTCTTGACGCTGTTAAAAACTATTGATAAACTGTCATTAAAAATAATTTTGAGGTGATTTTTTATGATTAACATTGCAGTTTTAGGAACAGGCAAAATTGTGCCGGAAGCTATTGACGCAATTCAGCAAGGCAAAAAATTTAATGTCGCTGCAATTTGGGCAAGACCGCACAGCAAAGACAAAGCAGAAGCACTTGCTAAAAAATTCGGCATTGCAAAAATTTATACTGATTATGAAGAATTGCTCAACGACAAAGAAATTGAATTTATATACGTCGGTCTTATCAACGCCGTGCATTATGAATACACTAAAAAGGCTCTCCAATCCGGCAAAAATGTCATACTTGAAAAGCCTTTTACAGTTAAATCTTCCGAAGCTGAAGAAATTGTCAACCTTGCCATTGCAAAAAATTTATATCTCTTTGAAGCTGTAACTTTGCTGCATTGTCCGAACTTTTATAAGATTCGCGAGGCAATCAAAGAAATCGGCAGTATTAAAATTATTCAATGCAACTATTCGCAATATTCCAGCCGCTACGACGCTTACAAAGAAGGCAAAGTCGCGCCGGCATTTGATCCGAAACTTTACGGCGGTGCGCTCTATGACATCAACATCTATAACATAAATTTCATTGTTGGACTTTTCGGTGCGCCTAAGTCGGTGGAATACGTCGCAAATATTGGTTTTAACGGTGTTGATACTTCCGGCTTTTTGGTGTTGAAATACGAAAATTTTATTGCTCATTGTACCGGTGCTAAAGATTCGGAAAGCCCAAGTTTTTTAATTATTCAAGGTGATAATGGCTTTATTCGCGTTAATAGTGCGCCAAATCTGTTATCAAACGTTGAAATAAGTATTCACGGCTGCGAAGTTGAATCAATGAATTTGAATCAATTTAGTCATAGAATGGTACATGAATTTATAGAATTTGCCGAGACTTTTGAGAGTAAAAATTTTGAAGCCATGAAGGCAAGTTTGGAAACTTCAAAAGCCGTTGTTAATGTTGCGGAATCCGCCGTTAAAAGTGCAAATTTATCGCGGTAATTAATTCGATTGTTTACGAGTTTCGTATAAAAGACTCATTTTCATTTCGTAATAATCCGGCGTCATATCTAAATAATGATGATGTGGATTTTCAAAACGTTGTTCTTCCTGCCAAACTTCATTGTCAAGCTGATATTTTACATAATCACGAATTTCGTTGAGTTTTGGCAATTCCTCTGTACGCTTTCCGTCTTTAACGTAAAGTTTGCAGAGTTTTTTTGCTGTGCAATTTGTAAATGAACGATTCTTCCAAGGCTTAACCGGGTCCACATATCTGAAAGGCTGACTCATGTCAACTTTTTCGCCGTGAAGTGCAATGATATCAGCTACCGCATGACCGTCAGAATTGTAAACGCGATAAATGTCTTTGAGGCCAGGATTAGTGATTTTTTCGACATTTTCACTGACTTTGATTCGCGGAGTAAATTTGCCGTTTTCACCGACTGCAGCAATTTTGTAAACGGCACCAAATACCGGCTCTGACTTTGCAGTAATTAACCTTTCACCGACGCCAAAACTGTCAATCGCTGCTTCTTGGCTCAAAAGTGATGTAATTGTAAATTCATCAAGACTGTTTGAAACGACGATCTTACAATCTTTAAGGTCTGCATCATCTAACATTTTGCGAATTTTTTTAGAAAGATAAGCCAAGTCGCCGCTGTCAATTCTGATACCTTTGAGTCGTTTTCCCATAGGTTCCAAAACTTCTTTGGCAACGCGAATTGCATTTGGTATGCCAGAATGAATGACATCATAAGTATCGACAAGCAGAGTTGCCGCGTCAGGATAACATTCGGCATATTTTTTAAAGGCCTCAAATTCGCTGCTGAAAAACATTACCCAAGAATGTGCCATAGTTCCATTGACCGGAATGTTAAACATTTTTCCTGCTGAGACAGTTGCCGTACCATTGACACCGCCGATATAAGCCGCACGAGCACCATAAGTTGCAGCGTCCATATTATGAGCGCGTCTTGCTCCAAAATCAGAAACGAAACGACCTTCAGCGGCTCTGACAATTCGCCTTGCCTTAGTCGCGATCAATGATTGATGATTAACTTGAGTTAAAATCGCCGTTTCAATCAGTTGAGCGTCAATTAAATCCGCAACGACAGTCATAAAAGGTTCATTCGGATACATAATTGTACCTTCTGGAAATGAATAAATATCGCCGTGAAAATGAAAGTTTTTGAGATAGTTCAAAAAATCTTCATCAAAAATACCTTGCTGACGGAAATAGTCAATATCTTCGTCGGTGAAGTGCATATTTTCGACATACTCAATAATTTGTTCAAGACCGGCAAAAATTGCAAAACCGCCATTGTCTGGATTGCGACGATAGAAAACATCAAAAGCCGCACGCGAATCTGTGTTGCCGTTACGAAAATAGCCGTTAGCCATCGTCATTTCGTAAAAATCCATTACCATGCTAATGTTTCGATTATCAAATTGAGTCATAATTGTCCTCCAAATAAAATTTGACAAAAATTATTAAAATAAATGATAACTAAGATTAACATAAATATTGTGAAATGTCTATCAATTTAAGTAAAAAGTTTTCTTTAAAAAATCCTTTAATTTGCACAATTTAAATACGATATATATAATAGAAATTCTTTTTGCAAAACTTGACAAATATAAATTTTGATAATATCATTGTGATATTCTGAATTTACAAAGATTTATCAAAGGAGTGATATATTGTGACGTATACTGTTAATTTTGAGCCTGTAACTCATTTTAATTTTTATACAGAAGATACTTTAGACGGTGGCAGCAGTTCTGATACTACTACCGATACCGTTTTACTCAATACGCAAGTAATTAAAAATTCAGACGGAACAATCGTTACTTTGGAAGCCAATACTGACATTGCAAATGCCAAAAAGCGCAAGAAACCGGTTTATATAATTGGCAACGCGAAAAATAATTCAATTAAGGGCAGCAAATTTAACGATACTTTGGATGGCGGTGTCGGTAATGACACTTTAACAGGCGGTGTAGGCAATGATATTTTTGTCTACAATAACGGTGATATTACAATTACTGATTATAAAGCCGGTGAAGACAAAATCAAAGTATCTTCGGATACTACACTTGTAACTTCAGATATTAGAGATAGCGATATAGTTTTAACTTTCAGCAAAGGAACCTTGACACTCAGCAATATTATTAAAGACGGCAATTCTCCCAAAATTACCATTATTGATGACAAAACAAGTCTTACAACTTCTCAAGCATACGGCGCTGAAGTAATAAATATCACAGACAATGACGGCAAGAAGATAGACACGAGAACTAATCCAAGCGTAGTTAGAATAAATGCTTCCAAACGGAAAAAAAGCATTTATATAATCGGAAATGACGAAGATAATATAATTAAAGGCGGCAATGGTTCCGATACAATTATTGGCGGAGTAAGGAGCAATGATACTCTTACCGGCGGTGAAGGTGCTGATTTCTTTTCATACAATGGCGGCGATGATGTTATAACTGATTATTCACCGAAACAAGGCGATGTTATTCGTCTCGTCAATGTTACAATGAGCAGCATGGCAAGTCTTGACAACGTTACTTTTTCTGAAAACGACCTTATATTTACTATTGATAATCCAACAACCAGCACTGGCAGTGGCGGTACGCTGACAGTAATGAATGGCAAGGGTAAAGACATTACATTTGTTGATCTTTATGGTCATACGATAGGTTCTTATTCCGGTTCTTACAAAAATCCTGTTGAAAAAATCTTTGCCAAAGGTGATAAAGATACTGTATATACTGCGGCTAAATCCATTGAAAAAGTTGACGCTTCAAAACTTAAAAAAGGCATTTTTATAATCGGCAATTCAAGTGCAAATGAAATTATAGGCGGCAAAGGCAACGATACAATTAAATCTTTGGCAGGTGACGATGTTTTAACTGGTGGTGCCGGAAAAGATTTGTTTATTTATAAAAAAGGCAATGACACTATTATTGATTACACTGAAGGTGAAGATAAAATTCAGTTGGATTCGTCTCTGTCGCTTGCCAATGCTACTGTAAACAGCTATACTGATACCGGCGAACTTGTCTTTGATTTTGGTCAGAATAATACTTTGACAATCAATAATGGAATTAAAGTTGTCAAGCAAAAGAAAGTTGAAAAAATCGTTGCTCAAAAAATTACGATTATCGACGGTGATGGTCAATCTTCAACGCGGACTTACACAATGGAAAATATAAAACTTACCAATAAAGATTCAGAAACATTTGACGCATCTAAGCCTGTTAATTCTTCAATCATAAAAATTAATGCCTCGAATCGAAATAAACCTACTTACATTATTGGAAATGATAATAATAACGTAATTACCGGCAGCAGCAAATCCGATTCAATCGTTGCAGGAAATAAATCTTCAACTCTCAACGGCGGTGACGGAAACGATTCTATTTTTGGCAGCATAGAGGAAGATTATCTCACCGGCGGCAAAGGCATTGACACTATCAATGGAAACGCCGGTGATGATACAATCGTTGGCGGTGCTGGTGCGGATATTCTTTACGGCGGCACAGGCTCTGACACTTTCGTTTACACTGCCGGTGATGGCAATGATGTAATTATGGATTATGACGTTGGTGATATTATAAAACTCGGAAAGAAAACAAACGTTAAAAAGGCGGTTGCAAAAGATAACGATTTTGTATTTACTATTGGCAAAGGCAAATTGACTCTCAAAGACGCAGCAAATAAACAAATTACCGTTATTGATAATAAAGGTACTCAAAAATCCTACGGTGCCTCTGCTAATTATCGCGAAGTTGAAACTTTCTGGTTTGATGATGATTCGGAATTTAAAATGCAAAATTCGGAATTAAATTCAATTCTTATTGATAAATCAAGTTTGATTAGTACAAATTTCAATTATGATGATAATTTTAATGCAGCGTCTTCTGATGAACTGACGGATTATACTAAAATCTCTTTTAAAGATACGAAGACGAAGCAAAATTAAATAATAAATTTAATAACTTAGCTACTTCGACATCAGTAGTGGAAATATCGAGGAAAATGTCATTATTTTTTATTACCCTTACGAGAGTTATCTTCACTTAAAATTTTTTTACCGAAATGCGCCGAAAAGCCCCTAGCTTTAGCTATGGGGATGTAAGGCGCTAAATTTTTATTGCATTTTGTAAATTTTTTTGCTAAAATACGCTTGAAGATGAGCAGGGGTAAAAGCCGCCTTGGCATCGACCATTGCAGGAGACATCGTAAGACCTTATTTTTAAGGCGAATGTCGATGATAGCAGAATCCGCCGGCTTTAGCCGTGGGGAGTATGTCAATCATTTTATATGATACTCGGCGACAATAAAAAATATTCTCAACGAATCGAAGTCGCTGGGAATATTTTTTTAATATTTATTATCGAATCAACAAATTATATTAAACAATATATTTTGTTATAAAATTTAGCAAGTTTATTTTAATGTACTAAATTATTTCAAGAACAGCATGAATAGCTCCGGCAGCCTTCATTGCCTGAAGAATAGATATACAATCGCGTGGAGTTGCGCCGACAGCATTTAAAGCACCAACAATATCGCTGACACTCGTCGTTGCCGGAATTACTATTGAACTGGAAGTTTCCTCATCAACGTTCGATTCTTCAGTGCGTGTAACCATTGTCGTACCGTAAGAAAACGGATTCGGCTGGTAAACGTCAGTGCTTTGCTGCACTTTTATAGACAAGCCGCCTTGAGTAATAGCACATTCGTCAACAGTAACATCACCGCCCATAACGATTGTGCCGGTGCGTTCGCTGAATACGATTTTTGCAACGTTATCCGGTCTGACAGGTAACGATTCAATCGAAGCGATAAATCCGACGACATTGCTGCGATAGCCAGGCGGTATTCTTATATCAATTCTGCCAGGATTAGCAGCTCTTGCAATGGCTCCGTATTGAAAATAAGCGGAATTTATAGCATTTGCAACTCTTGTTGCCGTCGTAAAGTCCATATTTGAAAGTGACAGTGAAAGCTGACCATTTTTGCCAAGTTCATCTTCAACTGTACGCTCAACGATTGCTCCATTAGGTGTTGTACCGACTGTTGGAAAATTTCGCTGTGCTCGATTGTTGCCGCCGTTACCTGCAATGAAACCACCTGTTGATACCGGACCTTGTGCAACGGCATAAACTTGACCGTCAGCAGCTAAGAGCGGCGTTTGTAATAACGTACCGCCTTGAATGCTGTCTGCGTCACCCATTGAACTTACCGTAACATCAATCGTATCGCCTTCGCGGACAAATGGCGGTAATGTTGCTGTAACCATAACAGCCGCGACGTTATCCGTATCTAAATCTGCAGAGCTAATTGTTATACCGAATCTTTCCAACATTGAAACCGTAGACTGTATCATTTGTACCGTATCATCACTATCGCCAGTACCTGGTAAGCCGACGACTAAGCCATAACCCATTAATTGGTTACTTCTGACGCCTTGCACTTTGGCAATATCTTTGATCCTAGTCACTGCTGATTCTGCAAACACCGTAGAGGTGAAAATTACAAGACAACTCAGCAGTGTTAATATAGTCAGCAATTTTTTCATGAACTTCACCTCTGTGATTACTTGAGAATTAGAACAAAATATTAAATATTTGAGTTAAAATACCTTGACGCTGTTTGGCATTAAGTGGACCTTTGCCGTCAAATTTAAGCGTAGCATTTGCAACTCTATTTGAAGAAACCGTATTATTAGTCGTTACGTCATCACGACGAATTACGCCGCGTAGTGTAATTTTATGTTCGTCACGATTTTGCCAAATTGATTGAGTGCCTTCAACTACCAAATTACCATTAGGCATGACTTCAACAACGGTTACTGTCACGTTTCCGGTAAAGCTGTTGGTATCCGTAGCACTACCTTCAGCGGAAAATGAATCAGAACCGCTTGCCGTTGCTGCTGCTAAGAAGTGAAAAATACCTGTACCTGCATTCAGATTTACTGAGCCGTTCTTTGTGTTGCTGCGTGATTTTGAAGCAGTTTGAGTTGTATTTTCGTTAATTACAATCGTTAAAATGTCGCCGACATCTCTTGCCTTGCGATCTGAATATAAACTCCATGTGCTGTCACGCCATAAACTTTTAGCTTCAACACTTTGACCGGACATCATCAATAAAACGCCAAAAATGGCAATTAATGCCAATATTTTTTTCATGAACTTCACCTCTCTAAATGAGCCACGAGTTGCACATTAAAACATAACTTCGACAGTTTGAGCATCTATAACTCGACCTGTGATAATTTTTCCGCTGGATTCATTTTTAACGCGAATCATTTCACCGACGCGACCACGTGCCATTGCAATACCTTTTGCAGAAGCTTCAACGCCGTGATACCTTATTAAGAGTCTTACAGGCTGATTCATCTGAATTACTTGAGCAGTTCGGAACATTGAAAGCGTTACAGGTGAACCAGCACTTATATTACGAATCGGAACTAAACTTTTAATTGCCGAAAAGTCCTTAACATATTCATTGCGACCGTCAACAGCAATTTCAGCGTATCGAAAATCAGCGGCGGTTATAATTTTATCAAAGATCAAAGCATGATTAGTAACCAGCACGTTATCATAAATTTTAACTTTTAAAACGAAGTTTATGACTTTTATGATTTTGCCGTCAACCTTGTATTTGACAGTTACACTTGTCATACCTGCATAGTTAATTTGTCCAGGTATAGAGATATCAATTTGAGGATAACCTTCGGGCAAAGTAACATCGTAAATATTTCGCAAAAAATCAATCTCACGTCTACGCATGTCGCCGCGTTCGTCAAGAATTTGATTTATTCTGTTGATAGTTGCTGCCTCAACTTCTTCACCGCTTATGACTTGTGCATTTACAATTTGAAGATTCATCAAAAGAGACAGCATTAATATTAATAAGAATTTATACATTCTCAATTAAAATTATCTCTTAATGCTATTTGCAATTTCAAGCATTGAATCTGAAGTAGTTATAGCTTTTGAATTTGACTCATATGCACGTTGAGCAATAATCATATTAACCATTTCTTCGACGACTTGTACACCGGACATTTCAACGACGCCTTGTGCCAATGAGTTAGCTTGTCCAGATTGATTGAAGTCAACTTGAATTTCGTCACCGGAAGCGTCATTTGCTCTAAAAAGGTTTTTACCGAGAGAAGTAAGACCTTCAGGATTTATAAAACGATAAACATTGATTGTGCCGGCATTTTGAATTGCATTATTTAAAGTGTATGAAACAGTGCCGTCTGCTGCGATAACAATAGAGTCGCGCGAAGCATTCGGATCAATAGTAACTTCTTCGAACAAATGATAACCGTCAGTAGTTAAAAGGTTGCCGTCGCTGTCAAGTTTAAAAGAACCGTCACGAGTATAAGCAGCGTCGCCGTTCGGAAGTCGAATCTTAAAGAAGCCGTCACCTTGAATACCAACATCAGTCGGATTATCAGTTGATTCAAGTGGACCTTGTACAAATACTCTGTGAGTTGCTGCAACTCTGACACCGAGACCTACTTGTTTACCTTGAGGATAAGTTGTCGTTGCACTTGAATTACCGCCTGGATCTCTTAGCGTTTGATAAAGTAAATCTTGAAATTCTGCTCTGACTTTTTTATTGCCATAAGTATTGACGTTAGCAAGGTTATGCGCCACAACGTCCATATTTGTCTGCTGAGCAATCATGCCCGAAGCCGCAGACCAAAGGGCTCTCATCATGATAAAATTCCTCCTATCTATACAGTTAAAACTTCCGTGTCAATTAATTTCCTTATAAATTTTATCGTTAAAAATCATTTAAAACTTAAACTCATTACATCAATAAAAATTAAAATTATTGCTAAAATTAACCGACAGTGCCAACTTGATTAACTGAAGCATCTAGCATGGTATCTTGAGTAGTAACGGCTTTTGCATTGGCTTCGTACATTCTGTGATTGTGAATCAATTCGACCATTTCGCGAACAATTTGTACATTAGATTTTTCAAGAGCGCCTTGAATAATTTGAGCGTTTGAGATTTGAGGTGCTGCAACATTGCCGTCAGCATCCGCTACTTGATAAAAAAGATTGTCGCCTTGTTTTTGAAGTGCAAGTCTGTCATCAAAGGTAACAAGTTGAATTTGTGCAAGAAGCTGGCGATTTTGTCTGTTTCTGTCATAACCGGTAGTCACAATTTGAGTCGGATCCGGTTCGTAAGGTTCAGTTTCTTCGCCTTTGACGTAAACTGCACCATCTTCAGCAACTTCAATATCTTTATTAAACATGTCGCGTGGAATTTGTATCGGCTGACCTTGAGCATCGAGGAGATTATAACCGCGAATATCTTGTATAAAACCCTGAGCATTACGGAAAAAAGCACCGTTACGAGTATATCTAACGCCATTCGGAGTTTGAATCGTGAAAAATCCCTCGCCGCCTATTGCAAGATCAAGTTCATTGCCGGTGGTTTCAATCGGTCCTTGAACATAATCAACGGCAATTTCGTCAATATAAACGATAAAACGGATCAGCGTCGAAACCTTTAAAACGTGTCACATCAATAGTATTTGTGTTGTAATCCGTTTGACTGTTCGGCTCCATACCAACTAAACCGCCGTCTTCGTGATCATAATATCGGCGAATTAACATTGCTTCAAACTCTTTATGAACCGCTTTATCACGTTTATAACCTGTTGTTGCCGCATTTGCCAAGTTGTTGGAAATGACATCAGTGCGCTTCATTTCGGTTATCATTCCAGAAGCTGCGGTGTATAATCCTCGCCACATAAATTTTCCTCCTGATAAAAATTATCCTTAAAAAATTAATTCTAAAACTTCAAATTAATTACTGTTTAAAATTTCGACAAAAAATTCCTTCATATATAAGTAAATTTAATTTCAAAGTTTCTAAAATTTACGTTGTGATTGATTTTAAAAATATAAATGTGATAAAATGTTAAAAATATTTTTGCCGCAACTATTACGGTGGAAGGTGAGGATTTTTATGAAACAATTTGCAATGCGACTTTTTTTGTTGACTTTAGCGTGTCTTGTTGCGATAACTGCGACGACTTCGGCAGCAAAAAAGAGTTTAGATGAGCAGCGCCAAGAGATTCGCGAGATGTCAAAAGTCACCTTATCAAAACTCTACGAAAAATATCCGAGTGCTCAACGTGTTATTGGTGAATGTTATGGTTATGCAACTTTGAGCAATTCCAACACAAATATAATACTTTTTAGTAGCAGTCGTGGTCGCGGTCTTGCGGTAAACAATCGGACCGGCGAAGAAGTATTCATGAAGATGAAGGAAGTCGGTATAGGACTTGGTGCCGGTGCTCGTGAATTCGATTTAGTTTTTGTATTTGACGATGAGGATGCTTGGAACAGATTTTTGACCGGTAAAAACAAGTTTGGCGGCGAAGTTAGCGCGACGGCAACTGACGGAAATGCCGGTGGTGCTGTTGAAGGTGCAACCTTAGCCTCAAAAGGAATTTGGATTTATCAAATGACAACAAAAGGTCTCTCATTGGAAGCCACGTTAAATAGCACGAGCTATTACAAAGATAAAAAGCTTAATAAAAAATCTGAATAATTTTTAGGTCACAATATGCTTAATAAAAATGTTGTTATAAAAAAAGCAACGCCGGATAATGCTGAGGCGTTATTAAATATTTATACTTATTACGTCACAAATACGGCTATAAGTTTTGAATATGACGTGCCGACTGTTGAGGAATTTCGCAACCGCATTGTCAAAACTTTGGCTAATTATCCGTATCTTGTTGCAGAAATTGAAAGTAAAATTGTTGGTTACACTTATGCAGGACCCTTTGTTGGACGCGAAGCCTATAAATATTCAGCCGAGTTGACAATTTATATTAATCATGATCTACTTGGTGAAGGTATCGGCGGTAAATTATACAAGGCTTTGGAAGATGAACTCGAATCAAAAGGTATCTTTAATCTTTATGCCTGCATTGGTTATCCTGATGTTGAAGATGAATATTTGACGATGAACAGTATCAATTTTCACAAACATCTTGGCTTTGAAATTTGTGGTCGCTTTCAAAAATGCGGCTATAAATTTAATCGTTGGTATAATATGGCTTGGATGGAAAAAATCATTAAATTTCGATAAACTTAATTCAAAAATTTTATATCGAAAATCTATAGTAACTAAAAATTAAAATTTTTTGAAAATATCATAGCGCAGTTGGTAATAATGTGTTATAGTTAATGTCATCAAATTAAAATTTGGGAGGCATAAAAATTGATTAGAGAAGCAGTTAAATTTTTAGCTGACACAATTATCGCCGAAAAAAATTATTTGACAATGCTTGACACAAAGATTGGTGACGGAGATCACGGTCTGAACATGGCTCGCGGTGCAACGGCAGCACTTGAAGCAATGGAAGAACTTGACGACGAGGAATTAAATGCGAAAGTGGTTCTTAATACTGTTGGCAAGGCTTTTATAATGAATGTCGGAGGCACGGCAGGTCCACTTTATGGTACCGGGTTTGTTGATGCGTCAAAAGTCATTAACGAAAATGCAAAACTTGACGTTGAGACGCTTGAAAAAGTTTTAAGCGCAGCTATTGCCGGCATTCAACGTCGTGGTCATGCAAAAAAAGGCGACAAGACCATGTTGGATTCTTTGATGCCAATTAAAGAGAGCTTACAAAAGAGCAAAATTGATGGTGAAGTTTTGGATAAGGCGCTTGATTCCGCCATGACTGCAGCGCGTGAAGGTGTCGAATTTACAAAAACTATTGCAGCTAAACGCGGTCGCGCAAGTTATATTGGTGAGCGCAGTATAGGTTTTGAAGATCCTGGAGCCGTATCATCAATGATTTTATTCCGTACTTTCTGTCAATTTTTGAAGGAAAATAAATTGATTTAATTAAACACAAAGAAAAATTTTTTGAGGAGCAATTCAGATGAAGACAGACGTAGAAATTGCACAAGAAGCAGTTATTGAGCCAATTCAAAAAATTGCCGCAAAACTCGGAATTGACGAAGATAATCTGGAATTTTACGGCAAATATAAAGCAAAGATTTCTGCATCTTATTGGAATGAATTAAAAAATCGTCCTGATGGCAAATTGATTTTGGTGACGGCAATTACTCCAACGCCTGCCGGTGAAGGAAAAACGACAACTTCGATCGGATTAGCTGATTCCTTGCAATGTCGCGGTCATAAAGTCGCAGTCGCACTTCGTGAACCTTCATTAGGTCCATGTTTTGGAATTAAAGGCGGTGCCGCTGGCGGAGGTTATTCTCAAGTCGTGCCTATGGAAGATATTAATTTGCATTTTACCGGAGATTTTCACGCAGTCACGACGGCGCATAATCTTTTAGCTGCCGTACTTGATAATCACATTCATCACGGCAATGAACTCAAAATTGATGTTCGCCGCGTCGTTTGGAAAAGAGTTTTAGATTTAAATGATAGAGCGCTGAGAAATGTCATAGTTGGTCTAGGCGGAAAAATCAACGGCGTACCCCGTGAAAGCGGTTTTGACATCACCGTTGCAAGTGAGATGATGGCGATTCTTTGTCTTGCAAATGATTTAGATGATTTAAAATTAAGATTAGGCAGGATAATTGTTGCTTATGATGTTGACAATAAGCCGATTACTGCAAACGATTTAAAAGTCACCGGCGCTTTAACTTTGCTGTTCAAAGACGCAATTAAACCTAATCTCGTGCAGACTTTAGAAGGTACTCCGGCATTAATTCATGGCGGACCTTTTGCAAATATCGCTCATGGCTGTAATTCAGTAATGGCGACTAAATTTGCATTGAAACTTGCTGACGTGGTGGTAACTGAAGCCGGATTTGGTGCTGATTTAGGCGCTGAAAAATTCCTTGATATCAAATGCCGTTTAACAGGATTTAAACCTGATGCCGTTGTGATTGTTGCTACAGTCAGAGCATTAAAAATGCACGGCGGTGTTTCAAAAAATGATCTTTCCGAAGTCAATATGGAAGCACTAGGCAAAGGTTTTGAAAATCTTGAAAAGCATATCGAAAACGTTAAAACTTTTGGACTTCCGGCAGTAGTGGCGATTAACGAGTTTCCGACGGATACGGCTGAAGAAATTGCATATATTCAGGAACGTTGCCAAAAACTTGGTGCGAATGTTGCAGCTTCATCAGTCTTTGTAAATGGTGGTGAAGGCGGTATTAAACTTGCGGAAGCTGTTGAATCTGCATTTAATGAGCCGTCAAATTTAAAATTTACTTACACCAATGATATGAGCATTAAAGAAAAAATTTCCGCTGTTGCAACGAAGATTTACGGTGCTGCCGGTGTTGACTTCACAAGTGCTGCTAAAAAACAACTTATGGAAATTGAATCGCTTGGATTTAACAATTTGCCGATTTGCATAGCTAAGACGCAATATTCATTGAGCGACGATGCGGCAAAACTCGGCAAACCTAAAGATTTTAACGTGACAGTGAAAGAATTAAAAATTTCTGCCGGTGCTGGATTCATTGTCGTTTTGCTTGGAAATATTATGACAATGCCTGGCTTGCCCAAACGTCCGGCAGCGGAAAATATGGATATTGATATTGATGGTAAAATCACAGGTTTATTCTAAAAATGATGATTAATTTAAAAAGGGTTTTATATTGTAAAAAATTAAAAAATCTCATATTCTTGACGCTGACTAAATGAGAATGCTATAATATAAGTTATAAAATTTCTCTAAGTTGATTGAGGAGTGTGAAATTTTTTTGGATAATATAGGCTTGCCGCTCGCACTAATTTTAATTCTGGTGATGATGAGCGGCTATTTTACTTTAGTTGAAACGGCATTTTTGGAAAGTCATAAGAGTCGACTTGAAAAATTAACTGAAGACAAAAAAATTTTGAATACCTTAGAAGCACCTGAAAAATTTTTAATAGCTGCCAAAATAGGTTTAACTTTTACAAAAATATTTGTAAGTTTAATTGCTATTCTTACAGCATTATCGCTTTTGCCAAATTTCAATCCTCTTTTGGCCGCAATCTTATCCGCTTTTATAGTTTCTTTGATGATATTACTCTTTGGCGAATTTCTACCAAGTCGAATTGCTCATCAATCGCCGGAAAAATTTCTTATCAAATATTATCGAAGTATAAAAATAATTTCTATTTTTTTAACACCGTTGATCTTCTTGATAAAAAATATTTCTATTGGAATAATGATGATTTTAGGAATAAGTGAAGAAACTGAAGACGCTGTGACTGAAGACGAAGTTAAAGATTTAATAGAACAAGGTCGCGAAGATGGCACATTTGAAAAGGAAGAACAGGAGTTAGTCGATAGAATTTTTCAACTTGGCGATGAAACGGCCTATTCACTTATGACACCAAGAACTCAAATTGTCTGGCTCGACTTGACAGATTCGATTGAACACAATTTAAAAATCATTGCAAAATATAAAAATGAGATTCTGCCTGTTGGTGATGGCAGTTTAGACGATTGTCGAGGTGTTTTATATACTAAAGATTTACTCAACGTTGCCTTGACTCAAAAGCTCAAAACACTTGACATAACCGAACTTCTCAAAAAACCAATTTACGTACCCAGAACAATGGACGCCTTTAGACTTCTTGAAAAATTTCGCAGTACAGGCATACATGAAGCAATGGTTTTAGACGAATACGGCGGTGTTGTTGGATTTATTACGCTGAATGATTTATTGATAGAAATTATAGGTACGGATTCAAACATTGACACTGAATCGACACAATTCACAATGATCGGTAAAAATTCTTGGTTTGTTGACGGTCTCTATGATATTGCTGATTTTAAAAGACGTTTCAATATCGAAGAACTGCCGGAAGAAGATCACGATCATTACCAAACATTAGGCGGTTTTTTGACTTCATATATTGGAAGAATACCGAATGTTGGCGAACGCTTTGAATGGAATAACTTTAGATTTGAAATTACAAGTATGGATAGAGCACGCATTGATAAAGTACATATAGTAAAGATTAATCAGGATATGTAATTGTGAATTTTAATAACAAGTTTTGGAATTTAATTTAAAAATTTTTAAAAGTTATTGACTAAATTCAAATAATGTTATAAACTAACTTGCGTCGGGGACGTAGCTCAGCTGGGAGAGCATCAGGTTCGCAATCTGAGGGTCGAGGGTTCAATTCCCTTCGTCTCCACCAACAATGTAAACCATTTGTATGCTCTGCGTATATAATTGAATAAATCTTTGAATCAATTTATAAATTGGTTCAATTTTTTTACTCATTTTGAAAGCGGTCATATTGTGAGACGTGCAAACAAAACTGCCATGCCGAGAGACCGCCGCAAAATTAAAGCACTGTACAAGAAAGTCAAGATGAGAGCTGGGAGGACTTTAGACAAGCGTGAATGGTATGGTATGCTTGCTTATTTGCAGGGTTATGATGAGCATAATACTGGCTTTGGTCAGACGATTTTTTTAATGCACCGATTGAAGATTTGAAGTATATCGCCGGACTTGTCGGCGTGAAAGGATTGTGAGTTATGTACAAGATTATAAGTGTAAAAGACGGCACTGAAATCGGCAGCACGGAAAATCCGCGCTACATCAAGAAAAAAGATACGGGTTGCTACATTTTAGACCGACCAACAAAATGCTCAAGGCATTGCTTACAAAGACACAGCATACAATTCGCAAGGCAGAGACGGTATTGATGCTAATGATACCGTCTATTTAATTGAAATTGATGGCGGCGTTGAATCAAACAAAACTACGGCGGCTGTTGCTGCCAACAGTGCAGCTATCGACGAACTCGTAATTACGATGTTTGAGAGATTGAAAAGGCTTTACACTGACGGCAAAATCACTCAAGAAGGTATCAATAATGCCGTTGCTAAAGGCTGTATCAATCCAAAAAAATGATAAAAACGAGGGAGATTTGGAGAAATCACTAATGCAAAATTTTGGACGGTTGGACACTTAAACTCGAAAAGGCTGATAAATTGCCTCAAGACCTCACAACTTCATTCGGCAATCTTTTCGGCTCAAAGTTCGGTCGCTCCTATGTGCCGATGTACTCAACCCGTCAACGGCACCAACCACAAACTTGTTGTTGAACGCACCAAGCAGATGAGCGGTGGCAAGACCATCAAAGATTTTGCTGTTGTCGTTAGCTGAACCTTATCTTACGCGAGTTGCCATCAACAATTTCCAAGACAACTGGACGATTGACCAGATTGTAAGACCTTAATCGGTAATATTGACGTCAGGGCACTAACACATCAAGACCGCTGGCGTTTTTATGTATGCAGCTCACGGAGGTGAATTGATGTGAATGATGTAGAAATTATGCTGCAAATCATTTTACCATTCGCTACAACTGTTGCTTAGCACTATGCCGAGATAGAATTTTGCAAGGCTACCTTACTATAAACGAAATGGCAGCATATCTGCACAAGACTTAGAGACTATGAATAAACTCTACGCAGCTTATAACGCACTTGGCGGCAACGGCATTATCACAACTATCTGGGAAAATATAAATGATTTACCGCTTAAACAGTGGAAGGAATTAGGTACTTATTGACTCCGGTAACTTTGGAAGGCTGCAAGATGAGTATATCAAAGCGCAGTATTATGACGTTGCCGCCAAAAAGCTCATTGCCGAATATTTCAATGTCAATAAGCACACCGACGCTTTAAAAGCAGGTTGTTCTTTCGAGAGCTGTACAAAACGACGCGAGTGGTTGCGCTAAACTTTTTGACATTGCTTGCGAAAGACTTGGACAACCTAATTTGTCATATCTTGATGATAGTTGGTTCGATGGTGATTTAATCGGTGCAATCTATGATTATCTGATTGTTGAGTATGATTTATCGAAACCTGACGGTAGCGATATCTGGCGAAGTCCTGACGATTTTTGTCACGGCAGCAAGTCAATAATTCTTGCACTTCGTAGCAGATTTGTCAGAGAACGTGCCGACGCATTGGCAATGTTGACAGGAGGTTTTAATTATGCTAATTGAGGTTAGGAGCGATAAACCCATTAATGAATTGCGCTTAAAAAAGATACAATATATTTTCAACGAATCACAGTGTCCTAATGAAAGTCTACGCGATTCAATCCCAGACTTTACGAATTATGACGGCGACCAGATTGTGCAGCTTGGTGAAGGCGATAACCATGTTGAATTTATTGAAGTTAATGAGCGATAATATAAATCCACAGTGAGAAATAATATCTTGCTGTGATATTTTTTTTCAAAAATTTTTTAAAAAACACTATTGAATAATTTTTTACTCACGATATAATTAAAGAACGAGGAATAATAAATTGTTATTATGACTTAATGGAGGTATTTCAAAATTGAAAAATAAAAACAATATTAATGCAGCAGAAGAATTGGGACTGACCAGAGAACAATTTGATTTGTTGTATGATAAGCACGACGGCTTTGATGAAAAAGTCAATCGAAATCGTCCAGCGCACAATGATAAACAATCTTTCGGTGCCTTTTTAGAAGAAGGATCTAAAAAGATGATAAAGGCAGACAGTGAGGTAATTAGAAAACTTGCCTCTTTGTAAAAAGGATTGGTGATTATGGCTATTGAAGAAATAATAGACGAAAATAATGGAACAAAAAATTATCAATACAAAAAGATGAGCAAGCCAGAATTGTATGGAGAGATTTCACGTTTGTGCAATACTTTAAAACTTCTTGTACAGCAACTTCCAGATATTAAATTTCCAGAAGACATCTTGTTCGATAGTACAAATTTTTTAGAATTACCTATCAGGATTGACAAACGAAAGGATTATTTTTTAATTTTTCATAAGCAAACTCACATAAACGAAATGAAAGAAGCCTCCTTATATGCTTATTGGATTTTAAAATTTCGACCTATACATATAGTACAGAATAAAAATTTCGATTTAAATTCTCGATATGAAAACATCAATGAGCTGTTTGCTGTCTTCATTTTATCGAAATGCGCCGTAATACCCCTAACTTTAGTTATGGGGATATAAGGCGCAAAAAAATGTTGACTTAGCCTGCCAATTCCTTTAAAATAGCCTTAG
>CAJOHI010000004.1 GCA_905234365.1 uncultured Selenomonadaceae bacterium | reverse complement strand
TTCAACTTAGTCGTTGATTTTGAATACATTTTTTTAAAGCGGAAGTCTAACCGCTAAGGCTATTTTAGCGAAATTGGTATGCAAAGTCAACATTTTTTGAGGCTTATATCCATCCCCATAGCTAAAGCTAGGGGTATTACGCCGCATTTTGATAAAATATATTTGCGAATTGAAAAATTTATCAATCATGATTGAAAAGTAGCTCATATTGAATTTTTAATTTGTCTTATTTTATAAAACTTGCTGACTTCTTCAAATGCTTGCTGAACTTTTATTGGAATATCTACATGTACAATAAAATTCTCACCGTTTGGTCCGTAACCGTTCAAATCGTCTTTAAGTCGCGGAATTTCGCCGAGAAGTAAACTAACATATCTGTCAATATTCCACATGCCAAAAATTTCACGCTCGAATATCAATATATTATTTTGCTCAATAATTTTGGCATGATAAGCCGCAAAATTTATCGCCAAAATATCAGGTCTATATTTTTTTAGACCGGCACTCATTCTGCGTTGCATTGTTAAATCTTGTATTAAAATCATGCTTTTGCTTTCAATATGATTTTCGTCAATTAATTCAAGCAAATTGGTAATGTTGTTACATTCAAGATAATCAGCAGACAAATTATAGCGAAGTTTAAGATATTTATTAAAAATTTCCGCTTCAGATAAGTTTGATATGTTAATATCAGGATAAATTTCATTGAATTTTTGGCGCAAAGTTTCGGTTGTATGACCTGCACCACCGACAATAATATATTTTTTTGCAATGTTATTTTTTATAGCTTCGGCGAAAATTTCAGCGCCGGCAAGAATTGAACCGCCAAATAAAACCATAATGTCAGCTTGTTCAATGCCATATTTTTTATTTAATTCGCTCGACGAAAGATTTTTAATATCGCGAACGCCGCAAAAATCTGATAAAGTATTAATCTTTTCAGCAAGTTTCATAAAAATCTTAACCTTTTTTGACGTTATTGGTAACAATTTCCAGCATTTTAACTGTCAATAAATGATTTTTTGTAATTAAATCATAAACGGCATCTTCACTCAAAACACCGCGCTTCAAATCTTGTGGCAAATTACCTGCCTCGTCGGATTCAAAATCCTTCATCCAGGCATTGCCGCTATAATAATCAATTAATTCACGATATTTATCATGCAGTACTGAATAATTCTCCAGTGAATCAAACAATTTATTTATCGCTTCATTAGAATCATCGAGAATTTTTTCCATATACTCAATTCTTTCAATCTGGTCCATGATATATTCACTCCAATTTTAAATGCTTAATCTTCTTCGTCCTTCTCAAAATCAAACAGCTTAACCTCAACATTATCAATATTTGCTTTAGGATAAATAAAGCCCATGTGCTCGTAACCTGCTTTTGTAACGACACGACCGCGCGGCGTTCTGACTATAAATCCAAGCTGCAAAAGATAAGGTTCGTAAATATCTTCAATCGTTTCGCGAGTTTCACTGATTGAGGCGGCTATCGTTTCTAGACCAACAGGACCGCCGCCGAATTTCTCAATCATTGCACTTAACATTCGCCTATCAGTATGGTCAAGTCCGGCAGCGTCCACTTCAAGCATTGAGAGCGCTTTATCAGCAATTTCGTCCGTTATTGAACTTTTGCCTTCAACTTCTGCGAAATCTCTGACACGTTTCAAAAGTCTGTTGGCAATTCTTGGTGTACCTCGTGAACGTTTTGCAAGTTCCGCTGCGCCGCCTGCTTCAATCGGTATTTTTAAAATCTCTGCTGCACGTGTGATAATTTCAATTAATGCTTCGTTTGTATAATATTCCAATCGCGATATAACGCCGAATCTGTCACGCAATGGCGGTGATAATGATCCAGCTTTAGTTGTGGCGCCAATAAGTGTAAACGGCGCAATATCAAGACGAATCGAACGAGCACCGGAACCTTTGCCAATTATTATGTCAAGTGTAAAATCTTCCATTGCAGAATATAAAATTTCCTCGACGGTTCTAGGCAGTCTGTGAATTTCGTCAATGAATAGTACATCACGCGGATGTAAATTTGTAAGAATTGCCGCTAAGTCTCCGCTTCGCTCAATCGCAGGTCCTGAAGTCGGACGAAAATTAACGCCCAATTCATTGGCAATTATCGCTGACAATGTTGTTTTTCCGAGACCTGGTGGCCCGTACAATAAAACATGATCCAGTGCTTCTCTCCTGGAAATTGCTGCTTTTATAAATATCGACAAATTTTGTTTAACTTTGTCCTGTCCTATGTATTCGACCAATCTTCTAGGTCTCAGACTGTATTGCCAATCGTCGCCGGATTGTTCAGCCGTCGCAATAACTCTTTCGTCCATAATTCACCATATTAATTAAAATCTATTCAACTCTTTGAGTGCCAATTTAACTATTTCTTCTGTCGTCATTGATTTTTTTGCCTTTTTGAGTACCTCTGAAATTTCTAAATTTGTATATCCTAATGCGGTTAAGGCTTCTGCTGCTTCTTCGAGTGCGTTTTGTTTTGAAACCGTCGGCATTTTCCATTCCGCATCATCTGAATTTGAATCCGTCAATGATTCGGCAGAAATTTTTTCTTTAAGTTCTAATATCAATCTTTGTGCCGATTTTTTGCCTACACCTGGCAAAGTGGTCAATGTGTTGACGTTCTTTTGATGAATTGCAAGTGCCAAATCTCTTGATGAAATTTTAGATAAAATATTTAAGGCGGTTCTTGCACCAATTCCACTGACAGTTATCAATTTAGTGAAAAGTTCATAATCATTTTGATTCTCAAGACCGTATAGAGTGATTGAATCTTCTCTGACGGCAGTGTAAGTAAAAAATTCAACTTCTTGATTAACGTTTAAATTTTTACGAGTTCGTTCGTTAATAAAAACTTTATAGCCGACACCATTAACGAGCAAAATACAGCTATCCTCAAAAAGAAATTTAATTTTGCCGACAAGATAAGCAATCACAAAAAATACCTCACAGAATTTTAAATATAACTCAAATTGACAAAAATTTATCAGTTTAATATAATTAATATAAAAAATTATACGACATTATAAAATTATTGTCAAATTTGTTGAGGTTTTGAATTTGTTTAGAGCAATTTTAATTGGCTTTTTGAGTTATATTTTTTTGCAGATTATTACAAGAATCTCAATGTTTTTAATTGCTGATTCTGTATCAATTTCAATATTGGAAATTTTTAAGGCATTAAGTATCGGTTTTATATATGATGTAACTGTTTGGAGTATTTTAAGTTTACCGCTGTTAATTGTAATTTTTCTTCGGCGAGAATGGATTTTAAAAATAACTTTATTTATATTTGATTTTTTAACGATTCTAATTGCTGTTACGCAAGTAATGTTTTTTAGAGAATTTGGCACAAATTTTAACTTTATCGCCGTCGATTATCTGATTTACACCAATGAACTTTTAGGTAACATTTGGCAATCATTTAATATACCGTTAATCATAATCGCAATCATAATTATTACAACCTTAATATATAAATTTCAATGCAGATATTTAAATGATAGTCAATTTCACTTTCAAAATATTGCACTTTTAATTATTTTTATTCCGCTAATTTTATTGCCGTTTGTTCAATCCAATTGGCGTGAATTAATCAGTGATAACAGATATAATGTTGAAATTTCCAGCAACGGCGTTTATGAATTTGTCAGAGCCTTCAAAAATAACGAATTGGATTATAACACTTTTTATATGACTCTGCCGGAAGATGAAATTTTAAACAATATAAATAAAAAAATCAGCAAAAACGACGTTTCATTTAATATCGAAAATGCTAAAAAACCAAATGTAATAATCATCACTGTCGAAAGCCTCAATGCCGATTATTTATCCATTTTTGGCGGCAGCGGTTTAACACCTAATCTTGACAAATTAGTTGATAAATCTTATATATTTACTCGAATGTATGCAACAGGTACGCGCACCGTCAGAGGTCTTGAAGCAATTACGCTGTCACTGCCGCCGACACCTGGTCAATCAATAGTTCGCCGTCAAAATAATGACAATCTTTCAAGTTTAGGCAACGCTTTCAAAGAAAATGGTTATGCCTGTGATTTTATTTACGGTGGCTACGGCTATTTTGACAATATGAATACTTTTTTTGAGGGCAATGGCTACACCGTTAAAGATCGAACTTATATACCTGACGAAGAAATTATTGACGAGACGATTTGGGGAGTCGCTGACGAAGTTTTATTTACGCAGGTTTTAAAATCAATGGACGAGCATTTTAAAAATAATGAGTCTGCATTTGAAATGGTTATGACTACTTCAAATCACAGACCATTTACATTTCCGGAAGACAGAATTGATTTAGAGCCAGGCACAAGAAATGCTGCGGTTAAATATACGGATTGGGCAATCAATGACTTTTTGGAAAGAGCCGCAAGTAAATCCTGGTTCGACAATACAATTTTTGTAATTGTTGCAGATCATCAAGCGCTTGCTGCCGGAAAAACCGATTTGCCGATTAACCGTTATCATATACCTTGTTTAATTTATGCTCCAAAGTTAATTAATGTTGGCAAATGTGACAGATTAATAAGTCAAACGGATATTGCACCGACGCTTTTGAACATGCTTAATTTGCCTTATAATGAAAAATTTCTTGGTCATGATATTTTCAGCACTGCGGAAAACGAAGACAGAGCATTTATAAGCACTTATCAACTTTTAGGTTACGTTAAGAATGATAATTTAATTATTTTATCGCCGAATAAATCCGCAACGACTTACCATATTGACGATTGGAACAATGCGGATTATACTTTATCAAATGTTGACGATAATTTAATTAAGGAAGCTGTAACTTATTATCAAGGTGCTGCTTATTTATTCAAAAGTGGCAATTTAAAAATTAGGTGAACATGTGGAAGAATCTTTAAAACTTTTAGAAATTGGCAAAACTTATGAAGCTCTTGAGAGACTCAAAAATATTTTGCCGCAATTTGAAGGTAATCAAGATGAATGGCGAATACACGAATTGATTGGTGCTGCTTTTCATGATATTGGTGATGCCGAAGGTGCTGCACAGGCTTATTTTAATGCCGCAAAATGTGACAAATATTTACGTGCTCAACGAATGCACTATTCAAATTATTTATTTGCGCTGCATTATTTGAACGATATTGACAATGATACCCTATCAAATGAGCATTTTATTTATAACAATTTGTATGAAAAATATAATTCTCCATTTTTGAATTGTAATTCATCGTTGACAATAGGTTATATTGCTTCAAATTTTCTTGAATCTTCAACTGCGAGATTTTATGAGGCATTGTTGACTCAATATAATCGAAATGATTTTATTGTTAAATGTTTCAGCCTTTCCAATCAAAATGATAAATTCACCGAGTTGGTAAAATCAAATGTCAATAAATATATCATACTTGAAGAACTGCCTTTTGATGAATCTGCAAAAATCATTGCTGACGAAGGTGTTGATATTATCTTTGATTTAAGCGGACACAGTGACGGAGGTGCAACGCTGCAAATTTTAAGTTATAAACCTGCAACAGTTCAAATTTGCGGAATTGGCTGGTTTGATACAACCGGACTAAAAGCGATTGATTATATTTTGACTGATAATTATCTTGCTCCAATAGGTCATGAAAAATATTTCAGCGAGAAACTTTTGCGACTTAGTTCCGCTTTTGCATTTAAGCCAAATTTTAATATAAAAAACAACTTTAAATTAAGCATTCAAGGTTCGGCATTAACTTTTGGCTGCTTTAACAATTTTATGAAAATTACTGACGAATATTTGAAATGTGTTAAAAAAATTCTTCGCCAGGTTGAAAATTCAAGATTTATAATGCAGGACACAACAACAATTCCGGCTCGTAAAATCGAAATGGAACGCCGTATAAAATCGCTTAATTTACCGATTAATAGAATTGAAATTCGTCTTGGGCGTGATGATTATTTGAAAGATTATTCAGAAGTTGATTTAATTCTTGACACATTTCCTTACAACGGCGCAGCAATGACGGCAACTGCACTTTGTCGTGGCGTTCCGGTTATTAGTCTTTATGGCAAGCGGCATAATTCAAGATTCGGCGCTGATATCTTGAGATTGGCAGGATTGACTGAGTTAATTTGCAACAACACTAAAGATTATGTAAAACTTGCAATTTCTATTGCAAACGATATTGAGAGCTTTAACAAATTAAAAAAGACGCTGCAGGAACGTCTTATTAAATCTAAACTGCTTGATAATAAATTTTTCATTGCCGAATTGGAATATTTTTATAAAAGATTGGTTGGTAAGAAATGATATATTTACTGTTATTTTTTGAGTTTGCCAAAATAAGCCTGGTATGTGTTGGCGGTGGTTATGCTTCAATGCCGCTGATTCAGGCTTCAGTAGTAGACAGCTATCATTGGCTGACACTGCCGGAATTTATTGACATCTTTACAATTTCACAAATGACGCCGGGACCGATTGGAATTAATGCCGCGACATTTGCCGGAATGAAAGTTGCAGGAATTGGCGGCGCAATCAGTGCTACAATGGGATTTGTTACGCCGTCATTATTTTTATGTATAATTCTAGCAAAAATTATGTTCAAATATGGCGATTTAGGTTCAATTCACGGAATTTTAAACGGATTGAGACCGGCAGTAATGGCCTTAATTGCCGCCGCTTGTATTTCATTTGTGCTCTTGGCGGTTTGGAATGTCGAAGAATTTCCTACAGATTGGTTAAAATTTGATTTAAAAGGCTTAATCATTTTGATACTTGCTTTAATTGCTGCACAAAAAAAAGTTGGTGCAATTAGAATACTCATTGTCTCTGGTATACTAGGTTTCATATTAGGGCAAATTTTTTAAAATATCTTTATAATACAAAAGCAGAGAAGAACAAATCAACTCTGCTTTTTTTAATTCTATAATTAATGTCCGATTAAATGTCAAATATATTAATTGTTTAGCACATAAACGGTAACTGTTCTGCGACCAAAACTCATAGCTTCTTCGTAACTTTCCATGCAAAGATCAATTTTGTAACCGTAAATTGCTCCACCAGTATCAGCTGCAAGTGCCTCACCATAACCAGGAACGTAAAGACGAGTTCCCAAAGGTATTACACTCGGATCAACCGCAGCAATTCCATAAGTCGCAGGAATACCCATAGCCGTTATACCTGCACCATTGCCATCAGTCGGAAGATAAGCTGTAGCTTCCATAGCCATCATAGAAGCATAGCCGTAATCACTATCATCAATACTTGAAACATTGCTTACTTCTTCAATTTCTTCAACAAATTCAGGTTCTTCAGTTGCTTCACCTTCTGCAAGACCTTGCATATCTTCAACATTTTCAACTTTTGCTA
Organism: uncultured Selenomonadaceae bacterium; assembly: GCA_905234365.1. Lineage (GTDB taxonomy): Bacteria > Bacillota > Negativicutes > Selenomonadales > Selenomonadaceae > Quinella. The sequence continues at coordinate 44,383 of CAJOHI010000004.1, read as the reverse complement.
ATGTATTATTTACAACTTCAGATAATAATTTTTTCTGTTCATCACTTTCCGCAAGTGCTATCGAACCGGATTCAGAAACCGTGAGACCTGAAGGAAGAGTTTTACTTTCCTCAGCAATCAACATCTTCATTTCAGCGGACGGTATAATTTCTGTTGATTCTGCAACAACTTTTGCCGGTTGCTCAACTGGCAATTCACTCGTTGGCTGTGCCGTGAAACCTGTATTCAAAGCGGCAAATGTTGCGAGTGCAGTGAAAAGTGCATATTTCTTTTGCTTATTATTAAAATTTTTCATAAAATCAATTTTCTTTAAACTTGTTTTTAAATTTGATAATTTTTTAAGACTCATTACGTAAAGCGGCGAAGTTCAACAAGATTGCCGATTTAGGCTCCGCCTTCCTCCTCTCGTTAATACCATAAAGTGATTATTTTTTATGTTAGTGCCGCGCAACAATTTTATTTAACACTAACAGTGTGTATTATCTCATACTTTTATGAAATTGTACTGAAAAATATTTGAAATTGTACTGAAAAAGAAAAAAATTTATGTCAAAAAGTCAAAAATACCTTAATAATACGCATAACAGAGTAACAAATTAAATCTTTTAAAATCTTTAATTATCATGATTATTTTATAACATAAATAATCGGCTATTCACGTTCAATAAAAAAATTATTCAAAAAATTTTAAAATTTTTTTCAAATAAAGAAGGAATATTTTAGAGTATATAGAATACAGAAAATCAGAAAAGATTGCTGCGAGGCATTCTGGAGTGTAAAAAACTTTTTTTGTAAAGAATAGGAGAGGGTAAGTAATGACAGAAGCAACAACCACCATTGAAAACAAAACTGGTATTCATGCACGTCCGGCATCTCAGTTCGTTCAAAAAGCATCTTCCTTTAAATCCAAGATTCAAATCAAAGCAAAAGGTAAGACTGTTGATGCAAAAAGTATTCTCATGATTATGAGCATGGGTCTTGTTAAAGGTACAGAAATCACTATTTCTGCCGATGGTCCTGATGAAGCAGATGCTGTTGCGGCATTGAAGCAAATGGTTGACGACAAATTTGGCGAAGAATAAAATTAAATTGGTAATTTGAAATTCAGAGTTTGGAGTTAAAATAACAAAAGGTTAATTCTGTATTCTTAATTCGCATTAGTTTGAGGAGGAGGCGTACTTTTTAAAGGAGACGTCGACTCCTTTTGTGTATAACATAGTTGGAGGAAAGATAAATGGCAGAAAAAATGAAGGGTAAGGGCGTAATTTCCGGCGTAGCTGTCGGCAAAATCATGCTCGCAGGACAAAACCTTGATGGTTATCTCAAAGACTACAAGCCAAAGAAGAAGGCTGACGAAAAGAAAGTTGCTGCTGATGCACTCGTAAAGGTAGCTGCAAACCTCGTTAAGACGATTGAAGACCTCAACAAGAAAGACATGAAAGAGCAGGCAGCAATTCTTGAGGCTCATCGCATGATGGTTGAAGATCCAGCAATGAGTGCTGCGATTGACGAGCAAGTTGATAAATCCGGCTCTGCACCACGTGCAGTTCTCGACGCTTATGAGTCACAAGCACAACTCTTTGAGCAAATGGAAGATGAATATTTTCGCGGTCGTGCAGTTGATATGCGTGATGTCGGAAAACGTATTGCAAAATTCATTCTCGGTATCAAAGAACCAGAAATTGGCGAAGGCAAAGTTATTGTTGCAGGTCAAGAAATTGAACCTTCTGTTATTGCTGGTCTGCCTTCTGATAAAATTGCAGGCGTTATTCTTGGTCAAGGCTCAACGACTTCTCACGCAATCATCATTGCAAAAACTCGCGCTATTCCTTCAATCGTTGGCGTTGGTGATGCAATCGAAAAGATAGCTGACGGCGATCCTGTCATTATCGACGGTGACACCGGTGATATTCTTATTCGTCCTACTGCTGAGGAGCGTGCTAGCTACGATGTAAAAATCAAAAAGCAAGAAGAACTCAAGGCTCATTATGCTGCTCTTAAAGAATTGCCAGCAATCACAACTGACGGCGTAAAAGTTGAACTCGTTGCAAATATCGGTTCACCTGCTGATGTTGATGCCGCCAATAATTATGGTGCTGAAGGCGTTGGACTTTTCCGTTCTGAATTTGTCTTCATGGGCAAAACTGATATTCCAAAAGAAGAAGATCAATTTAAAGAGTATAAAGCTGCCGTCGAAAAATGTAATGGTCATCTCTGCGTTATTCGTACAATGGATATCGGCGGTGATAAGCCTCTGCCTTATATCCAAGTCGGTACTGAAGAAAATCCATTTCTTGGCTATCGTGCAATCCGTATCAGCTTGCAACGTCGCGATCTCTTTATGCCTCAATTAAAAGCTATTCTTCGCGCTGGCAAATTCGGAAAAGCCGGTATCATGTTCCCAATGGTTATTAACGTTGAAGAATTTAAAGCTGCTCAAAAGATGGTTGAAGAAGCTAAAGCTGAACTCGTTCACGAGGGCAAAGATTATGCTGATAATGTACAACTCGGCATTATGGTTGAGACTCCAGCTGCAGCAGTTATGACGCCTATCCTTGCAAAATACGTTGACTTCTTCAGCATTGGTACTAATGACCTCGTTCAATACACTCTTGCGGTTGATCGCGGCAATGCCCAAATCGCTTACCTTTACAATCACTTCAATCCAGCAGTTCTTCGTCTCATCAAGAGAACTATTGAATCTGCAAACAAAGAAGGCAAATGGGCTGGAATGTGCGGCGAAATGGCTTCTGATCCTAATGCTGCAATTCTCCTCATGGCTATGGGTATTAAAGAACTTTCAATGTCTGCACCTTCAATTCCAAAAGTCAAAGAACGTATTCGTAACATTTCTTCAGCTAAAGCAAAAGAAATTCTTGATAAAGTTATGGAAATGGAAGATGGCAACGAAATTAAAGCATATCTTTCAACCATTTCCTAATCTGATAACGATTAAAATTAACTGAAAAGTTATAAATAAATAACCCTCATTGAAGTTAATGCTTTGGTGAGGGTTTTATTATCAAAATCAATTTTAATTAGTAATGAGGCGACAATAAGTGAAAAATATACTTGCTGAAATTGTTGAGAATAAGAAAAAAATCGTTGAGGAAGCTAAAAAAAATTTATCTCTCGACGAGTTAAGATCAAAAGTTACTTGCGGACGTTTCAAAATGTCACAAACCGTTAAAAAAAATTACTGGTCGTTAATTGCCGAGTGTAAATTACAATCGCCGGCTAAAGGCAGACTTAACGCTACACATTCAGTTTTAGAACTTGCACACATTTACGAAAATAATGGCGCTAAAATGCTTTCAGTACATACAGATCCGCACTTTTTAGGCAGCAATGAAGATTTTAAAAAAGTTCGCAGCGAAATTAAAATTCCTCTTTTGCGTAAAGATTTTATCATTGACGAATATCAAATTTATGAATCGCGTTTTTTAGGCGCTGATGCTATATTGTTGATTGTGCGAATATTGACGCCTGAGAAATTGAAACATTTTTTATATACTGCTTGGCGTCTCGGTATGGATGCACTCGTTGAGGTTCATGATAAAGATGACATGATATCAGCACTTGAAACTTCAGCAGAATTTATTGGAATTAACAATCGTAATTTAAAAACTTTCACGACAACGATTGACAATACTATTGAGCTGCTGCCTTATGCTGACATGAATCGAACGCTAATCAGTGAAAGCGGTGTTTTTACCGTTGAAGATGTGAATAAACTAAAATCTGCCGGCTGCGATGGAATTTTAGTCGGCGAAGGTTTAGTTCGTGCCGATGATATTGCCAAGCAGACAAAAGATTTTGCAATGAAAAGTGAGGTTTTTTAAATGATTGCTTCAAATACTTTGTTTGAAACTGAATGTTCTTATGAGGAAGCTAAAATTATAATTTTTGGTGCACCATTTGACAGCACAACTTCATATCGTCCAGGCACTCGTTTTGCTTCAAGAACAATGCGTGCTGAATCCTATGGGCTTGAATATTATTCGCCTGGACAAGGTGTTGACTTGAGTGAAGTTAAATTTCATGATGCCGGTGATTTGACGCTTTCATTTGGTGATGTCAATCAAACACTTGCAGATATTGAGACATTTGCAAATAAAATTTTTTCTGACAATAAATTTCCAATCATGATTGGCGGCGAACACCTTTTGACTCTTGCGACAGTTAAAGCAGCTCATAAAAATTTTGATGATTTGGCGATAATTCATTTTGACGCGCATGCTGATTTGCGTGAAGAATATTTAGGCGTCAAACTTTCACATGCAACTGTAATGCATAGAATATTTGATATTCTTGGTGATAATTCAATCTTTCAATTTGGAATCAGAAGCGGCGATAAGTTGGAGTTTGAATTTGCTAAAAAGCATACATATTTGAATTTATTTGATTTTGAAGGTCTTGACGAAACTATTGAAAAATTAAAAGGTCGTCACGTCTATCTGACTGTGGATTTAGACGTACTTGACCCTTCTGTTTTTCCAGGAACTGGTACACCGGAAGCAGGCGGCGTTAGTTTCGTTGAGCTTATGAAAGCCGCTTTTAAAGTATTTGACGGCTGCAATGTTGTCAGTTTTGACTTAATGGAACTTTCACCGCCATATGATCCATCAGGAATTTCAACAGCAACAGCACTTAAACTTCTTCGCGAATTTTTGATTCGTTTAAGTTAAAAAGTTATATTATTAATCACTCATGGTCAATGCCATAATTGCTTTTTGTGTGTGCAGGCGATTTTCTGCCTCATCAAAAATAACATGAGCGTTTGCCTCAAAGACCTCATCAGTAATTTCTTCGCCGCGATAAGCCGGTAGACAGTGCATTACAATTACATTTTTGTCAGCATTTTTTAAAAGTTCACTATTGACTTGATAAGGTGCAAAAATTTTCTTGCGTTCATCGTGTTCAGCTTCTTGACCCATTGACGCCCAAGTGTCCGTTACGACAATATCGGCATTTTTTACAGCTTCGTTCGGATTTTCAATCCATGAAAGATTTGCTCCAGTCTCTTTTGCATCTTCAAGAGCATTTTTAAAAACTTCTTCGTTGGGTTTATAATTTGCCGGAGTTGCAACTGTCAAAGTCATTCCAACTTTTGCTGTGCCGTAAAGATATGAATTGGTCATATTGTTGCCGTCGCCGACATAAGCCATTTTTAAATTTTTAAGATTCTTGCCTTTGTGCTCGCGAATTGTCAGCAAATCAGTCAACACTTGGCAAGGATGTAATAAATCGGTCAAACCGTTGATAACCGGAATGTCAGCATATTTAGCTAACTCCTCAACCCTATCATGACCGAAAGTACGAATCATAATTCCGTCAAGATAGCGTGAAAGGACTCTTGCAGTGTCTTTAATCGGTTCGCCACGACCAAGCTGCAAATCTCTATTTGATAAGAAAAGTGCATTACCGCCTAATTGATACATTCCAACCTCAAAGGAAACTCTTGTGCGCGTTGAAGATTTCTCAAAAATCATTCCGAGTGTTTTACCGCTGAGAATTTTATGCTCAACGCCAATTTTTTGCATTGTTTTTAACTCCGCTGCAAAATTTAAAATTTCATCAACTTCATCAACACTAAGTTCATGAATTGATAATAAATCTCTGCCTTTCAACAAAATAATTACCTCCACAATTCAAAAAAATTTTTTACTTGACAAGTTTATCATAAATTTTTATTTTTTAAAACTAACTTTTAATTAATCTCAAAAAAATTCTTTAAATTTTATATAAAATTTGCTATTATACTCTTGCTATTTTAATGAGAATTGTTTAAAATGAATTATAAATGAAAATGATAGGAAGGTGAGGAGTCATGGAAGATAAGAGACGCAATATCAGACGGCACATTAAAGCAGCAAGAGACTGGCTGCAACAAGCTGATAAATCCATAGAACTTAAAGAAGATTTACAAGGCGATTTAAAATTGATGTTGGCGAAAGCAGAACTTAAAAACGCTGAGAAACATCAAAATCAAACGAAGCTGATTAAATTTTTATCTTTTATTGCTGCGGCCGCAATAGCATTTGGCGTATTTTGGATAAATGATGACTCAAAAAACCTTTCAACACCTGCACCTGCTTTAATTAATAATGAAAATTTAGAAATCCTAAACTCAAAACCGGAAGTGCAAAATATAGAATTAGATATGCAAAACTCAAAATTAGCAGAAGTAGCAAAAATTGATAATGAACCACTCAACGATATATTAATACCGGATTCAGCGCCGGAAGTTGAAGAAGAAATCTTATCAATGAGTGATTCGGAATATGAAATTCAAAATGAGGAGTTAATTAAAGATGAAGAAGCAACTATAAACGAAATCCAGACAGATGAGCCGAGTGAATCTGCGAATATTAATTACGAAATGAAATCAGAAGAACCACAAAATTATAATGTTGAATTACAAAAGACACCTACAGAAGATATGCAAAAACTCATGCAGTCAGCAGGACAAATACTGCGTGCTGAGTAATAGGAGGAGAATTTTTTTGAAAATTTTAAGTAGGCTTAAGAGAAAAAAAAGCAATGCTCTCTTAGGTTTCACGATGATGTTAAGTGGAATTTTTTTGCCGCAAAATGCTTTTGCAGAGGAAGGTGATGAAGTATTTGTAGCTTCACCATTTGAAGTACCAACAACCGAAAGTCAAAGTACAGATAATTTAAAATCGGAAGAAACAGAAACTTTTGAATCAAATTCAAATTCAACTGAAGAAATGATAACTAAACCTGACGAAGAAACAACCTATAAAACTTCAGAAGAAACGCTGGCAGAAAATGATGTTGAATCCTTATCGTCAAGTGAAAATGAAATTGAGGAATTATCGACATCAACAAACGAATCAGGCTCCAAAGAAACAGAAACGACACCCTCAACAGAAAGTGATTCGGAACCTTCAACAGAATCGACGGAAAACACAACACCAGCCGATACAACGCCAACTGCAAATCCACTTGAACCGCCACTTGCAACAACGGACGAAGAAACTACAAATAATATAGCTATTGAAAATTATTTGAGACCATTTGAAGGCAAAACCGTAGTTGATATCAAGTACGAAGGCGCCAGTTCCATGACTTTGCCAACTGTTAAAATCGCGGCAAATCAACATGTTGGAGATGAATTTACTGTTGATTCAGCAACTCGCGACATGGATATATTCTTAAATACCGGTTACTTTTATGACGTTTATCCTAAAATTGAAGAAGTACCGGAAGGCGTCATTGTAACTTATCATTTGCTGGAAAATCCTATATTAAAGGATATTATTTTTGTTGGCAACACGATTGAAAAAACTTCAGATTTAGAGCGATTGATGACAATTCAGCGCGGCGACGTTTTAAACAGCGTTCGACTTCATGACAATATAACCGCAATTCAAGAAAGATATAGGGGCACCGGTTACGTCTTGATGAAAGTCACTGACATGAATATTGACAATGACGGAATTTTAACGTTAAAAATCAATGAAGGCATTCTCGAAGGTTACAAAGTAAAAGGCAACAAGAAAACAAAAGAAAAGGTCATCCTTCGCGAAATGAGGCAAAAACCTGGCGAAGTTTTTAACGCAAATCTCGCAAGGCGTTCAATGCAGCGCGTCAACAATCTTGGATTTTTTGAAGATGTCAACGTTAAGATGAATCCGGGCATTGAACCTAATGCAATTATTATGGAAATTGACGTTAAAGAAAAGCGCACTGGTACATTTGGCGTTGGCGCAGGTTATAGCAGCGAAGACGGTATTATTGGAATGATCAGCATTTCTGATACCAACTTTCGCGGTACCGGTGATGCTGTCAGTGTTATGTACGAAATGAGCGGCGACGATGAAGATGCACATGGTATCACTTTCAGTTATCGCCGTCCTTGGCTTGACAGAAAAGAAACTGCTGGAACTTTTAGATTTTACAATCGTACTTATGAATTTGATGATTATGATACAAGAGGTCATCTCAAAGAAGAATATATGAGAAAATATACTGGCGGCGAAATTACTCTCAGTCGTCCGATAAGTGAATACTCAACGAATTATATAACTCTACGTCAACGCAAAGATGAGTATGTTAAACACGTTTCCAGCGGTAATGCCGGTAACCGCAGCGGCGCTTCAGGTTCTAAATGGCGCAAAGATAATTTCGGCACAACTCGCAGCGTAACTTTTGAACACATTACAGATACTCGTGATAATATTTACAATCCGACAACCGGCGGCAGAGTTAATTTGAGCGGCGAATTTGGCGGTTGGATTGGTGGCGATTTTGATTTTCAAAAATTCAGCATTGAACATCAACAATTTTTTAAAGCCGGTCACGCACAAGTTTGGGCAATTAGAACCAAAGGCGGCATTGGTTTCGGAGACATGACGGAATTTAACCAATACAGAATTGGCGGTCAAGATACTTTGCGCGGTTATCGTGAAGATCAATTTCGCGGTGATAGAATGTTGCTTGGTACTCTTGAATATAGGTTTCCGCTTTTCTCGAAGGTACAAGGCGCACTCTTTACTGATTGGGGAAGTGCTTGGGATACCGGTTTCAAGCCGGACGAATTTCACGGCAGCGTAGGTATTGGCGTTTCATTGACGACGCCGCTTGGACCATTGCGCCTTGACTACGGAAAAGGTTCTCAAGGTGGTCGTTTGCATTTCAGCGTTGGCGGAGCTTTCTAATTCTTAATGCGAATTAATTTAATGACAAAAAAAATATACATATATTTATTGATGTTGCTGATCTTATTATTTTCGATACCGGCAGAAGCGTCAAGAATTGAAAATGTTGAAGCTCATGTCAGTTCGGAAAGTTCATTGCCGCCGATGGTCAAAGAACGTATGGAAGAATCCGTAATGGCTATTGGCAGACAATTAATTGCAGGACATAATTTGCCGTTTACAAAAGAGTGGCAAACTCAACAGGAAACGACAATACATTTGGTATTTGACAAAATTTTAGTCGGATATACTGTTAATTGTGTAAAAATAAATATCGTCGAATCAACGGCGATTATTAAAGTTGACCTATTACCTTGGACAAGCACAATTCAAAAAATCAATGTCAATAAAAAAATTGAAGGCATGCCGCCACAGCTTATCAATTTGGTTTTAAATGATTTAGCCTCAGTTGATGAGGTTTTTTCTGATGGATTAAAAGGACTCCCTATAGCCGCTACCGATTGGACGAATGGAATTTTAAAACGCCGATTAAATAAATTTATGGCTGAATCTTTGCCGGAATTTCGAGCTGATTTTGATATTAAAATTGACGATAAATCTGAAAATTCAACGGCGATTATTGACTTGACGGTTTATCCAAGACTTCCTGTTGTAAGGACAATAAGTCTTAGTATGCGTTCAGACACTATGCCGAATGTCGCTCTTGTCACTCATAGAACTTTTATGGAAGATAAAGTCAACATTTTAGTTGGCGTTCCTGTTGCATTTGTTGAGCGTCATAAAGATGAAATTCAATCTATGATTGCTAAACCTCTTGACGAGCATACTGATTTTCGTCGGCTCAAGATCAAAAGTGATGCCACTTTAACGACCGGTGAACACTTAAGTGTAATGATTCGCAGCAATTCAACACGATATAGAATGCGTGCAACCGGCTGGATTGATCTCGGTCGTGACAGCGATGCCGTTGATGATTTACTTTTTAGAATGCACATTGGACGCAAAATTTCAAACATTGATGAAGCATTTTTTCAAGTTGATATTGCGCCACAAGAAATGAAGTGGAATTGGTCATTTGGATATTCACGAAGTATTTTGCGAAGAACTAATGCCTATTTGCGTTATGACTTCACAGATAAAAATTTTGTTGGTGCTCTTGAGTATGAATTTTTTAAAGATTGGCTTATCAGATATGAACATAAATTTGATGACGATAAAAAGGAAGCTGCCGTGCGTTATAAATTGCATGACTTTTTAGGCGTTGAATATGTAGTAGACCATAAAGAAAGTTGGCTTCGCTTAATTGGCAATTTTTAGTGGTTAAAAATATGCAGCATTAAAAAAAACTTGCAATTAATTTTGTATTATGTTATAATTTCTCGCGTTATTAAAAACACGTGCAGCCGTGCCTGTCCTGTGCTTCTTAAGGAGTGACTAAGGCAAATTTAAAACGTTGCACGAAAGTAAACAGGAGGATATATCAATGGCAGTAATTTCAATGAAACAACTGTTGGAAGCAGGCGTCCATTTCGGACATCAAACTCGTCGCTGGAATCCAAAAATGGCTAAGTACATCTTCACTGAACGCAACGGTATTTACATTATCGACTTGCAGAAAACCGTTAAGAAGGTAGACGAGGCTTACAATTTTATTCGCAGCGTCGCCGAAGAAGGTAAAATGATTCTCTTTGTCGGCACAAAAAAACAGGCTCAAGAAGCCGTCAAGGAAGAAGCTGTTCGCGCCGGTCAATTCTTTGTCAATGAACGTTGGCTCGGCGGCATGCTTACCAACTTCCAAACAATTCAAAAGCGCATTGGTCGCCTCAAAGAACTCGAAGCTATGGAGGCAGACGGTACATTTGACGTACTTACCAAAAAAGAGGTCATGCAGCTGCGTCATGAGATGTCACGTCTTGAAAAGTATCTCGGCGGTATCAAAGAAATGAACAAAATGCCTGGAGCACTCTTTGTTGTTGATCCGCGCAAAGAGAGAATCGCTATCGCTGAAGCTCGCAAACTTGGCGTACCAATCGTTGCTATTGTCGATACTAACTGTGATCCAGATGAAATTGACTACGTTATACCTGGCAATGATGATGCGATTCGTGCCGTAAAACTCATTACTGCAAGAATGGCAGATGCGGTTATGGAAGGTCGTCAAGGTTTGGATACTTCCGAAGAAAATCAAGAAGACGCTTAATTAGCTGGAAATTTTAGGAGGATTTTATATATGGCACAAATTACGGCTGCAATGGTTAAGGACTTGAGAGAGAGAACCGGCGCAGGTATGATGGATTGCAAAAAGGCATTGGCAGCAACCAACGGCGATGAAAAAGCTGCGGTAGATTGGCTTCGCGAAAAAGGCATTATGAAAGCTGCTAAAAAGTCCGGTCGTATTGCTGCTGAAGGCGCTGTTGCTGCTTATGTTTCTAAGGATTCAAAAGTAGGTGTACTTGTCGAAATTAACTGCGAAACCGACTTCACGGCAAATAACGAAAACTTCAGAGCACTTGAAAAGAAAATCGTTGAACATATCGCAGAGACGGCTCCGAAGGACCTTGACGAACTCAACGCCAGCAAAATCGGTGCTAAAACGGTTGAAGACCTTGTAACTGACGCAACTGCAACAATCGGCGAAAAAATTTCTATCCGTCGTTTCGTTCGCTATGAATCACAAGGCAAAATTACAAGTTATATTCATATGGGTGGTAAAATCGGTGTCCTCGTCGAACTTTCCGGCGGAGATGAGCAACTTGGCAAAGATATTGCTATGCAAATTGCAGCTTCATCACCTTTGGCAGTCGATAGAACCGGCGTTGCTACTGAAGATTTAGAGCACGAAAAAGAAGTTCTTCGCAAGCAGGCTCTTGAGGAAGGCAAGCCTGAAAAAATCGTTGACAAAATGGTTGAAGGTCGTATTAATAAGTTCTACAAAGAAGTTTGCCTTATTGAGCAAGTCTTTGTTAAGGACAGCGAAAAGACCGTTAAGGACGTTTTGAAGGACGTTAAGGCAGTTCGCTTTACTCGTTATCAGCTTGGCGAAGGCATTGAGAAAAAGAAGGAAGATTTTGCAGCGGAAGTTGCAGCTCAGATTAAATAAATAATTGATTATGCATTCTCCTGAAATATGGAGATTTTTTTTGCTTTAGTCATAATTAAGTTGACACTTCTCTATAATACATTTAAAATAGTTCTGGAATTGAATTTATGAGTTATGACATATTTAAAAATTTTTGCTTATTATCAATATGATTGATGATATAATTTTTTCAAAATGAATATTGGAGGAGAATTCATGTCCAGACTTTTTGGAACTGACGGTGTTAGAGGCAGAGCAAATGCTGAACTTACGCCGGAATTAGCTTACAAACTCGGTCGCGCTGCGACTATTTATTTTGGCAAAGAGTCAAAAAACACACCGACTGTATTAATAGGTCGTGATACTCGTGTTTCCGGCGAAATGTTGGAATCAGCTTTAATTGCCGGTATTTGCAGTGCCGGCGGTCGTGCAATCGTTGCAGGAATTATTCCGACACCTGCGGTGGCTTATCTTGCAAAAAAATTGGAAACGAAAGCCGGCATTGTAATTTCAGCTTCACATAATCCTTTTTATGACAACGGAATTAAATTTTTTGGCGGCGACGGTTACAAATTGCCTGATGCAGTAGAAGACGAAATTGAGGCGATTGTACAAAAGATTGAAAAAAATGATGATTTTCCGCGTCCGACTGATAATAAACTTTGTCACGTTGAATACCGCCATAATTTAGTTGAAGATTATGTTAAATTCGTCCTTAACACCACTAATCAGCGACTTGACGGAATGAAAATTGTACTTGACTGTGCAAACGGAGCTGCTTATGAGGCAATGCCGGAAATTTTGCAAAAACTTGGTGCAGAAGTTATAACTTTTGGAACAATGCCTAACGGTGTCAACATCAACGATAATTGCGGCTCAACTCATATTGAAAATTTACAGCGCGAAGTTATCAAAAATCATGCTGATATTGGAATTGCTCATGATGGCGACGCGGATAGATGTTTATGTGTTGACGAAGAAGGACGAATTATTGACGGCGACCATATTTTAGTAATTTGTGCGACGGATATGATTAAGGCTGATAACTTGCCGAATAATACTGTTGTCACAACGGTTATGGCAAATATAGGTTTTCGACAAGCAATTCAAAATCTTGGCGGCAAATTTGAAATTACTAAAGTTGGCGATCGCTATGTCCTTGAAAACATGCTTAAAAATGGTTACAAACTTGGCGGCGAACAATCCGGTCATATAATTTTTACGGACTTCAGCACGACAGGTGACGGTTTAATTACGGCTTTACAAGTTTTAACGGCAATGAGGCGCTCAAATAAAAAAGCATCAGAACTCAATGCACTTATGACAACTTATCCTCAAGTGCTGCTCAATGTTAAAGTCAGAAATAAATCTGCTTACGAAAATGAAGTTGTGCAAAAGGTAATTAAGGCGGCAGAAGACGAACTTGGTGACAGCGGCAGGATTTTAGTCAGAGCTTCCGGCACCGAACCTTTGATTAGAGTCATGGCAGAAGGACCTAATCAAGAGCAGTTAGAGACACTTTGTCGGCGAATTGTCAATATAATTGATATTGTACAAGGTTAAAGTTATGATAGCCATAATCTTTGCGAGTTTTGGCGCTGTTGATTCAAATATAAGGTCACGAACGATTGACGCAGCGGCGAACGAAATTAAAATAGCATTTCCGACATTTGAAGTCAGACAAGCCTACACTTCAAATTTCACAAGACGTAAATTGAAATTACAAGGCGTTGAAATTTTGTCGATCAAAGAACAAATTACTGTATTAAAATCAGACGGCTTTGAGAAAATTATAATTTTACCTTCGCATTTAACACCTGGTGAAGAATTTGAAAATAAAATTTTGCCGTTTGCTTCTAAAAATGTCACAGTTTTAAATCCGTTATTTACTCTTAATTGTGATACGGATTTTGACAAATTGTCATTTAAAACCGTTGTTGATTGTTTTAAAACGATCGGCAATGAGCAACTTGTTTTGATTGGTCACGGCTCACCTCACCGACATAATCCGGTTTATGAAAATCTTCAAAAATTGGCTGACACTCAAAATTTAAAAGTTCACATTGGAGTTATTGAATCAACTGACACGCCGAATTTTGATAACGTGATTAATCGACTTAATAAAACAAATGTTAAAGGCATTTTGCTGGCACCTTTACTTTTTAACGGCGGTGTTCATGTCAACGAAGATATTGCGGGCGACAATAATTCTTGGAAGTCGCGACTTATTGAAAAAAATTTTAGTGTCAGATTATGTAAAGAAGGTCTCGGCACATTTGAAAAATTTCGTCAACTCTATATAAAAAAATTGTCAAATGCAATTAATAATCTTCAAAATTTTTAACTGTATTTTGTTAGCGATCGGATAGAATTAACTTAAAAATTCCAGTCGTCTAGGTAAAAACTAGGCGGCTGTTACAATTTTAAGATTTTTATCGCCGACATTTTTGTATTGTAATAAATAATTATTATCTTTGAGGTGAACAAAATGATTGGAATTTCTGACAAAGAATTTATTCGCGGTGAAGTGCCTATGACTAAGCAGGAAATTAGGATTTTGACACTTGCAAAAGCTCAAATTAAATCTGGTGATGTGGTGATTGATATAGGCGCAGGAACCGGCTCATTGTCGATTGAAGCAGCAAAAATTGCGCGTCAAGTATTTGCTATCGAAAAAGATGAAAAAGCAGTTGAATTGATTGAAGCGAATGCCGAAAAATTTGGCGTTGACAACATAATAATAATCAATGCAACAGCGCCAAATGGTTTAGAAGTGATAAATAAAGTTGATGTCGTTCTGATTGGCGGAAGTGGCGGTTCTTTGGAAAGCATTTTGGAAACGGTTAATAAAAGATTAAAAAATGGCGGCAGAATCGTCATAAATTGTATAACAATACAAACGATTTTTGAGGCAATTAATTATTTTAAAAATCATAAAAATTACACATATGAAGCCATTCAAGTGCAAATTAATCATCTTCAACAAATAGGAAGTTACGATATAGCAAAAGCACTTAATCCCATTTACATTGTAACCGCCGTAAAGAATTAATTTAACTATTTTGCCGGAGGTGAAAAGTTTGAAACAAAATTTATTTAGAGGTTTTTGGAACTTATTCAAAGGTTATTGGTCAAGCGAAGAAAAATGGAAAGCACGAGGATTGTTAAGCGTCGTCATTGCGTTGAATTTTGCAATGGTTTATCTTCTTGTACAAATTAATAACTGGTACAACGAATTTTACAATTCACTGCAAAATTACGAGTCAGATTTATTTTGGCCGCTTGTTGGAAAATTTACGGCACTTGCATTTACTTATATATTAATCGCTGTCTATGCAATTTATCTGAGGCAAATGTTACAACTTAAGTGGCGAATCTGGATGACGAATCAATATTTAAAGTCATGGATGGAAAAGCAGATTTATTATAGATTGCAATTAACCGGCGGCGCAACAGACAATCCAGATCAGCGTATTTCTGAAGATATAAATCAATTTGTCGGATTGACATTGCAGCTTTTAATTGGATTTTTAAAACAAATAACCACGCTGGCTGCATTTGGTGTGGTACTTTGGGAACTTTCCGGCGAATATACACTCAATTTAAGCGGCACTGAATTTATAATTTACGGCTATATGTTTTGGTTTTCGCTAATTTATTCCGGTGTCGGAACTTATTTAGCGCACAAAGTCGGTAGAAAATTAATCGGATTGAATTTTGACCAGCAAAAGTACGAAGCGGATTTTCGTTTTAATATGATGAGAGTCAGAGAAAACTCCGAATCCATTGCTTTTTATCGCGGTGAATCAGCAGAGCTTGAAGGCTTTAAAGATAAATTTAATCGTGTTATCAAAAATTTTTGGGCATTGATGACAAAAACTAAACATTTAAATTTTTATGTCAACGGTTATTCACAATTAGCAATTATCGTGCCTCTTATAATGGCTGCGCCGAGATATTTTAGCGGTGCAATGCAGCTTGGCGGCTTAATGCAAACAATTTCAGCGTTTGGGAGAGTGCAGGACGCCTTGAGTTATTTTGTTGACTCTTACGACACAATCGCAAGTTTAGCTGCTGTCGTCAATCGTCTTGCAGGATTTACCGAACATATCGAAGAAGCTGTCGAAATTAAAGATGGCGTTCAGCGCAAATCTTCAGCAGAAAAAGTTTTGAAACTTGAAAATTTAACGATTAAACTGCCTGACGATAAAATTTTGATTAAAAATTTGAATTTAGAACTGTCTCAATCGAAAAGATTATTGGTGACTGGAGCAAGTGGCTGTGGAAAATCAACCTTATTGAGGACATTGGCAGGAATTTGGTTTTATGCTTCCGGTGAAATTGAATTGCCGAACGACTCAAAAGTTTTATTTTTGCCTCAACGTCCATATTTGCCGCTCGGAACTTTAAAACAAGCGTTGTTATATCCTTCAACGGAATTTCAATCTGACGACAAATTGACGGAAGTGTTAAAAACAGTTGATTTGCCGGAATTAACTTCAAAGCTCGACCTTGAAGACGATTGGAGCCGAATTTTGTCATTAGGTGAGCAGCAAAGATTGGCATTTGCAAGAGTTCTTTTGACCAAGCCCGATTTTTTATTCCTTGATGAAGCAACAAGCGCACTTGATGAGCCACGTGAGCAAGAAATGTATGAATTATTACGTAAAAAATTACCGAATTTGACAATAGTCAGTGTCGGACACCGCTCAACTTTAAATAAACAACATGATTTTTTGCTTGCAATTATAGAAAACAGCAATTATAATATAAACAAGTTATAATAAGATGAGCAGTTGTCATTTCAGAAACGAATTTTAAAAATTTTTTTGTATCAAGGAGGAACTTCATATGGCAATGGTAATTAAAAATAACATGAATTCCGTTACAACTCTCAATACGCTTAATAAAAATAGTACTTCACTGTCAAAAAGCCTTGCAAAAGTTTCAACCGGAATGAAAATTAATACTGCTCAAAATGATGCCGCAGGTTATTCAATCAGCGAAAAAATGAGAGTACAAATTCGCAGCTTGGATCAGAGTGTTCAAAATACTCAAACGGATTTGTCAATGATGAGAGTTGCTGAAGGTGCAGTGGAAAGGACACTCGACGTTTTAAAATCTCTCAAAGAGAAGGCGATTGACGCCGCTAATGATTCTAACACCGACAGCGAACGTCAAACAATTCAAAAAGAGATAGACCAATTTATTGACCAAGTTGACGAAAATGCTCTTGTGACTTTCAACGGTAAATATCTTGTTGACGGTTCAAGGAATTTTAAGTCAGAAAACGGCACAAAGACGGCTTTTACAAATATGCAACTCTTTACAGAGACGACAGCAACCAGCGCACTTACACTTTTGAGAGCAAGAAACGGCGACAATCTTGAAATTCAAACTACTGACCGCGTTACGGCTTCATTCGTCGTCAACGGCAAAACTTACAGCACATCTTTTAAAGTTGGCGACAGTAATACAGGTACCGTTGCCATATTGAATGATATATTTGTAGCACTCAATGCAGTTTCAAGAGATGCTGGAATTGGAAACGTATTTGGTACTGCGAATTTTAAGACAAGAGTTAATAGAGACGGTCCTAATAGAAATGCACCTGGAAGATTGGCGGGTCAAACTCCCGGAGCAATTCCAAACGAACATAATATCACAGGAACACTTTTGCAAAGTCATCGAATTGAACGTCTTAGAGACGGCAGAGCTATACAGACAGGCATTATGAGTGGTCCTATACTCGTGCAAAATGGCGCAACGATAGGCAAAAATGCAGCAGGTGATGCTGTAACGACCGCCGACGGTACAACCGGATTTACAATCACAGCAAGTACGATTGGTTATGGCACAGGCGGTGGACAAATCGCCGGCGTCAATATCAGCATTACTGACAGCAACGGAAACGTTAAAAAAGCCGCTAATGCTGCACTTGACGCATTTAATCTGTCAATTCGTGAAGTAAATATTTCTGATGACAACAGTTTCCATTTTCACGTCGGCGCTTCGTCAAATATCGCAATTAAAGTCGGATTGACTGATATGCGAAGTGAAGCGTTAGGATTGAAAGGCTCAACAGGAACTAAATTAAAAGTAACAACTAAAGAATTTGCAAACGCGGCTATAAATGTAATTGATAATGCGATCACGAAAGCACTTGACCAGGCAACGGATATTGGCGCCGTCGAAGCAAGACTTGAGTTTACAAGCAGCAATTTAACAGTTTCCAGTGAAAATGTGCAAAATGCTGAATCAACTATACGTGATGCAGATATGGCTAAAGAAATGACAAATTATACTAAAGATAATGTTTTGCTGCAAGCTGCACAATCTATGCTGGCACAGGCAAATCAAAGTTCTTCGGCAGTTCTCAGCTTACTGCAGTAATTATAAAAAGTTTTTGAGTAAATTGGCAATGAAAATAACAGTTAAAATACCTGGCTCATGTGGTGAACTCATTCAAGGCGAGTTTAACGCAGAGCCTTTTTTAATAACATGTCCTATTGATTTATTTACAACGGTTACAATTTCTGATGAGTTTAACGGTCGAATAAATTTAGGCGTTAAGTCTCAAAAAATGTTGAAAATGACTTTAAAATATCTCGGACGTGATAATTTTAATTTTGGGATTGAATTAAAATCCGATTTACCACATGGCAAAGGCATGGCGTCTTCAAGTGCAGATATTGCCGCTGTCGCAAAGGCTGTTACGCTCGCTTTCGGTGTTGAATTAACCGCAGAGGAAATTTTAAAATTGGCAGTTTCGATTGAACCGACTGACGGTATCTTTTTTAATGGAATTGTTGCAATGAATCCGGTAAACGGAAAAATTTTGTGCAGATTTAATTCGCCGACAAATTATAAAATTGCAATCTTTGATTTTGGCGGAAAAATTGATACTTTAAATTTCAAACGGCAAACTAACTTTTATATTTCGGAATTACCTGCAAATCTAAATATTGAAATGACTACAGCTTCGGCATTAGCAAATCAAAAAATCTTATTTAAACCCCAACTTGAGGAGATTATAAATTTTTCAAAATTACTTGGCGCTATCAGTGTGAATGTTGCACATACCGGCACAGTTATAGGCGTTTTTTTTGACGAATCAAAGAGTTTGACAGAAGTAAAAAAATGTGCTGAAATAATAGCAAAAAAATTTCAACACATAAAATTTATAAAAGTTGCCAAACTTATTGACGGCGGCATTATTACAACTAAAAATTAGGCATTATCCGGAATATCGTTTTCAAGTTCTCTGATAATTTTTGCAGGAACACCGCCAACCAGAGAATTATCCGGCACATCTTTTGTCACTACTGCGCCGGCCGCAATTACAACATTATTTCCAATCGTAACGCCTGGTAAAATCGTTACGTTGCCGCCAATCCAAACGTCGTTTCCTATATTGATAGGTTTAGCTATTCCTAAATGTTCTCGCCTACCTTGTGGATTTAATGGGTGATTGATTGTTGTTATGAGTGTGTTAGGTCCAATCCAGACATTATTTCCTGCTCGAAATTCGGCTATATCTAAAATTGTAACATTATAATTTGCCAAAAAATAATCTCCAACGTGAATATTTTTGCCATAATCACAAACGAAATTCGGCAAAACTACAGGATTTTCACCTGCACTGCCAAACAACTCGCGAATAGCCTTTTCCTTTGAGTCATTGTCCATAATGTCAATGTTATTGAGTTTTTGGCAACCTCTAACCGCTGTTAATTTTCTTTTGTCGACCTCTGGATCTCTCACCGAAAACGGTAAGCCAGCTTCCAATTTTTCAAGTTCAGTCATAAAAATTCTCCTTTGATATATTGAAATTTACGTTAAAAATAATATAATAAATTTAAGTTTTTTTACCAATGACGAGGTGATTTAAGATGAAATTTAATTTTTTAAAAAAATTTTTTATTGTCAGTCTTATTGCTCTAATGTTGGCGGCATTTACCGGCTGCGGCGAACAACAAAAGGCAATGGAGCAGAAAGAATTTAAAATGGTAACCGGTGATATTTCTGGCACTTATTATCCTATAGGTGTTGCTATCGCTGAGGTTATCAACAAAGAAATTCCAAATTTTAACATTTCCGTTGACAGCAGCAAAGGTTCAATCGACAATATCAAACGAATCAAAGAAGGTTTAGCTGATTTTGCAATTATTCAAAATGACATAGCTTATTACGCTTTAAACGGTGCTGAAATGTTCCGAAACGATAAAGTTGAGAGTTTGCGTGCTATTGCTTCATTATATCCCGAAACTTGCCAATTTGTCACGCTTGCCGATAAAAAAATTAAATCTATCAGTGAATTGAGAGGCAAAAAAGTTGCGGTTGGTTCAGAAGGTAGCGGTGCTGAGGCTAATGCTCGCCAAATTCTTGAGGCTTATGGTCTGACTTATGAAGACATTGACGCTCAATATCTTTCATTTAGTGACGGTTCAGAAGCTCTAAAAAACGGCAAAGTTGAAGCGGCATTTTTAAACGCCGGTTTTCCAACAAAGGCAGTTGAAAATATTGCTTCAACAAATAAAATTCAAATTCTTCCTATCGACAAGGAAAGATCTACTATTTTAACTAATTTATATCCTTATTATACTAAAACTACAATTCCAAGCGGCACTTATTCAGGTCAAAATGAGGCAGTTGACACCGTATCTGTAATGGCAATTTTTGTTACTTCTAACAAGATTGATGATAGTACAGGTTACAATATTGCGAAGGCGATTTTCAGCAATACTGATAAATTGGAATCGGCTCATTCGGTTGGTAAACTTATTACAAAAAGTAATGCTAACAAAGGAATATCTATAAAGTCTAATGCTGGTGCGGAAAAGTATTTTAAAGAAAATTAATTTGATTAAACGAGGCGTAAAAATTTGGAAACAATAGATATTACAAATAAGACTAAACGTATTATAAAATATGGCTTAGTTGGATTAATTGCACTTTCAACGGCGGTTGGTTGTGCTGCGTTCAATTATAAACATAGTGAAGATTCAATCAGCATAAATAATGCCAGAGTCGCCGGCACTATGGTTTCAGTCAGAGTTTTAACGAATGGCAAAGTTAAATCACTTACCAAATCTGATGGTGATGAGGTTAAAGCCGGTGATGTCATTGCAAAAATTGAGGTCAGCGTCACCGAAGAACAAATTCAGCAACTTGAAAATGCTGTTGACTTAGCAAAGAAAAATTATGCACAATTACAAGTCGGTCAAATGGTAAAAGTACCTGTCAGAAAGCCAAAAATAAAGACCGTGCAAACACCTGCACCGACAGTTCAATATAGATCGTCTTCCGGTTCAAAAAAGTCGCCTGCAAATTTGGCGGCATTGGAAGAACGTAAAAATCGTATGGAACTTTTATACGAAATGGGAGCGGTCAGCCGTAAAGAAATGGAAGCTGCCGTCAAAGAATATGAATTGGCTAAAGCTGCAGCAAATTCAGCTTCAGAAGAACCTGTCGTCGAAGTACCACAATCACCACAAGTAACTCAAGAAATTGAATATGATATCGAATATGTAGATCAGTTGCAGCCGACGCCGCCGGAAATTCTTAGAGGAGCAGAACTTGCCATAAAACAGGCAGAATTATCGCTTAATGTTGCAAGACAAGAAGCGCAGCAAACGGAAATCATTGCACCGGTTGACGGAACGATTTATTATAGCGTCGAAGTTGATGAGGAAATAAATGCAGGTGACGTAGCGGCAAGAGTTGGTGACAGTAATGAACTTTGGCTCGAAGCTGAACTTACCGAATCTCAATTTAATAAAATTTCACTCGGCAAATTAGTCAGTTACGTTATTGACGGCAATAATTTGACCGGTACAGTCATTGAAAAGATTGAACCCGTAGCAGAAGAAGAAATAAACGCCGAAGAACTTACATCACCGGCAATTTCAAATAATGAGACAGCACTTGCCGTAATACCTCCGGAAACTCAAACTGACTCAACAGCACCAAATGAACAGCCAAACGGTTTAAATAACTCCGAAATTGAGCAAAATCAAGAGTCAAAAACAAATGAAGCAGCAACAGAATCTAACAATTCATCTGATACAGGTGGAAATCCAAATTTAAAGGATAAATACATTGTAAAATTTTCTTTACCGTCAGTGAGATATTTTGAATGTAAACCTAATATGAATGTCGCCGTTAAAGTTAAAATTTAATTAAAAATTCAAATTGGACATACAGAAAATTTTTCTGCCTGTCTTATTTTTTTATTATAAAATCAATCTATTGCAATTTACCATAATTTTGTTAAAATGATTGATGATTAAAATTAAAGCAGGTGATAATTATAAATATTAAAGCTCAAAATTTAGTTAAGTCCTTCAAAGGTCGAACAGTTGTAGATCACGTTTCATTAAGCGTTGAAAAAGGCGAAATTGTCGGATTGCTTGGACCAAATGGCGCAGGCAAAACAACTTCGTTTTATATGATTGTCGGACTTGAAAAACCTGACGAAGGAGAAGTCTTTTTATCTGAAATTAAGATAACGAACTTACCGATGTACAGGCGAGCAACTCTCGGTATAAGTTATCTTACACAAGAGGCATCAATTTTTCGCAAATTAACTGTTGTGGAAAATATTATGGCTATTCTTGAGACGACTAAACTTAGCAAAGATGAACGCAAGGAAAAGTTAGAAAATCTTTTAGACGAATTTAATATTCGCCACGTTATGGAACGTAAAGGTACGGAACTTTCCGGCGGTGAACGTCGGCGAGTTGAAATTGCACGTTGTCTTGCATTAGAGCCGCAATTTATTTTGCTCGACGAACCTTTTGCCGGTGTAGATCCTCTTGCCGTCGCTGATATTCAAAAGATTATACAATATCTTAGGGAACGCGGCATGGGTATTTTAATTACAGATCATAACGTCAGAGAGACACTGCATATCGTTGACCGTGCTTATATTCTCAACGAAGGCAAAATTTTATTGGAAGGCAACGCAACGAAAATCGCTAACAGTCCAATCGCTAAAAAATTCTATCTTGGCGATAATTTTACGCTGTAAATAAGATTTAGAATTTCAAATTTAAACATTGCCAATTAAAAATTTTGTGCTATAATAATTTTCGTTGTTGACACCCTATTAAAAAAATTTTCTTTGAGGCATGTAATGAAGCTCACTTCTATTATTTCAAAGCATCAACCGCTCAGATATATTGGAATGACATTTGGCTGTTTGATTGCAAGCTGCTCAATAAATTTATTCCTTGTGCCTTCACATCTTCTGACCGGCGGCGCAACCGGAATTGCGATTATTGTTTATTACTTAACCGGACTGCCAATAGGTCTTCAAACATTTTTATATAATATACCGCTGTTATTTGCATCTTATAAGCTGCTCGGTCGTGCTTATACCATTGATATCATAATTGGTACTTTAATATTTTCAACCTGTTTGGACTTGACGCGATTTCTTAACACCTATGCACCGGTGAACGATTTAATGCTTGCCTCTATATTTGGTGGTGTTTTTAATGGAATTGGTTATGGCATTGTCTTTAGAATGAACGGATCAACCGGCGGTTTTGACATTCTCGGCGCAATTATCAAAAAATATTACTCGATGAGTATGGGCGCAGTGATTTTTGCTTTTAACTGTATCGTCGTGTCGATTGCCGGATTTATGTTTGGAATTGCTCCGGCGATGTTTACTTTAATTTGCATGTATGCCAATTCACAAGTCACGGATAAGGTCAGCGCAGGTTTTAATCGAAAGAAGGCGATTTTTATTGTTTCGGAATATTCGCGACAAATTGCTGACGAGATTATTAGAGTTGTCGGACGCGGTGTAACATTTTTACATGGACAAGGCGCATTTACCGGCAATGAAAAGAACGTTATACTTGTAGTTGTCAGCTTAACTCAAATTGCTAAAATAAAATTGTTGACTAATATGGTTGATGAACATGCCTTTATGATAATTGTTTCAGCAAATGAGGTTATGGGACGCGGATTCACCGAACCGGCAAGTAAAATTCCTAATTCGTAATCATTATTAAATATTAATAAATGGAGGACATATTAAAATGGAAATCACCTACCTGCTCAATAGCGGATTTTTAATTCGCGATGACAGGACTTTATTGGTATTTGATGACTTTGAAGACCCTGCAAAAGTTGTAAGCAGAGTTATTAGCAAGGGCGAATTTGACAACCTTTATATTTTTGTCAGTCATGCTCATTTTGATCATTTTGGAACTCATATCAGAGCTTATGCCCAACAAACAACAAGATATATTTTCAGTTACGATTTAAAGCACACTAAACGAATAAAAATTTTTCCGCAGGATAATATCACGCTGATGAAGCGTTACAGCGAGTGGCAAGACGATAATTTACACGTCTTAACTTATGATTCAACTGATGTAGGCGTTTCGTTTCTCGTTGAGACAAACAGCGGCAAAAAGATTTTTCATGCCGGAGACTTCAACTGGTGGCATTGGTCAGAGGATACACCGGAAAATATAGATCGCAGCGAAAAATTATTTAAAAAACAGTTAAAACGAATGACTGGCATGGAAGCTGACATCGCATTTTTTCCTGTTGATGGCAGACTTGGCGACTCGCAGGAACTTGGCGCAAAGGCTTTTATTGAAAAGACAGATATTAAATACCTGGTTGCAATGCACCGCGTTGGTTATCCAAAATGGCAGCCGTCAGAAAATTTTTTTGAAGAACATGAAACAATTCCGATTTGGGCGCCTGTTAAATCCGGTGAAACAATTACAATTTAAAATAAAGAGGTGTAAGTAATGGCTGAAAAGCGAGTATTATTAACTCAAGCTGGATATGATGAACTCGTCAAGAAGTTAGATTATTTAAAGAGTGTACGCAGACTTGAAGTTGCTGACAGATTAAAAACGGCGATCGCATTGGGCGATTTAAGCGAGAACTCCGAATATGATGACGCCAAGAATGAACAAGCACTCCTTGAAGGTGAAATTCTCGAACTTGAAGCGAAAATTGCCAACAGTGAAATAATTCAATCTGGTGCCGGCGGTGACAAAATCGACATCGGCAGTACAGTTGTAGTTCACGAAATCGAAGAAGTTGCCGGCAAAACTTACGGACAAGTTAAAAACGCTTATAAAATCGTTGATGGCGAACCACAAGAACTTGACTCGGCGGATGCGATTTACAGAATTATTGAAAATGAGTCTTTCGACATTGACGGCGAAAAGATTTATAAACTTGCAAATGTTACCGTCGAAGAAGTTACCGCTTCTGAAAGTGGCGAAAATGTGTATAGACTTATTGAAGGCGGTTTAGTGCAGTTAAATGAGACTGGCAGCGAAGTATCCGGCAAAGTTTACAAATTGAGCGAAGGCGACGCTGACGATATTTACGGCAGAGTCGAAAGAATTTACAAAGTATATCAAGTTGTTGACGATGACGAAGAATACAGAATTGTCGGATCGACTGAAACTAATCCTGACGAAGGCAAAATTTCTGATGAATCGCCGCTTGGAACTGCACTTGTTGGCAAAAAAATTGGCGATATAGCTGAAGTGCATGCGCCGGTTGGTGTCATTCTTTACGAAATAGTTAAGATTAATTAAACGTGAATTAAAAATTTAAAACAGTTTTTAGGAGAAACATATGGCAAAGAATCAAAATCAAAATAATCAGCAGCCGGCTATCGTTGATGAAAATGAACTCATTAGAGTTAGACACGAAAAGATGAATGCTTTCAAGGATAAAGGCGTTGAGCCATTTGGTCACAGTTTTGAAGTTACACATCATGCAGCAGATATTAAACAGCAATATAATCAACTCGAAGGCGAAGAAGAAGGCGGCGAAGTCAAAATTGCCGGTCGACTTATGGCGATTCGCGGTCATGGCAAGGCGAGTTTTGCCGTCCTCAATGACAGAACCGGTGACATTCAAATATATTTTAAACTCGACATTCTTGGCGAAGATAAATATAGTCAATTTAAGCTGCTTGATATTGGCGATATTGTCGGAATCAGTGGAAAAGTTTTCAAAACAAAGCGCGGCGAATTGACAGTTAGAATTGAAGATTTTGAACTGTTGAGTAAATCACTTCGTCCGCTGCCGGAAAAATTTCACGGTCTCAAAGATGTTGAGATACGCTATCGTCAACGCTACCTTGATTTAATTGTAAATCCTGAAGTACGCGATACTTTTATTAAACGTACAAAAATTATTCAAGTCATCAGACGTTATCTTGATGAGCGCGGTTTTTTGGAAGTTGAAACTCCGGTATTGTCAACAATCGCAGGTGGTGCAGCGGCAAGACCGTTTATTACACATCACAACGCATTAGATACGGATTTGTATTTGAGAATTGCAACGGAACTCAACCTCAAACGCCTAATTGTAGGCGGTTACGAGCGTGTTTATGAGCTTGGCAGAGTATTTCGTAATGAAGGTATGGACCAGCGCCACAATCCTGAATTTACGACAATGGAAGTTTATCAAGCGTATGGCGATTATCGCGATATGATTGATATTACTCACGGTATTGCGATTGAGACGGCAAAGGCAGTTTTAGGCACAACTAAATTGACCTATCAAGGTGTTGAAATTGATTTAGCAAATGCGCCGCGAATCAGCATGAACGACGCAGTTAAAAATGCAACCGGCAAAGACTTTTTGAGTTGTGAAACCATCGAAGAAGCACGTCAAATGGCTAAAGAAATTGGCGTTGATTATGAAGAACGTTTCGGAATTGGCGGAATACTCAACGCTGCCTTTGAAGCTAAAGTCGAAGATAATTTAATTCAGCCGATTTTTATCACAGGTCATCCAACTGAAATTTCACCGCTGGCAAAAAGAAATGCCGATGATCCGAGAATCACCGACAGATTTGAATATTTTGTTTTTGGTCGCGAATTGGCGAATGGTTTTACAGAACTCAACGATCCTATTGACCAACGCGGCAGATTTGAAGATCAGCTTAAACAGCGTGAAGCTGGAGATGACGAAGCACATGTTATGGACAATGATTTCATTCGTGCGCTTGAATATGGCATGCCGCCGACAGGTGGTCTCGGAATTGGAATTGACAGACTTGTAATGATTTTAACCGATGCACCGTCAATTCGTGATGTATTGCTGTTTCCAACAATGAAAGTTATCAACGAATAACATTTAATTAAATTCTTCATGGAAGGCAAAGGCGTTGTGATTGTGAATTGATTCAAAGTTTTCACACTCAACGCTAAAATATTTAACGTTATCAATTTTTCTTACGGCAAGCACAACATCACGCAGAATGTCTTCAACGAATTTCGGATTTTTATATGCCGCTTCAGTTACAAATTTTTCGTCCTCACGCTTGAGAAGTCCATACATTTGACTTGATGCTTGCATTTCAATTATTTTTGCAAGTTCGTTAATGCTTATAGTTGATTTTGTATCAGCAAATTGAATTTTGATACTGCAAACACTGCGCTGATTATGTGCTCCAAAATTAGAAATTTCTTTACTGCATGGACATAGTGTCGTTAAAGGTACGGAAACACCTAAAATAAATTTTTTCTGCTCATTGATTATTTCAGCTTCAAAGAAACAATCAAGATCGAGCAGAGATTTTTTTTTGCTTACAGGTGCTTCACGCTCAACGAAATATTTAAATGCAATTTTGATTTTCGTAGCGTCCGTGTTGAGTTTATCAATCGCTTCTGTCAATATCGACATAACAGCACTCATCGAGAGCGGTTTAATTGTCCAATCAGTTAAAATTTCCAGCAACCTGCTCATATGCGTTCCACGTAAATTTTGACTTAATGACACCGTAAATTTAATTAATGCCTGGACTTGCTGAACTTTTCCGCCGTCTTCAATCAAAAATGGCAGACAAACATTTTTAACGCCTGTCTGTTGAACTTTAATTCCACGTTTATCTTGCTGATTTTGTACATCATCCATATTTTGGCTTCTTCCTCTCGTTTATTTCGTTCAACATTGATAAATAAGATTTATAACGCTCTTGTAAAATTTCGCCATTATCAACCGCCGATTTAACAGCACAATTTGGCTCATGACTATGACTGCAGCCTGTAAATTTACAATCACCGGCATAATTTGTAAACTCTTTGAAACAATTTGCGAGTTGTTCAACGTCAAGACCAATTTCAATCAAGTCAACGGCACTGAATCCAGGTGTATCAACTAAAAATCCACCGGCAAAAGGTATCAACTCCGATACTCTTGTGGTATGTCGGCCGCGTTTGATTTTTTCGCTGACATTTCCAATTTTAAGATTGAAATTTTCATCAACCATATTTAAAATGGAAGACTTTCCAACGCCGCTTGCTCCGGTTAGGACCGTCACACGATTTTCAAGCTGCATTTTTAATTGTTCAATATTTTTACCAGTAACAGCCGATACGCGAATTATATCATAAAGTGATTCATATTCGCTTAAAAATTTTTCTGCGTTATCAATCAAATCAATTTTGTTGACACAAATTATAATCTTGTCAATCTGCGACCACTCAGCAAGAACTAAAAATCTATTCAGGAGCAGTAAATTTAAGTCCGGTTCAGCCGCTGCAAAAGTCAGAATAACTTGATCTAAATTTGCCACTGCCGGACGTTTAAGCATATTTCGACGAGGTTGCACACTTTCAATTACACCGGTGCCGTCTTTCAACTTGCTGACCTCTACAAAATCACCTGGACAAACAGCACTGCCGCTGCACTTATCTCGTTTCATCAATCCGCGCAATTTGCAAGGCAACAATTCGCTTGCAATGTCGACGAAAAAAAAACTGTTGTAAAATTTAATTACTCTACCAGTCAAACAATCACTCACTTTATAAATAATGATTAAACTAAAAATTAAAAATTTTTGCTTGCAATATTTTATCATAAAGCCGCAAAAAATCAATAGAGTTATTCACGAAACCAAAAAGGTCGCTGCCTTTCGACAACAACCTTGTTAATTTCAATAATATGGTGACGCCTATGGGATTCGAACCCATGTAGCCAGCGTGAGAGGCTGGAGTCTTAACCACTTGACCAAGGCGCCTTTATCGTCGCAGAACTAATTATTTCTGCAATCACGGTTGCAAGTATACTATAAATTTTTGAGGTTGTCAAGACTTTGTTTAATTCTGTTTAAGGAAATTTCTCTGCCAAGAAGATATAAAATTTCTGTAACACCGCCAGGCGTAACCTTTTTATTTGAAATTGCGATTCTTAACGGCCACATAACAGTTCCGACTTTTAATCCGGTGTTGGCTGTAAATGCTGAAATTTTTTCATTGAGATTGTCGACGGTCCAATCTTCTGCGCTTATTTTTTCCAGCATTTCAAGTGCCGGCGTCAAAATTTCTATGGATTTTTCGACGTTGACTTTGTTGCGTTTATTAATAAAAAGTTCAGAATCAAAATCAGGCATTGTCATTAAAAATTCTATTGATTCTTGAATTTCGTTTAATTTTGTAACTCTTGTTTTGAGTAAACTCGACAAGTAAACAAATTTAGCACTCAAATTTTCATCGAGTTTAACATATTTCCTTGCAGCTTCAGCAAATTCTTCGTCGCTCATCTTTTTAAAATATTCGCTGCTCATCCAGTTGAGTTTATCATAATCAAAGACGGCAGGTGACTTGCTTAAACCGTCAAGACTGAAAATGTCAATCAATTCGTCCATTGAAAAAATTTCCTGATTGGTATTTTTCGGATTCCAGCCGAGAAGTGCAACGTAATTTGTTATCGCTTCTGGCAGATAACCCATATCAACCAAATCACCAAAACTCGTTGCACCGTGACGTTTTGAAAGTTTTGATACGCTTCCGTCTTCAGCTTTACCCATAACCGGTGCCAGATGAATAAAAGTTGGAATCTCCCAGCCAAAATATTGATACAATAAAACATGCTTAGGCGTTGAAGTGATAAATTCAGTGCCTCTTATAATGTGCGTAATTTCCATTAAATGATCGTCAATGACGTTTGCAAAATTATAAGTCGGCATGCCGTCGCTTTTTAACAAAATTTGATCTTCCAATTCTTCGTTGGCGATCGTGATATTACCATGAAGGACATCATAAAAAGTGGTCTCGCCGGTTTTAGGCATTCTTTGGCGAATCGCAACGCCGTTTTCGCCTTCTTCGTAGTAAGCAAAATCTTTTGATACAAGTTCTTCAGCGTATTTTTTGTAAATTTCTTTGCGTTCGCTCTGAATGTATGGAGCAAAATTGCCGCCGTCGTGTGGTCCTTCGTCAGGTTTAATTTTTGCCAACTTTAAAGTATTTTCAATAAATTCAACAGCGTCGGCAACATAACGCGCTCTATCAGTATCTTCAATACGTAAAATGAAATCGCCGTGCTGAGACTTTGCAAAGAGATAAGCATAAAGTGCCGTTCTTAAATTTCCAATGTGCATATATCCTGTTGGACTTGGTGCAAATCTTGTACGAACTTTTTTATTGCTCAAAATTATTACCTCAATTCTTTAAAAGTTGTCTGTATATAATACAATATTACTGAATTTAATACAAGAAAATTTTTATTCCACAATCTCTACTTAATTTTGACAGAATAAACCATTAATCATATAATGTAAT
The DNA here is from genome assembly GCA_905234365.1 of uncultured Selenomonadaceae bacterium. Classification (GTDB taxonomy): domain Bacteria; phylum Bacillota; class Negativicutes; order Selenomonadales; family Selenomonadaceae; genus Quinella. The sequence continues at coordinate 14,054 of CAJOHI010000004.1, read as the reverse complement.
CAAAATTCATAAAATGTGCGGTGAAATTGATGAAAATTTTTTTGATAATAGTTTCAACGATATTAGCGGTAATAATTGGATTAACTTTAATTTGTGTTGAGTTTCTTTTAAATCAAAATGCACGGAAAAAAGTCAGATTTACAATATTTTTCATTGACATGCTGTTAATATTTGTGTGTATTTTAGGAATAAGCAACCGAAATTTATTTTCAGATACAATGATTGAAATTTTCGGCAATGTTATGACAGTAATTTTCATGGCGCAGTTAATTTGTATTTCGATTGTAATTGTTGCGTTGATAATTCGCAGCATTTATCGGCTTTTCAATAAACCTGCTCCATTTAGTCGAGAACGTCGCAGAATGTTGGCTTATTCGCTATTTTATCCAATTTATTCGTTTGCTACGGCAATTTACGCCAATCAAATTGAACGCAATGACACTGTTGATAATTTTTATGACATTGAAGTTGCAAATTTACCAAATGAATTGAACGGCTTTAAAATTGCACAAATCAGCGATATCCATTTAGGCGCTTTTTACTCACTTGAGCGACTTGAAAATTTGCTTAATCGAATCGTTAAGGCAAAACCTGATATTTTGACAATTACCGGAGATATTTTTGACAGCATTGAAATGAACGACGCTGCGATTAAACTTGTTGACAGCTTTTGTGACAAATTTCGCTATGGCATTTTTTATTGTCACGGCAATCATGAACATCATCGAGGCATTCAAGCTGTTGAAAACGGTCTCAGCAAAACTAATATACATTGGCTGGTTAATTCATCATTCAGAATTTCAAATTCCGCATTGACAATAATCGGCGTTGATTATCCTATGGGCGCTCCGGTTATGCAGTCAAAAGACGAAGTTGAGCAGAAAAATTTTAATAAGCTCAAAAGTGAATATTTATCACAGGCGACAAAAAATGTTCCAAAGGACGCAATTTGTATTTTGCTGGCGCATCATCCTGAATTTATCGACGACGCAGCGGAGTTAAACATACCTTTAACATTGACAGGTCATACTCATGGAAGTCAAATTGGATTTTTTGGCGTGCCATTGTTTCCAGTCTTTAAATATACTCGCGGAATGATACGAATTAATAATTGTTACGGTTATGTTCATTGCGGCAACGGAAGCTGGTTTCCGTTTCGTCTTGGCTGTCCGCCGGAAATTGCCTATTTTACTTTTAAGAGTCGATAATTTTGCGATTAATAATTCTGTTGTTGACTATATTTGTGTTAATTGCTAAAATTTATTCGGGTGATTTATAAATGGAGCAAATTTCACAAACATTTTTGAATTTTATTGACCAATTTGGTTATTTTGCCGTCGTAATTTTGATGGCAATGGAAAATGCCTGTATACCAATTCCAAGTGAATTGATTTTAGGTTTTGCAGGTTATTTGATTTTTGCCGAGCGAATGACTTTTACAGGTGCAATTATCGCCGGAATGATTGGCGGTATGCTTGGATCAATTTTTGCCTATCTTGTTGGTCATTCCAAAGGCAGAGAATTTGTTGATAAGTACGGCAAATATTTTTTTATTAAAAAATCACATGTTGATTTAGCTCAACGTTGGTTTGATAAGTATGGAATTAAAGCGGTATTTTTCAGTCGAATGTTGCCGGTTGTACGAACGTTTATATCACTGCCTGCCGGGTTCGCTCATGTCAATATCAAGCAATTCTTATTTTATACATTTTTAGGCTCATTGCCTTGGACAGCGCTAATTTTATTTGCCGGAATGAAACTCGGCGAAAGTTGGAAAGACTTGTTGGAAATTGGTCATGAGGCAAGTATAGCATTTATCGTAATACTAATTTTAATAATTTTGATTTGGTATTTCAAAAAGAAAAACCGCGTAGTTTAGCGCTTTATAGGACTTTTATTAAAATTAGATTAGAAAATGAAGGAAATTTTTCATCTAATTTTAATCTTTTTCTAAAGATTTTTTAAAAAAAATGTGCTAAACTTCGTCTTGTAAAAAATAAATGTATGCCACACTTTATTGTAACGTTGACGAGTTCACCAATCGTCAACAAGGTCGATTGTCTCAGTGACTTCACCAATCAATGAGACGTATTAAAAACTTTTGAAAGTTATGCGGGTCTCACCAATCTGTATAATCGTAAGAAGTCATGAGGAGTGATGCAGCGGAAAAAAGCGATTTATCACTCAAAATAAAAAAGACAAGACTTTTGCAGAGAGAAGGTTTTGTCTTTTTTATTTTCATTAGTACAATAATTTGAGAAATTTAAATTTTTTATTTGAACTCAATCTGATCACCAATTCACTCATTAAAAAAAGCAAAATAATTGTTATTGCAAAAATTAATAAGCGATTCAATTCAAAATTTAACGATTGACTGCCTAGCAAAATTGGCTCTGCAATTAAGACATGGCTATAATAAAATAACATGCTCATTTGACGTAAATGAAGGAATATCGGCGAATCCGGCAATTTTAATTCCTTTGACAACATAAAGATACTGACGGTTAGCGGTACGGTAAAAATGTATGTATTGGCGTCTTTAATTACTTCAAAATGGCTCAATATTGCAAATTCAATCGCAAAGAGTATTGCAAATATCACACTGCCAATAAAAGTTCGTTTAATTGAAATTTTTACGTTATTGAAGGCAATATAAGCTCCTATCGCCACATATAAAGCGCCGAATGTAAAACCATTGCGCGTCGTTCCGATTTATATAATTTTCCGCTTTCATCTGACCAAAATTCTTTAAAAAATCCGTAATATGATTGATCTAACAATCCTAAAATGTATAATCCGCCGGTAATTATAAATATATATTTGAATTTAATTTGCAATTTAATCAGGCACGTCACAAAAATTACTGCCATAATCAGTGCAGGCAAAAACCAAAGTTGAGCATAAGAACCTATCATAAAAAATTCTCGGAGGAAAAATTTTGCAGTATCTTTGACGCTTTGTAAATCATTCGGTAATTTGTATAAAATCAGCGGCAAATATAAAATTGTCCATACAAAATAGACGCGGAAAATTCGCAAAATATAGCTGCCAATAATTGATAAATTCAGTGAATCAAAGTTCATTTTGCGATATAAAAAAAATCCTGCTGCCAAAAAAAAGAAAGGCACAGAAGCACGCACGATAACTTTGTCAAAGAGATAAGTAAAAGTCGGAGAAATTGTCATAAGCGGCTCAACATGGACGATAACGACGAAAAGCGCCATTATAAATTTCATTAAGTCAATCGCATTATAATTACTCTGCATAGTATCAATCCTCAGGCAAAAAAAATTTTATCTCTTGGCAAACGAATCAAAGAGATAAAAATAATTAAAAATGTTATCTAAATTATTGCAAATTAATTCTGATTAATTCTCTTGACGGCTTCCGAAAGCGGCGGTATCATTTGCTTTTTACGGCTCATGACACCTGGCAAATAGACATGTGTTCCGCTTGCGTCTTTCTTGAACGCCTCACCAATCAAAGTTTTAGGCGAACCTGCATAAAGCAAATAAGTTGCTTCCTCAAGAATGTCAGTAACCATCATTAAATCCATGTCGTAGCCTTCACGATCGCAATTTTCCTGCATTGCGGCAATTAATTGCGGCTCAATGTCAAGAACTTCTTGAGGATCCATAACAGATATCTGTGAAACGACAATCTTATAATCGCCAATTTTAAATTCTTTGAGGTCAGTACGAATCAATTCGGCAGGTGTCTTTCCGCCAATTCCGGCACCGGCTTTGAGCATGGCGAGACCGTATTCACGAAGATCAACACCGGCAATTTGCGCCAACCTCTCGGCGGCTCTTTTATCTTTTTCAGTGCAAGTCGGCGATTTGAAAAGAACTGTATCGGAAAGAATCGCACTAAGTAAAAGACCTGCAATAGACGGCGGAATATCAATATCATTTTGCCAATATATGTTTGAAATGATCGTGCAAGTGCAGCCAACCGGTTCTTGATGAATGTAAATCGGCTCAGAAGTCTGAACGCCGCCAAGTCTGTGATGATCTACTATCTCAACGATTTTTGCATCTTCAATGCCTTCAATCGCCTGACCGCGTTCATTGTGATCGACAAGAATAACTTTTTCGTGTTCCGGCAACATAATTTCGTCACTTGTTACAATTCCAACAAGTTTATTATTTTCAACGACAGGATAGCTGCGGAATCTGTGTTCGTCCATTATGCCTTTAATGTCGCTCAACAAATCCATTGGTTTAAAACAAATAGGATTATCATGCATAATTCGACGGATAGGCACACATTGATTGATAAGACGGCCGACGGTGTAAGTATCATATGGCGTCGAGAGAATGAAGCGATTGAGCGCTTTTGCCTCAGCGATAATTTCCGGCTGAACGCGACAATCATTAGTTATAATTAAACAGGAAACGTCAAGATTTAAAATCTTTTTAAGCGTGTCAAGACTTCTATCACCGGTTAGGACTATATCGCCTGGTTCAATAATTTCCTTAGCCTTAGCGACACTGCCGGTTAAAATTCTGATATTGCCTTCAATGACTTCATTTTCATCGCCTGCTACAAGCACTTTTGCTTCAGTCGCCTGGATAATGTCACGATAGCGAACGCGCATATCAGAAAGACTTTGAAGACCTAATTCCAAAAAGTAACGTTTTGCCAAATCGCCGGTGGAAACAATACCGACAAGTTCGCCTTTGCTGTCAACAACCGGAATGGATTTAAGTTCATTTTTACGCATAACTTCGCCGAGATGTCTAATTGTATCATGCTGCCTTACAACAGTTTTTACCTCAAGGACAACATCTTTAACACGTGGATACAAATCTTGAATCATCAACGGCTGTTCAACTTTGAAATATTCCAACGCATATTTTGTTTCATTGTTGACTTGACCACAGCGTGCAGCAACGGCATTAACGCCAAGTGCTCTTTTGAGATTTGCATAACTTATTGCGCTACAAATTGAATCCGTATCAGGATTGCGGTGACCAATTACGTAAACAGGTTTACTGCCTTTCATTACTTGACCTCCAATACTATATAATACAATTGACATTCCCCATAGTTGAAACAAGGAGATTCCTAATTCAACGAGCACAGCCTAAATTTTAGGTCTTACACGCTCTCCAAAGGCGTAACTTCCCGTGTGTCCCACGGTAGATTAGCAATTGCGCCTTACATCTTCTTACGGCGCGGAAGATAATTAACATAAATATTATACGCAAAAATATTTCGATTGTCTATCAAAAATTCAGAAAATTTTTTATGATAAATTGCAATAAAAAGTTATCAAACACTACTGATAATTCCTGTTGAGCCAAAACCGCCTTTACGAATTGCACCAACACCGGCTTTATCGCCGTCAATCGTCAAATACTTTTGAAAGACACCTTGAGCCAATCGCATACCTTTTAAGATTTTAAAATCTTCATTGCCGAGATTAAGCAACGGAAACATTATATGGTCATTATAATCGGCGTCAATCACTCCAACACCGTTAGCAAGCATTATTTGATTTTTAAAGGCAAGACTTGAGCGAATATGTATTAACAAAACTTCATCAGGCAACATAAAAGCTCTGAGACCTGTCGGCACAAGGACAATTTTTTGCTTAACAAGTATAACGTTTGCGGCTGATTCAAAATCATAACCAGCACTTTGCGCCGTCTTTCTCATAGGCAAATTAATATTTTTGTCTTTGTAATCGTCCAGAATCTCAAAGCCTCTATATTTTTTTATTATTTGAGACATTTAATTTTATTTTTCGCTGCTTACTTCGTCTTCTTCTATTTCTGCTTCTTCTACATCTTGCTGTTTAGTAAATGGCTTAGTTGGTGTGATAGTTGAAATTGCATGTTTGTAGATTAATTGTGGCTTGCCTGCGTTGTCAATAATTACAGTGAAGTTGTCAAAACCTCTAACATTGCCTTTAATTTGAAAGCCATTGACAAGATGTACTACTACTGCGATACCTTCTTTACGTGCCTGATTCAAAAAGCCATCCTGCAAATTATTTGTTTTAGACATAATCTTTTTAGCTGCTTTAGTCTTGTAAAATTCGGAACAGCTTCCTCCTTTATTTTAATTTAATACGCAGATATTGTATAATCTTTAACCGCAAATGTCAACCATTAATTAATGCGTTGAAATAAAATTAACTGACTTCGTGCCAATCAATATATTTCATTCGACGATACCATGTTAATTGACGTTTGGCAAAGTTTCGAGTAGCCTGGCTGATTTTGTCGATAGTTTCATTAAGTGTTAATGTACCGTCGAGATATTCCAGCGTCTCTTTATATCCAATTCCAAGCATTGCCTGTGCATTTCGACTGACACCACTTGCCAATAAATTTTTTACTTCATCAACTAAGCCGTCATCAAACATTTTTTTTGTGCGCTCATTGATTCGCCTGTAAAGTTCCTGTCGATTCATAGTTAAACCAATAACTTCAACATTGTAAGCAAGACTGCCTGTCTCTTTAAAAAGACTGTTGAGGCTCTTTTTGACCTTGCCATTTGTGTCAATATCATCGTAGTCATTGAATTTGTAACCTTCAATCAACGCCTGGATATATAAACCGGTGCCACCGGCAACGATTGGAATTTTACCTCGATTGTTGAGATCAGAAATGATTTTTGACGCAGCATTTTGAAAATCTGCAACACTGAATTTTTCGTAGGGTTCCAAAATATCGACAAAGTGATGTTTAACTCGTGACAATTCCTCAAGTGACGGTTTTGCTGTGCCAATATTAAAATTTTTGTAAACCATCATAGAATCAGCGGAAATAATCTCAGTCTGCAATTTTTCTGCTAATTCCAGCGCCAATGCACTCTTACCTGTTGCCGTTGCACCTAAAATGACAATTAAATTTGGAATTTTAAAATTAGATTTTGAAAATACTTGAGATATTTTTTTATAAATACTTTCATTAAGCATTACATGTTCCTAATTAAAGTTCAATAGTTTGACCAGGCTTAACTACGTAAACTTCAGCGCCAACTACTAATTTTCTGAAGTCTTCCGGATTTTGTTTAATTACTCCCCAAGTATTGTAATGCAGCGGAATGACATTTTTTGCATTGAGGAATTTAACCGCCTTAGCTGCGTCTTCAATGCCCATTGTATAGTTATCGCCAATCGGCAGAATTGCATAATCAATCTCGTCACGTTCGCCTATAAGTTTCATATCGCTGAAAAGTGCAGTATCACCAGCGTAATAAATCGTTTTGCCAAAAATTTTAATTACAAAGCCACAAGCAATACCGCCTTCAACGCCGCTGGAATGTAACGCAGGAACCATTCGGACTTGACCAAACGGCAAATTGAGAGTACCGCCAAGATTCATTCCATGCGCTACAATCGCTTTTTCAACACGAGAAGTGCAAAGCGTCAAAACTTCAGGAATTGCAACCATTTCAGCGTCAAGTCTTGTTGCAAGTTCCGGCGCGTCGCCAAGATGATCATCATGTGCATGGGTCACGAGAATATAATTTGCTTCAACATCTTTCGGCTCAATCGTTGCTTGAGGATTGCCGCTTAAAAACGGATCTACAATAATTTTGTATTCGCCATCGTCCAGCAGAAAGCAAGCATGACCGTAATAAGTATACTTTAACATAAGCTCTCCTCCAATAAATAAATTTTAAAATCTATTATGATTATAAACTTATAGCCTTATAAGTGCAAGATTTTTTGTTAGATTTTTCAAGCAATAAAAAAAAACGCCAAGTCTTTTGAAAGACCTGACATTTTTTGTTTAGGAAAATTAATAAAATTTATCCGACTTCTTCTTCCTTTGCACGTTCAAGGAGCAAATCTAACAATTTAATTCCTGCTTCTGGAATATTGGTTCCTGGTGCAAAAATTGCAACCGCACCGCTCTTGTAGAGAAAATCATAATCTTGAACCGGAATTACGCCGCCAATCGCAACCATAATGTCGTCGCGACCAAGTTTTTTAAGTTCTTCAACGAGTTCCGGCAAAAGTGTATTATGACCTGCAGCAAGTGAACTGAAACCAACCATATCAACATCATTGTCAACCGCATCTTTAGCCGTTTCTGAAGGCGTTTGGAAAAGCGGACCAACGTCAACAGTCCAGCCCATGTCGGCGAATGAAGTTGCAATAACCTTTTGACCTCTGTCATGACCATCTTGACCCATTTTAGCAACAAAGATACGCGGACGATGTCCTGTAATTTTTTCAAATTCGTCAGCTTTTTCGATCGCCTTTTCAAGTGCAGTCTTATTGCTAAATTCTGAGGAGTATACGCCGTTAATCGTATGCATTACAGCTTTATAACGTCCGCTGACCTTTTCAACAGCATCAGAAATTTCGCCAAGTGAGCAGCGAACACGAGCCGCCTCAACAGCACAATCAAGTAAGTTGCCGTTGTCGCGAGATTCAGCCGCCTTTGTGATTGCTTCAAGAGCCGCTTTAACATCATCTTCGTTACGTTCGGCACGAAGTTTATTAAGGCGTTCAACCTGTGCATTTCTGACGGCAGTATTGTCGATTGCGAGAATTTCCAGCGGGTCTTCTTTGTCAAGACGATATTTATTAAGACCAACGATCGTTTCATTGTTGGAGTCAATGCGAGCTTGACGACGCGCAGCAGCTTCTTCAATACGCATTTTTGGCAGACCGGTTGAAATAGCCTTAGTCATGCCGCCGAGCTGCTCAACTTCTTGAATATGTGCCCAAGCACGGCGAATAATTTCATTCGTGAGAGCCTCGACGTAGTAAGAACCGCCCCAAGGATCAATAATCTTGCAAACGTGAGTTTCATCTTGAATGTAAAGTTGAGTATTACGAGCAATACGAGCGCTGAAGTCTGTCGGCAAGGCAATGGCTTCATCAAGTGCATTTGTATGCAGTGATTGAGTATGACCAAGTGCAGCACCCATAGCTTCCATTGCAGTGCGGCTAATATTGTTAAATGGATCTTGAGCTGTAAGTGACCAACCGGAAGTCTGACAATGAGTACGAAGTGCCATTGACTTTGGATTCTTAGCGCCGAATGATTTGACAATCTTAGCCCAAAGAACACGAGCGGCACGCATTTTAGCAACTTCCATAAAGTAATTTTTACCAATCGCCCAGAAGAAGCTGAGACGTTTTGCAAAGTCATCAACCTGCAAACCTGCCTTAATACCTGTGCGAATGTATTCGAGACCGTCAGCAAGAGTATATGCAAGTTCAATATCAGCAGGTGCACCGGCTTCTTGCATATGATAACCGGAAATTGAAATGCTATTGAATTTCGGCATATTCTTCGTGGTATATTCAAAAATGTCGCCGATAATACGCATTGACATTTCAGGCGGATAGATGTAAGTATTACGAACCATAAATTCCTTTAAAATGTCGTTTTGAATTGTTCCGGTTAAAATTGATTTGTCAACACCTTGCTCAATGCCACTTTGAATGTAAAATGCAAGAATTGGTAACACTGCGCCGTTCATAGTCATTGATACGGACATTTGATCCAGTGGAATGCCACTGAAGAGAATATTCATATCAAGCATTGAGCAAACACTGACACCTGCTTTACCAACATCGCCAAAGACGCGAGGATTATCAGCATCATAACCTCTGTGAGTTGGCAAGTCAAAAGCGATTGACAAGCCTTTTTGACCTGCTGCTAAATTACGACGATAGAAAGCATTTGATTCTTCAGCAGTGGAAAAACCGGCATATTGACGAACTGTCCATGGTCTGAAGACATACATCGTTGAATAAGGTCCGCGCAGACATGGAGGAATACCGCTTGCAAAGTCAAGATGATTCATGTGATCATACTCGTCATGAGTGTAGAGCGGTTTAACCGGAATGTGTTCCATTGTACGCTCAATCAAACTGTCATAATTTGCGGCTGCAGCTTTCTCAAATTGTGCCTTCCATTCAGCTTCGGACTTTTGAGGTGCAGCGCTTAAATTTATCTTGGTGAAATCAGGATTTTTAAATTCAGCCATTACATTATCACTTCTTTCTTTAAAGTCTAATGTATAATGGTTAATTGAAATCAAATCAATTATAAATACCAATTATTCATTAGAAATAAACGGTTCTATTACTGACCAAACGGCGTTAAAGTTTACAAGAAAACAAGGATGCGGAGTATTCGGAATGATTGAAAGTTGAGCATTTGGCAATTCATAATAAGCAGCAATCGCAGTTGTCATAGGTGAATTTATGTCATTTTCTCCGTTGATAATCAATACAGGACAATCAATTTTTGAAAAAATTTCTTTACTGACGGTTTCAACGTTCCACATATCTTCGTACATGTGCAACATTTCCTGCCAACGTTCCGGCTCAGGCATTAATTTTTCCTGCTGATTGATAAAGTCGGTATCCATTTTACGCCATTCATTTAAGTCGAAAACGAAAAATTTATTTGTGTGCAAAACTTCACCTGCACCTATTGTTACAAGTTTTTTGACACTTAACGGATAATTAGCAGCAAATGAGTAACCAGAATAGCCGCCATCGCTGAATCCGATAATAGTTACAGGCTTTTTTACACCGGCATTTTTGAGAACGGCATCAATGTCCTTAGCACGCTGTTTGAGACTAAACGGAGTATGACCAATTTCTGACTTGCCATGTCCGCGTGTTGAAATCAAAATGACTTGATTGTTGTCTTTGAGTTTGTCAACAAAACAACCCATTTCATAGGAACAGCCTAAGCCACCGCCGTGAAGAATTAAAATCGGCTCACCTTTGCCATAGACTTCGTAATAAATTTTAGCGTCGTCGGATTGAGCATAATGAGCTGCTGCGGAATTATCGCCATAAGGTGTATTACTTGAAATCATTTGCGGCGTTTGCGAAAAATATTTCAATGCTTCAACCTTACTATCACTCGTACAGAATGTTAAAATACTTGCACAAATTGTTGTCACTAATAATTTTTTCATGGATAACATTACAAATTATTTTATACCTTTTTTCTGCTGCATAGCAACTAAAGTCATGTAGCAATTCGAGCGAATATTAATATAATCGTCAATACCTGCATTCTTGTAAGTCTCAACAAGTTCTTCAGGTGCCGTACCTGCAAGATAAACTGTTGCATTAGGCAAAACTTCATGGAGTTTCGGAGCAAGTGCAGGAACAATTTCCGGATAAGTTGCATCTGTTGAGCAGATAACTACTGCATCGGCACCGGATTCCCTAGCAGCAGCAGCACAATCCTCAACGGTCTTGAAACCATTGTTGCCAAGAACATCAAAGGCGCCTACTTGCAAGAAACTGGTAGTAAAGTCTGCTCTTGCCTTATGCTGCGGAATTGGTCCCATATTTGCCAAAAAGATTTTTACATTGTCGCCGTTATGTTCAGCCTTGAATTTTTCAGTAGCCTCACGAAGCGCTTCAAATTTTTCACTGCGGCGGTGTGCTGTAATTGCTGTTACTGTTTCGCTTTCGCCCTTGCCCAATGCTTGACGAATTTCAGCAATAGTAGCACCGGCAGCGGCAGCAGCAATAACGGAATCCATCTCAGCCACTTTGACTGCCTGTATTGCCGCTTTAGCAGCATCAACATTAATCGAAGCCAGGAATTTTTCCACTGCTGCAACACGAGATTTTTTATTGTCGTCAAAATTCTCTGCACGAGAATCAAGTCTTTCTTCTGTCATATTCGGATACATATTTGTGCCAACGATTCTATCACGGCGAGATTCAGCAGTTTTCAATCTGCTGGCGAGTATTGCGGCTATTTGCTCTTGAGGATAACCTTCTTTGAGTGCTGCAACGATACCGCCTTTAGCTTCAATTGCCTGGAATTCTGCCCAAATTTTTTCTTTGATTTGCTGTGTTAAGGTTTCAACTGCCCAAGAACCACCGGCAGGATCAATCGGCTGCAAAAGTCCAAATTCTTCCTGAAGGATAATTTGAACGTTGCGAGCAATACGGCGACTAAATTCATCACCCTTGCGAATCGGTTCATCAAAAGGCGAACTTTCAAAAGAATCAAGACCACCGACAACGCCGCTGAAAATTTCTGTAGTATTTCTCAGCATGTTGACATACGGATCATAAACGGTTTTAAAGAACAGCGCCGGACGACCATGTACATGAGCTTTCTGTGATTTTTCGTTACCGCCAAATGCCTTGATAATTTCAGCCCAAATTGGACGGACTGCACGAAGTTTAGCAACCTGCATGAAGAAGTTTTCACCCATTGAAAAACCGAACATGATTTGACTTGCTGCCTCGTCAATCGTCAATCCGCGTTTCATTAATTCTCGAATATATTCGACTGCCGCTGCTAAAGTGTAAGCGATTTCTTGAACGTCATTAGCGCCACCGTTGCTATAAACATCAGACTTAACAAACAAAGTTTTGATTTCAGGCGCATTTTTAACTGTCCACTTAGCTGCGCTTGCCGCCTCGTCAAAGAGTTTTTCAAGGCTTTGATTAAGTTTGCCGTTAGCTGCAAGTTCACCGATTGGATCCGCACCAATAACGCCTTTAACTGTCTCAAATTTGCCGCCATTTTTCTTGATAGAAGCAGCAATTAAAGCCAACATTGGCATTACTGATTCACCGGAATATACATAAAGCGGAAATTCAGCAGTTTTCAAATCTTTGAGAAGTGTTGAAACGTCGTCAACGGTATTGATGCTAACGCCAACGTCGCCGACTTTATCAGCATCTTTAGCGTCGATTGCCTTGAGAGTTGCGCTGTCAACTTTAATATTGTAAATCGTGGAACCTTTTTCAACTTCGTGCTTGAGGACTTCGTTATTTTCTGCCGGATCCGTTTCATCGCAAGCTTGAGCAATTCCCCAAGGCTTATTGATATAACCGTTGACGGCAGCGCCTCTCAAAAAGTTGTCCATACCTGGAAAAGAATTTTTTGGAAGATAGCCTTTTTCCTCCGTATCCTTGCGGAAATACATTGGTTCAAAGGTAATACCTTCGTAAGTTTTTGTGTACATCTTCTTTTCAAATGGTGCACCTTTCAAAAGTGCAATGCAGGCTTCTTTCCATTCTTCGTAAGTCGGCGGCGTAAATTCCGACAAGTCAACTTCCGGAAAATCCGTTTGCGACTCGGCTCGTTTGATTAATTCTTGCAAATCGAGCTCTGCTTTTTGTTTTTCATCACTCATACTTTGACCTCCTTGAGTGGTTTTGCCACTTCTTTTTCTGAAGTACTCTTATAATTACTTATGATATATATTAAATCAATTTATCATAAATTGTCAATAGTTCTTATAAAATTAAACACGGACGTTTCATAAATTTTTAAGCAAAAAAGACACCAAGCAGAAGTTTGATACTTCGTTTACTCCCAACTTTAATCGAATATTTTTTGTATAAAGCAATGACGAACTTGCTAAAAATATTTATTGTGATGTGTGCTTGTTCGGTATGAAAACCGCGTCATCTTCGACATTAATTACATTCAAATTTCAATGCTCACGAACCACTGTTAGAAATTTTTCCTCATTTGCTTCCAATTATGAGATGTAATAGCTAGTTTTTAGAAATTCAAGCATTTAGTCTTATAGTGAATTTGTCACATACGCAGTAATTATTTGCAGTACCGATTGAGCCTTTCCCTATTTACTTGTCGAACGTATTGCCTTCCCATCGACTGCGATGTTTTCAACGTCTTCTTTGCCAAAATTCTCTCCTGCTCTCTGCAAAAAAACATTATTTCAAAAAGCTTGCTTATTCGAAACATTACCGCACATGTCACAATTTTTAACACATCTGTCATTTATGTGTTTTTCATAACCTTCATTACGGAGATCTTTTATTTCAAAAAAATATTCTTGCATTGTCGTTCACTCTTTCTTTTTTTATTTTATAAAGGGAGCATGTGATTTTTAAATTGAAAAAGGATGATGGCACAACTGCAGTAACGTTTGCGGCAAGCGGAGCAAGTACCGACCTTAGCTATACCAGCTCAGCAACGGGAGTAACAGTAGCCCTTAAGAGCGACGCATTTGCAGACGGCGTGCTAGAGAGCAGCGAAGTGACAATCACGCGCGACTTTAGTGCAAAAGCCCTTAGCGACACCTCAACAGCCGACATCAGCGACGGC
>CAJOHI010000003.1 GCA_905234365.1 uncultured Selenomonadaceae bacterium | reverse complement strand
TGTTGAGTACGATCCATGATTGTGAATGAGGTCGTCGCCTGCCCCTGCATTGATGATGAGATTGCTTGCACCGTCGCTGTAGTCATTGGCAGCGAAGTCGTCGCCGTCACCGAGATTGATAATATTGTTAAAGCCGCTATTCCAAACTCTATCATTACCACCGCCGGCATTGACGGTGGTTTTATCAGAGCCCAAATTGATACCGTCGACACCTGAACCGGTATTTACGAGGTTGCCTGAAGACCTTCTGATCCAATTATTGTCTTGCCAGAAATCATAAAGACTCACCCAGTTGTTGCCATTGCCGACATCAATGTAGGAATTAGAACTGCTGAACATGACATCATCATTACCGGAGCCGGATTTGACGGTGATGTAATAATTCCCCCAAGATTGAATGAGGTTATTGCCCTCACCCGCGTCGAGAAGGTTATTATTCGCGCCGTTGATGGAATCGTCCCACCAATAATTCATAATGGTATCATCGCCGGCACCTGTTCTGACGATATTGTTATCAGTTCCGACCCCTACGTTGTCATTGCCGCCGCCGGTAGTGACAGTACTTCCACCTGGTGAATTACTGCCGCCAATGTTGATGGTGTTATTACCGCTGGAGGCAGTGATGTAGCAATTACCTCCGTCGCAATTGAGATTATCATTGCCGTCGCCGAGATTGATTGTTGAACCATTGCCATTGCCATTATAAATATTGTCATTACCTGAACCGGCATTTATAACGGAATTGGGAGCATGATTTTCGATCACATCGTCGCCGTTACCAGAATAGATTGTTAATTTACTGTTAATTTTTTCGTCTCGCCAAGCATTTCCTCCATAAATTTGAATGAAGTTGTTGCCACCACTAGCAGAGATAAGACCGTCTGAACCCCAAGTTTTAATAGAGTCGTCACCATTTCCGGTTTTGACAGTTACATAATCGGCACCGGTGACTCTAATGTCGTTATTGCCTTCAAGGTCTTCAATGTAACTGTAATCGCCCCATGTTCCAGCACCGTGATTGTCAATGATATCATTGCCCGCGCCGCCGTACACTTTGGTGTGAGTGGCACAGTTAAGGATATAATCATCACCGGCACCACCATAAACCGTATCTTGAGTGCCGGCAAGATTGAAGCTGTCATTACCGTTGCCGCCAAAGAAGACACATAGAGTGGAAGTTCCCCAATCACTAAATTCGTCATTGCCGTCGCCGCCATCTACTGTGGTATTGGTTCCTCCAATTAAAAGACAATCGTCACCTGCACCGGCGTTAATTGAATAATCCCAGCCACCAACACCTATTGAATCGTTGTCTTCACCGCCCAATATCGTAGATTTTGAACCTTCACTCCAGCTTGAAATGCTGTTTTTACCGCTGCCGGCGTCAATATAAGAAGATTCTCCATAATTGCCAATGGTATCGTCGCCATTACCACCATAAACAGTTGCACGCCTGGCATTTTCAATAGAATCATTGCCAGCACCGCCGAATACCTGAGTATTCTCGCCAACATTATGAATTGAGTCATTGCCGTCGCCACCGTCAAGAAAGGAATTAGAAGCCCAACTATCAATGAAATCATTATCGCCTTCACCCTTGACAGTTATATAGCTGGCGTTGGCGTCAACATTGATTGTATCGGCACCTTCTCCAGCGGTGATATAGGCATAAGAAGCACCCCAGATGTTCATAAAATCATTACCGATACCGGAATCAATGGTGACAGTATTAACATTGGTTTGGATTGTATCATTGCCAGCACCGGAGTTAATGAAAGTGTTTTTGCAATTCCAACTTTCGATATGATCATTACCATTGCCGCCGTCTATGGTGACATTATCCGCGTTATTATGATCAACCCCGCCATTATGAATTGAATCATCGCCATTTCCAGCGTTAATTGAGACACCGGTACCTCTATTTAGAATAGTATCACTACCTGCGCCGGTAGCGATAAGAGTGTTATCATTGTAATTGCTAATATTTGCGAAGCGTTGAATAGTAAAAGTAAATTTCATCGTAATCAGTCCTTTCAAAAAAACCAAAGGATAACTTCGACTGCGTAAAACATATATGTTTCACTAGTTTATAATAATTATAACATATTATCGGAATTTAGCAATAAATTTTTAACAAAATTGTCAATTTTTCTTGACAATTTAGGTCATTTTAGTAGAAAATAATTTCATCAAGTCAGATTAAAAATTGATTGGAGCAGATTAAATGTCAAATGAAACAGCGGCGCTTGAAGCATTGTTATTTGCCGCAGGTGAGCCGCTCTCAAAAGAAAAAATTTCCGAATTAATGGACATTGGAATAATTGACGTTGTAAATTTGTTACGCCAACTTGAAAAAGAACTTAACGGACATGGAATAATTTTGCGAGAAGTTGCAACCGGCTGGCAATTATCAACGAAAGCCGAATATTTTTCAATCGTTGAGAAATTAGCCTCAACCGTCAAACAAAAACTCTCAACGGCAGTAATGGAAACGTTGTCAATAATTGCATTTATGCAGCCGGTTACAAAAGTTGAAATTGAGGAAATACGCGGCGTTAATGTTGATAGAGCCATTGCGAAGTCGGCAGAAAGCAAGTAGTAGGTCGTCCAATCCTTTACGGTACAACAAATAATTTTTTAAGAGCATTTGGAATAAAAACTTTAAAAGAATTGCCTAAAATCTCAAATTAGGCTTTATTTTTTTGTAATTTTTTTGTAAAATGTATAAAAGAATAAATCGTTTTAATATTTTTTAATTTTGAGGAGGATAACTTTTTGGATTTAAGTCTTACTGAACTCTTGAAAACCATATTAATTGGCGTCGTTGAAGGTTTAACGGAATGGCTGCCGATTAGCAGTACAGGTCACATGATTCTTGTCGATGAATTTGTAAAACTCGACGTAAGTAAACAATTTATGGACATGTTCCTTGTTGTTATTCAGCTTGGTGCAATTTTAGCTGTTGTCGTCCTGAATTTTGAAAAGTTAAATCCGTTTTCGTCGTGGAAAAGTCGACTTCAAAAGCAAAATACAATTAAGCTCTGGTACAAGGTTATCATAGCCTGTATTCCGGCAGCGGTGATTGGTTTGCCGCTCAATCATTGGATGGAAGAACATTTAATGACAACGCCTGTTGTTGCGTCAATGTTAATTTTGTACGGCATATTATTTATCGTCGTTGAAAATTACAACCGCTATCGCATACCTCATGCGCGTGATGTTGACCACCTTGATTATAAGACAGCTCTTTTAATAGGCATGTTTCAAGTCTTGTCGCTGGTACCAGGCACATCAAGATCAGGTGCAACGATTTTAGGTGGTATTATCTTAGGAACATCAAGGCAAGTTGCGGCAGAATTTACATTTTATTTGGCAATACCGGTCATGTTTGGTGCAAGTCTTTTGAAACTCGTCAAATTTGGATTTGACTATACGATGTCCGAGATTGTCATTTTGGCAGTCGGAATGGTGACGGCATTTATCGTTTCGATAATTTCGATCCAATTCTTGCTGCACTATATCAAAAAGAATGACTTCACGGCATTTGGCTGGTATAGAATTGTACTTGGAATAATCGTATTTATATATTTGTTTTTAATCGGAGATCCAATTTTAAATTAATTATATAAAACTATGCGTTGATTGGAGATTTTATCATGTTGACAAAGGCATTGTTTAAGGACAGAATCATAAACAAAGGACGTATTCTTGATTATGGTTTTGAACAGGTTGAAGGTGATTATATCTATCGCACGGCGATTGCAAAAGGACAAATGCAGTTGACGGTTATCGTTAAGAATAACAATGAAGTTGATACAAAAATTGTCGATAGCGAATCCGGCGAAGAATATGTAATGCACTTGGTAGATGCTGCAACCGGCGAATTTGTAGGCGCCATAAAGGAAGAATACGAAAGCATTTTGCGAAGAATTGAATCCTATTGTTTTGACAAAGACATTTTCAAGAGTAAACAGGCGCACGAAATTATTAAATACATTCGTAGCAATTACAATGATGAGCTGGAATATTTATGGGAAACTTTTCCAAAATATGCCGTTTGGCGCCGCAAAGACAGCAGAAAATGGTATGGAATTTTGCTGACTATTCCAATGGAAAAACTCGGTCTTGAAGGCACAGACATTATTGAGATTCTGGATTTGAGGATTAAGCCTGCCGAATTGGAAGAAATTCTTGACGAAAGGAAGTATTTTTTCGGCTATCATATGAATAAAAAGAATTGGCTTACAATTTGCCTTAATGAGACAGTGCCTTTTGAAGAAATTTGCCGCAGAATTGATACCAGTTATGAACTTGCCGCAAAGAATAAATCTAAGTCGTATAAAAAATAAAAAATTTAACGAGGTGCAAACTTATGAGAATGAGTATTTTTGTTGATCTTCAAAATGATTTTGTTGACGGTGCATTAGGTTCCTTGCAAGCGCAGGAGATACTCCCGAATCTTGTAAAAAAATTGGAAAGCATAGATAATGATTTGATTTTCACTCAAGACACTCACAAGGAAAATTATCTTGATACAGAGGAAGGCAAGCGTTTGCCGATTGTTCACTGCATAAAAAATTCATACGGCTGGCAAATTGTGCCCGAAATTCAACCATTTACAAAAAAAGGTACCGTTATTGAAAAGGCGGCTTTTGGAAGTACGCGCTTGCCTTCAATGCTCAAAAAGTATGATGAGATTGAGATTTGCGGACTTTGCACTGATGTTTGCGTGATTAGCAATGCGCTTTTAATCAAGGCATTTTATCCTGACAAAACTATTATTATTGACAGTAAATGTTGTGCCGGAGTTACGCCGGAATCTCATGAGGCAGCGTTGCTTGTGATGAAAAATTGCGGCTGCATAATCAATTAAAAAACTTGACAATAATTGCTATGTATCGTAAAATACAAGCGTTGAAAATTTAATATTGTTGGATCAAGTGTCGAGAGACTTAATAAGGAATCTGATGAAAAGTCGGAGCGGTCCCGCCACTGTAACAGCGAGCGAAACTGCATAAGTTATGTCATTGAACGAAAGTTTGAGAAGGCGCAGTTAGCTATGACCTGGAGCCAGGAGAATTGCTTGATTGACAGTCGTTGTTTGACCTGCGAGTGATGGGAAGATGACTTTTTTAATTACGAATTAAATTTCGCGTTAATTTGTCGTCTCATTTCGCAGTGAGGCGTTTTTTAATTTGAATAAACTAAAAGAGTCCGAAGTAATCCGAACTCTTTAGGATATTTTCTTTGCGATTAGTCGTAGAGAATAGCATTGCTCATACATTTCATAAACTTTACTCCGTTAATTGCGGAGTATTTTTATTAAAAAAATGGTGCGATTGGCGCGATTCGAACGCGCGACCTACTGCTTAGGAGGCAGTTGCTCTATCCAACTGAGCTACAACCACATGTAGTAATTTTAACACTTGCAATTTAATATGTCAAATGGTAAATTTTTCTTGCACATTTCGTTAAAAATTTCAAAGAATATTGCACTACTGACAATTTAACTTTATAATATAATTATCAGTTTGAGCTAGTAAATAATTTTCATTTGATATAAAGAAGGTGCATTTTTGGAAAATTCAACGATACCGTCACGTCGAAAAAGTCAAAAAACTTCCAGACGTGTTTGGCCGTTTATAATTCTCGTAATTTGTTTTATAGGTTCGGCAGTAGCCGGCGCAATGTTCGCTTCGTCAAGTCTTGAAAAAAAATCTGATCCTGATAAAAAAATTATTGCCGTAATTCAGGAAGAAGGATTAATCAAGGCAAAAGACAAGACGACCGTAATGATAATGGGCGTTGATGAACGAATTGACGACGTTGGTCGCTCTGATACTTTGATGATTGCAACACTTGATCCGTCTACAGATCATGCTGCGCTCTTATCCATTCCACGCGATACAAGAGTCAAAATTAAAGGTCGCGGCTATGACAAAATCAACGCGGCTTATGCTTACGGCGGCGAAAAGTTAGCTGAAAATACTGTTGAATCATTTCTTGGTATTGACATTGATCACTATTTAATTGTAAATACAAATTCTTTTGTCAGGCTTGTTGACGCGATTGGCGGCATTGATATTGATGTTGAGAAGCGCATGTATTATGAAGACCCTTGGGACGATAATGGCGGTCTCGTGATTGATATTTATCCTGGTATTCAGCACATGGACGGCGAAAAAGCGGTTACTTACGTTCGTTATCGTGACGAAGAAGGCGATATCGGCAGAGTTAGAAGGCAGCAGGAATTTATGGCGGCATGTATGGATAAAATTACTTCGCCGTCAATCATTCCAAAAATTCCTGGTATAATCAGCGAAATTATGGACGCCGTTCAAACTGACTTATCATTTAGAGAGATTTTAGGACTTGCCGGCGCTTTAAAAGACGCTCAACAAAACGGTCTTGACATGGAAATGGTACCGGGCAAGCCGCTTTACATTGACGGTGTTAGTTATTGGATTCCTGATGTTGAAATGTTGAGATTGTCCATTGCAGATGCACTTGGTATTCATGTAGATCCGGATTTGCGTGAAAAATTCGAGCGTGCTGCCAGTGAATATAGGGATTCAATTCCGTCTAATGCTGCTGATATTCCGGACAATGAAAATTCTATCGGCAGCGCTGTTAAAAATACTCGCGATCATCGCCGTGACCGCTCAAGTTATTCAAGTGAGATAACTCGTCAATCTTACGAAAATAACGCGGATTATTTTGAAAATCGTTCAAGCATAAATGCTGATCGTAACAGTCAAAATGAATCATCTAAAAACCGTTCGGACAATCGTGATAATTATGACAATCGAAGTTATCGTGACAGTGATTATAATTCTCGAAAATATGGCGATAATGAAAGCACTTCAAGTCGCGAAGATCGAAGCGATAGAAATAGTAACGTTGATTCACGTTCAACACGCAATGAAACTGTTGTTGTACCTTATGTTGATAACGATTATAATCCGCCTACTCGTTCTGAAGGCAGCAAAACAAGGTAAAATTTTTACTTAATACGGCAGAAGGAAAAAACTTAAACGGAATAGAAGTTTATTAAAGTGTTATAAAAAATTTTGAGGTGGTAGAATGTATAAACAGATTAAGCAGACTGAAGTTAAAGAAATTAACGGCACGATCATTGAATACGAGCATAAAAAAACAGGTGCAAACGTCATTTACGTAAAAACAGATGATGACAACAAGGTTTTTATGGTTGCTTTTAAAACGCCGCCGGTTGATGATACAGGCGTTTCACATATTATGGAACATAGCGTCCTTTGCGGCTCAAAGAAATATCCGCTGCCGGATCCGTTTGTTGAACTTGCTAAAGGTTCTTTAAATACCTTTTTGAATGCAATGACTTATCCTGACAAAACGGTTTATCCTGTTGCGAGTCGTAATGATAAGGACTTCAAAAATTTGACGGACGTTTATCTTGACGCCGTTTTTTATCCGCTAATTTATGTTGATGAAGGTATTTTTAAGCAGGAAGGCTGGCACCGTGAAGGCGACGGAATTAGCGGCGTTGTTTATAATGAGATGAAAGGCGCACTTTCAACGCCGGAAGCCAAATTGGAAAATCTTATAATGAGGTCCTTATTTCCAGACACTTGTTACAAATACGAATCCGGCGGCGATCCAAAGGCTATTCCGAATCTCACATATAAAATGTTCATTGACTTTCACAAAAAATATTATCACCCTTCAAATTCCATAATTTACATTTACGGTGATGTTGACATTAATGAGCGCTTAGAATATCTTGACAGAGAATATTTATCGAAGTATGACAAAATTGAAATTGATGCCAAAATTGACTTACAAAAGCCTTTCACTGAAACCGTTAAAACTGAAGGCACATATCCAATCAGCGAAGGTGAAGATACTAAAAATAAGAGTTTTTTGGCGCTGAATTATTTAATTGACGATGATAAATACAAACGTTTTTCCGAAAAATATAAAATTGACAATAAAGATTTAGCGCAGCGGACATTGATTTTGGCTCTGCGTGTACTTTTAAAAGCAATCGTTGAGAGTGAAGCGGCACCACTTCGCAAGGCAATTATCGAAGCCGGTTTAGGCAAAGATGTAGACTTGGATTTTGAATTAGATTTACGTCAACCGGTAATTGGAATAACCGTCAACGGCGCAGAAGCAGCAGACGCCGAAAAATTCATTGGAGTAGTCAATGCAAAATTAACGGAACTTGCAAAAGGTCTCAATGAAATTCAAATTAAAGCAGCGCTTAATACGATTGAATTTTCTTTGCGTGAAGCGGACTTCGGTTCAACGCCAAAAGGATTAGTTTACGCTTTAACGCTGCTCAGAACGGCACTTTACGGCGGTGCAGTTGATTCATTTTTGAGATATGAGGACTCGCTGTCAATAATCAAAAATGAATTTAACAATGGTTTATTTGAATCGCTGATAGATATTTGTTTTTTGTCAAATCATCACATTGTAAGAACGGTACTTAAACCTGCCGTTGAGACAGAAGAAGCGCAGACCGTAACATTGCCGGAGTTATCGGAAGAATCAGCAGAGCCGTCAGCCTCACCGTATACTAATAACCTTGAAGTATTGCCATTGCTGCAACTATCGGACATCAAAAAAGAAACTGACAAATTGCCAATCAAATTTAGAGATTTAGACGGCGTAAGGATTATACATTCAAATGTTCAAACAAACGGCATAATTTATTTCAGAATGTACCTTGACGCCTTGAAAGTTCCTCAGAAAATGCAACTTACAGCTTATTTGCTGGTTGAACTGCTTGGTCGTGTTGATACGATTGACCACAACTATGAAGACCTTGCAAACGAAATAAATTTAAATCTCGGCGGTCTCGGAATGAATTTAAGAGCTTACACTAAGGCAGGTAAAGCTGATTCATTCATGCCTAAACTTTTAGTTGCCACGAAAGTGTTGACAAGCAAACAGAAGGAACTTAGCGAACTTTTAAGTGAAATTCTTACAAAGTCTGTATTTACGAATAAAAAACGTATTCGCGAATTGATCGAAGAAGAACAAATTAATTTGGAATTGAGCATAGAGCGTGCTGCACATCAAATTGTATCTTCGCGCCTTGCCTCATATCAGACTAAATCAGGCGCTTATAACAACGAAAGCTGGCTTGCTTATAATGCTTATTTAAAAGATTTACTGCAAAATTTTGACAAAAAATTTGATGAATTAGTTGACGAACTCTACGACGTTAAAGACAGGCTGATTAATCGCAATGGAATAATTATTGGTGTAACTGCGACGGACGAAGTTTACAGCGAATTTAAGCCGCATTTGTCATATTTGCTGAAAAATTTGCCGGTCGATGAATATGAAATTGCAAGGTATTATTATCCTAATGTCTGCCATAAAGAAGGCATCACAAGTCAAAGTATGGTTCAATATGTCGGCAAAGGTTCCAATTTTATCAAACTCGGTTACAAATACAGCGGCGTAATGGCGGTACTTGAAACGATTCTTCGCTACGAATACTTTTGGAAAGCAATTCGCGTTGAAGGCGGTGCTTACGGTGCCTTCGTCAACTTCTCCCGCAACGGTCAAATGATGTTTGAATCTTATCGCGATCCAAATCTTACCAGAACTTTGGACGTTTTCAACGGCACAGCGGAATTTATTAAAAATCTCAATCTTAATGAACGTGAAATGCGTAAATATATAATCGGCACAATCAGCAAGCTGGATACTCCGAAAACTCCGGCAATGAAAGGTGCTGCGGCGATTGAAAGTGTTATTCATGAGGTTAGCCATGAAGATAGACAGAAGGCACGCGATGAAATTTTGGCAACGAAAGTTGAGGATATTCAAAAATTATCGGAAATTATTGACGCCTGCATGAAAGAAGATAATATCTGCGTGTTCGGCAATGAAAAAATTGTCAATGAAAATTCAGCGTTGTTTGATAAAGTCATCAGGAGCAAAGTGTAATTAAGATGTAAATATATTTAGGAGCGTGAAAGTGTGAAGAAAAAAATTTTTACAGGTTCAGGTGTAGCGATTATTACGCCGTTTACGGAAGACGGAATCAATTTTGAGGAACTCGGCAGAATTATTGAAGACCAAATTGCCGGCGGCACTGATGCTATCGTTATAACCGGCACAACCGGCGAATCGGCGACCATGACGGACGAAGAACACAGACAAGCTATTAAATATGCTGTTGAAAAAGTCAATAAACGTATTCCTGTTGTTGCCGGTGCCGGTTCAAATGAGACGGCTTACGCTGTTGAACTTGCCAAACACGCTGAAGAAGTCGGTGCGGACGCTCTTTTAGTTGTGACTCCGTATTACAACAAATGCACTCAAAATGGTTTAGTTGCACATTATAACAAAATTGCCGACAGTGTTAATATTCCGCTGATTGTTTACAACGTTCCTTCAAGAACAGGCGTCAATATTAAAACTGAAACGTACGTTAAACTTTCCAAACACCCAAGAATTGTTGCCGTCAAAGAAGCGAATGGAGATTTAACTTCGATTTTAAGGCTGCGTGCGGCTTGCGGTGATGATCTCGACGTTTACAGCGGCAATGACGATCAGATTGTGCCAATACTCTCACTTGGCGGCTTAGGTGTCATTTCCGTGCTTGCAAACGTTGCACCTAAGGAAACTCATGATATTTGCCAACTCTATTTTGACGGCAAAATAAAAGAGTCAGCACAACTGCAAATTGAGTATTGTGATTTAATTGATGCACTGTTTTGCGAAGTCAATCCAATTCCGGTTAAAACTGCAATGAAACTCATGGGTTACAATGTCGGCGGTTTGAGAATGCCGCTAAGTGAAATGGAAGAAGCAAACTTAAATATCTTGAAAACGTCAATGAAACGTCATAAACTCATATAAATTTTTGGAGATGATTAAATGAAATTCTTACAGAAAATTATAGCGCTGATGTTTGCATTTGTGCTGATTTCCGGTGTTTGTGAAGCAGCAACGGCAGAGACAGTAAACAACGGCGAAGAATTGGCAAGAGTGAAGCGTTTGGCAATAATTTATCCGGATTATTATCAGACGCTTGATAAAGAACCGAACATCAACGAATTTATGAATGCTTTGTATGAGGCAAGCAAGGTTTCAAAAAACTATGTGCTTTCTTATGAAGATATGGCAAACAGAATTAAATCTGATACAGGAATTGACATAAGAGTTTTGAAAAAGCCAGATGCTCGCAAAATCTTTAAAGAGCACGTTTACAAGTATGCTGATGCTTATGTTTGGGTAACTTTGGCGAACAATGCCAGAATTAACATGTTTTTTGACGTTTACGCAGTCAACACTAATGAATTGGTCTACACGCTGCGGAATGAAGGCGGCAAAAGCGATGAAAGCAAAAATGTAAAGACCTACAAGACAATGGCAGAAGAATTTTACAGGATATTTGATAAAGCCGTACAGACCGAAGAAAAAAAGCTTAAAGACAAAGATTAAAATTTTTTTAGGATAAATTAAAAGGCGCAGACTTTTCTAACCTGCACCTTATTTTTTTTGCGTCTATTCCAATGTAAATTATTTACTGACTTGCTCTTTTGCCAAATCGACAAATTTAGAAAACGCGGCTGAATCGGATACCGCCAACGTGGCAAGCAGCTTGCGATCGACGGCAACACCTGCCTTAGTCAAACCTGCAATTAAGCGGCTGTAGGTGAGTCCATAAGCGCGTGCTGCTGCATTGATACGAATAATCCAGAGGCGACGGAAATTGCGCTTCTTATTCTTGCGATCACGATAAGCATAAAATCCGGCTTTCATTACGGATTCATTTGCCTTTTTGAACTGGCGATTTCTTGCTCCGCGATAACCTTTAGCAAGTTTTAAAATCTTTTTGTGGCGACGATGTGCCGTCACACCGGTTTTAATTCTCATATTATCAAATCCAATCTAAAATCAATCTAAGTTCTGCAATTCAATTTAAATCATGCAAAACAAATTAAGAATTTTGACAAATTTAATAGCTTTGAGCCGAAACCGAACTCAAAACTAAGAAACTTCAATCATTAAGCATAAGGAAGCAATTTCAAGAGGTTGCGGCGATCTCCTTCAGAAGCCAGAGTTGCCTTGCGAAGATTGCGCTTACGCTTTGGAGTTTTCTTTTCAAGAATGTGTGACTTATAAGCCTTGAAGCGCTTAAATTCACCTGAAGCAGTCTTACTGAACCGTTTGGCTGCTGCGCGGTGCGTCTTGATCTTTGGCATTGGTTTTCACCTTCTTTCCTGTTACAATCATCAACATATTTTTACCCTCAATTTTTGGCGGACGTTCGACAACGCAATCAATTTTTTCAATGATAGATTGAAGTATAGACTGACCAATTTCAGGATGTGAAAGTTCTCTTCCACGAAACATGATAGTAACTTTGACTTTTGAACCTTCGGCAAGAAATTTATTAATTGCCTTTACTTTAACTTCCAAGTCATGCTGTTCAATTCCTGGACGCAGTTTAACTTCCTTCATTACAATGGTTTTTTGTTTTTTGCGAGTCTCTTTTTCACGCTTTTGTTGTTCATAACGAAACTTACTGTAATTCATAATCTTACAGACAGGTGGTCTTGCATGAGGCGCAACTTCAACTAAATCCAAATGAGCTTCTTCAGCCATTTTGAGTGCATCACGTGTCTGCACTATACCAAGTTGTTCACCGTCGGCGCCTGTGAGACGAACTTCACGAACATGAATTTCTTCGTTAATCCTAAGGGTTTCTTTGCTAATTATCAACACCTCCAATACCTTGATACTTTAACACAGTGATGAAATAATGTCAAGTGCATTAAAGAATCTTTCGTAACGTAAAACCTATAAACTTTTTTTCATGAGTTTAACTGCGAGTTCAGCATTTTGACGCGCTTTATCGTGCAACTCTTTTAGTAAATTTGAATCACGTTTAATTGTTTTGTCACCTAATTTTGACACAACAGCGGCAACAATTTTTTCAGCCTTTACATTATCAAGATTATCAACAGGTTTTTCACCAATAGAGTCAAGAAATCTATCAATTTTAGGATCGTAAGAAATGCCAATCATTGGGACATTCATAACGCCGGCAAAAATGAGCGAATGCAGACGAATACTAATTAAAAGGTCCATACAGCCAACTATAGAGAGCAATTCGCTGGTTTTAAATTCCTCATTTAGGATCGTACATTTGACACTTGTGATATCAGCAATGGATTGAGCTGCCTTAACATCTTCCGTGCATTGCATAGGCAAAAATATAATTTGTGCGTTGAGTTTTTTTGAAATTTCATCAACAGCCTTAGCAAGTTCAGATTGACAATGCTGCCAGCCATGCCAGCGCCTAACCGCTAAACCGATTAACGGAACAGATTCATCATCAATAAATTTATCTTTATCGTATTGTTTTAAAATTTTTCGTCCAATTTCCAACGATTCAGGCTTAATTGCAAGTACAGGATCAGCAGTACAAAAAATTTTAGGTCTTGTGACAGCCAACTGTTTTAATTCTTCAAGAGAGCCATGATCTCGAACGGTTATCAGATTAACGCGATTAATTATAAAATTGGTAAGTTTCTTTGCAAAAGTGCCGTAAATTGGACCGATACCTTGAGCATAGAGCATAACCGGACAAAAAAGAATTTGTGCTAAAAAGATTATTCCTAAATAGTAATAAAGACTTCTGCGACTTGTAACATTTTGCAAGAGACTGCCGCCACCGCTAATTAAAAGATCAGCGCTGAAAATTTTTCTGACAATGGATAAAATGTCAAGCCAATGAACGGCGTCAACATTATGACGTTTGCGAGTGTCTTCGGGATTAACAGAAATAACCGTGACAGAAATATTGGGTTCAATTTCGCTCAAAGTTTCAAGCATAGCACAAAGCATAGCTTCATCACCGGCATTTTTTGAGCCGTAGTAACCGGAAATCACGACTTTCATAAAAAAAATAATCCTCACAATAAATTTAATTGGTAATTAAGAGTTAGAGACTTTACGCATAAATTTTGAATAAAAATTAATAAATATCATTGGAATTATGCCGAGAAGTGCGCCGAGAGCCAAGCCGTCAACGCCGCGAATAAACGACATAAAAATTGGCGTTCGCATATGAGCAAAAGTTTCAACCATTGAACTTTGTCCGATAGTTGCAATTATAACAAGCATGAAAAATATCAACTTTGACCACCGCATAAAGTAAGCCATAATTGCCAGCATGAAAGCAGGATGACCAATTAGCAATTCTTTTGAGCGTGGTCGAGCGTAAAATAAATTCTCAAGGAATGAACGAAATTGAATTTCAGCGCCCGATACAGGCATTCCGGCAGTATGACCGCTGCGAGCAATCAAAATGACAAATCCAAGTGCTACAATTAAAAATCCAATAAATGTTTTAACTTTAACCGGCATATCAAGGATTTTTTTAATTTGTGAAATTGCATCAATTTCCTTGACATTTGCCGAATCATCAATCACATTGAACCGTTGCAAGAAGGCGATTGAAACCAAAATTAACGGCAGAATGAAAGTTAATTTAATGCCGCGAAAGATTTGAAATTCGAGGAAGTATTCAACGTCGGAAAGTGCGCCGGAAAGATAAGCAGCACCGGACATTGACATTATACCGGTAATAAACAGCGCAACTATCGCCATTAAAATTACTTGAAACAGCGGTGTAGGTTCCTTAACTTTTAAAAGTCTGTCACTGCCTTTAATTTTTCGGAGCCGCAAGCGTTCTTTCAACTTCATGAATCTGATTCTGTCGAGTTGCCAAATTATTGCGAGTGTTGGAAATAAATTTGCACTTGCAAACGCCGCAAATAATTTAACTTTTCCACCGGCACCCATAAGCACAGGAATTACCATTAAAACTGTCAACAAGCCAAAGGCGATTAATTGAACTTTTGAATTGTTATTCAGCCACTTTGAAATCAATGACAAATACAGGATTATTGCGGCAGCAGTTCCAATCATCACCAATGCTCTTAACGCTATTGATGGATAATAATTTGCAAAAGTTGAGGCAGCGCCTAAAGTGTAGCCTTTTGCCTTGAGAAGTTCGCTTGTATTGCGAAAATACTTCATATTCGTTTCGAAAAGTGTCATACCTGGCAAAGGCTTATCATAAATTCGCAGCAAATTAATTCTGATATTTCGCTCATGGTCGGTACTTGACCAGCGTGCAACAGCGGTTGCCATTTCCAGCTTAGGTTGTTCATCTTTTGGAATGGCATAAAGTCTGGCAATTCTATCGTAACCTAAAATTTGCGCTAATTCTTCCATACCGGCTTGTTTATAAAATTGCAGTTGTACTGGCGCTTCAATCACACCGAAAGTTATATTGCGTCTTCCCATTTCTTCAGCGGTAGTGCGAATTTCTTTCATAGCGCCAAGAACTTCCTTGCCCTCAAAGACAATTTCCGAAACAGGATAACCGTCAAGTCGAGAGAAAACGGAATGAACGTCCTCAGCGGAACAGTTAAAATAATTTGTAGGTCTTGCAAGTATATTAAAGCCAAAATTTTTAGCAGTCTCTAATTGTTCAGTCAGAAAGCCGAGATTTACAGTCATAAACGGAGCATATTGCGCCTTGACTTCAAGTACCTCGTTTTCGCCAATAGAAATGAAATTGACACGTTCAGCGCCGATTCGTCTGATTAAATCTTCGCGAACTTCGGAATAGGTATTCATATCATTGCCAATTATATATACTTTATTTGCATCAATGGAACCGGACTCAACGAGTTGGCGCCAGTTCATATCGACTAGAGAACCGTTATAGTAATTGCCGATTATCTCCGAGCCGGAAATAGCAATAACTTTGCCGTTTCTGGTCAATTTTTCAAGATTCGTTTCATAAATGGCAAGCGAAGTAATGCCGGCATCTTTAGCAGCAATTAATACATCACCGAAGTTTAAGCCTTCACGTTCGGCAATATTCCAAAGGTTTTCGTAATCAACTGCCATATCAATTTGTAAATTTTGAGTCTCAACAATATGCCGCTGCCAGGCAATCATCAAGGACGCAATTAAACCTACAAGAATTGCAATTACTAAAATACGATTATAAACAAATTTTTTCATTGTTGCCTCATATTAAAAATTTTATTCACGAATTGCGGTTAGAATAGCTTGACCGTCTTGTAATTCGACGTTATCAAATTTAAGACCAATAGGTAATTTGTCGGCGGAAACAATTTTTATGTCACCAAAAAATCTGTCAAGTTGAACGTGGCGCAGCAAAGCGTTTTTGACATTTAGCCTCGTCATTCTGAAATATAAATCGCCCTCGTCAGCAATAATAATTCCGCTGAGTTCAATATCGGCGCTACGTCCCATGATTTTAACATTTGACGTTGCAGTAACTTCCTTAGGCGTCATTTTAAGTTCAAGATTTTCAAGTTGACTGACTTTCTGCTCAAGGAAATGCTTTAAATTATCCTCACTGACAACACCAGTCATCTCAACTCTGCCAATAGATTTAAGATAATCTTCAACCTGTCGACGCTTGCCGGAATCGTTAGCCTTATCCTTAAACAACAGCATAGTCATATCAACATTGACATTTTTGCCGTCAAGAGTTAAATCTGTTGTTTCTAACTCGCCAATTTTACCATTTTTTACTTCGCCGTGAATCTCATCAACTTGACCGGTTGCAATTAAAAATCTTGGTGATGAATCTAAAGATAAGTCAACTTCTTGAGAGTAAGTCAGTTCGGCGATTTTGGTTTTGAGCATATTGCTTAACATTTGCGGCAGGATAAATTCAGTCAACACCGCTAAAATTATAAATAAAAACCCAATTAAAATTAAAAATCTTCGCAAGTCAACTCACCTCTGCATAATTAAAAATTAAAATTTACTTTTTAATTGCTGCCTTTGCTGCCAAAAATGCCCGAATAAAATTATCAATATTTCCGTCCATAACAGCCTGGATATTGCCTGTTTCTTCGTTTGTACGCAAATCTTTAACCATAGTATAAGGTTGAAAAACATAAGAACGAATTTGACTTCCCCATTCAATTTTCATTCTGTCGCCTTCAAGTTTTGCAATTTCTTCTTCTTTCTTTTCCATTTCAAGTTCAAAGAGTTTAGCTCTGAGCATTTTTAAGCATTGTTCACGATTTTGAATTTGAGAGCGCTCATTTTGACATTGAACGACAATTCCTGTTGGAATATGCGTCATTCTGACAGCCGAAGAAGTTTTATTGATGTGCTGACCGCCTGCGCCGCTTGCTCTGTAAGTGTCAACTCTCACATCTGCCATATTAATATCAACCTCAACGGCGTCGTCAATTTCCGGCATAATGTCACAAGCGCTGAACGAAGTATGACGCCTTGCATTGCTGTCGAAAGGTGAAATTCTGACGAGTCGATGAATGCCTTTTTCCGATTTTAAAAAACCGTAGGCGTTGTGACCTTTAATAAACAATGAAACGGACTTAACTCCTGCTTCGTCACCAGGCAAAATATCTGCGGTTTCAACTGTAAAGTCGTGCCGCTCTGCCCAGCGTGTGTACATTCTGAGGAGCATTTGAGTCCAATCCTGCGCTTCCGTACCACCGGCACCGGCGTGAAGCGTCAAAATTGCATTGTTGGCATCATAAGGTTCACTTAGGAGAATTTCAAGCTGCAGCGATTCAAGACCGGCATTAATTTCGCTGATCTCATTTTTAACGTCAGATTCCAAACTTTGATCGCCTTCCTCAATACCCATGTCGTATAGAGTTTGTGCGTCGTCAAATTTGCTGACGAGATTTTTATAAGTATCAACGCCGCTTTTGATGTCGTTGAGTTCCTGCGTTATCTTTTGTGCCAAGTCAGGATTATCCCAAAAAGTTGGTGCACTCATTTTATATTCGAGTTCGGCGATTTTGCTTTCTTTGTTAGCAACGTCAAAGTGAATTCCCCATTTCATTAAGTTTATCATGAAGGTTTGACAATTCAATTTTTAAATCTTCAAGCATTAAATCACTTCCTTAAAATTATAACATTAGTAATAAAGTTATTTACTCTTTCGACCGCAGCAATTTTTATATTTTTTACCACTGCCACAAGGACAAGGATCATTACGGCCGATTTTACTGCCGTCAGGATTTTTCGGTACTTTTTTTGATTCCGCTGCACTTACTTCGTCTCCATGCGAGGCCTGTGCATTTTGCAGCCTGTCCTCAAGCTGTTCTTCTTCCTTCTGAACAACGGCAACATGATACATCAATGAGGCAATTTGATCTTGAATTGCTGATTCCATTTCCTCAAACATCGTCAGCGCCTCAATCCTATATTCAACAAGCGGATTTCTCTGACCGTAAGCCCTAAGGTTGATACCTTCGCGCAACATATCCATATGGTCTAAATGTTCCATCCATTTATTATCGACAACTCTGAGCATTACAACTTTTTCAAGCTCTCTCATAGTAGGTGCGCCAAACATTTCTTCGCGTGCTTTATAGGCTTCTTCAGCGACACTTTCAAGTTCGTCCTTCAATTCGTCACGGCTCAACTGCTCCAATTCTTCAACTTTAAGACGACCAGCCGGTGCATAAATTCTTTCTGCATCTTTAACGAGTTCGTCAAGTTGCCATTCTTCAGGATATAATTTTTCATTGGCATATTGGTTCATCTCTTGTTTAATAATATGATTGACCATGCCAATTATATTTTCACGCAGATTTTCGCCGATTAAAATTTTTCGGCGTTCACCATACATAACTTCGCGCTGCTGATTCATTACGTCGTCATATTCCAAAACGTGCTTGCGAATGTCAAAATTACGTGCCTC
Organism: uncultured Selenomonadaceae bacterium; assembly: GCA_905234365.1. Lineage (GTDB taxonomy): Bacteria > Bacillota > Negativicutes > Selenomonadales > Selenomonadaceae > Quinella. Next base: position 22,650 of record CAJOHI010000003.1, on the reverse strand, counting down.
AACCTTCTTTTGAGCGTGTTCAATGGATTTAGTTATTAAACTATGCTCAATAGGTTCATCTTCTTCCATGCCAAGTTTATCCATGACCTTTGCGATATTTTCAGAGGCAAAGAGACGCATTAAATCATCTTCGAGTGACAGGTAAAATCTGGATTCGCCCGGATCTCCTTGACGACCGCTGCGGCCTCTTAATTGGTTATCGATTCGCCTTGACTCATGCCGCTCAGTACCAATTATAAATAAGCCGCCAAGTTCCGCTACACCGTCACCAAGTTTAATATCCGTGCCGCGTCCTGCCATATTCGTTGCAATCGTCACTGCGTCACGTTGTCCGGCATCAGCAACAATTTCTGCTTCCTTTTCGTGAAATTTTGCGTTAAGGACATTATGAGGTATACCGCGTTTTTTGAGAATGCTGCTTAATTCTTCCGATTGTGAAATTGAAGTCGTGCCAATCAAAACCGGCTGACCTTTTGCGTGAACTTCTTCGACGGCATTTCCGACAGCTTTATATTTTGCACGCTTATTTTTATAAATAACATCTGGGTGATCTACTCTGCGAACAGGTTTATTTGTAGGCACAACAATAACCGGCAACTTATAAATCTTAATAAATTCATCTTCTTCAGTCTTAGCGGTACCTGTCATTCCGGCAAGTTTATCATACATACGGAAATAATTTTGGAAAGTTATTGTCGCTAATGTTTGTGATTCACGCTGAATTTTAACGCCTTCCTTAGCCTCAATCGCTTGATGTAAGCCGTCGGAATATCTGCGACCTGTCATCAAACGTCCTGTAAATTCATCAACAATTATAATTTCATTATCGCGTACAACGTAATCCCTATCACGTTTCATCAGTGCCTTAGCTCTCAAAGCGGCGTTGAAACAGTGAGAAAGCTCAATATTTTCAGCAGCATAAAGATTGTTAATGCCAAGCATTTTTTCGATTTTTGGAATAACTTCATCTTTAGGTGCGACGGTTTTCTGCTTTTCATCAACAGTATAATCCGTGCCTTCTTTGAGAGTTGCAACTGCACGAGCCATTACAGCGTACATCTCAGTCGACTTTGCACCTGGACCGGAAATTATAAGCGGCGTTCTAGCCTCATCAATTAAAATGGAGTCAACCTCATCAACTATAGCATAATGTAGCGCACGTTGAACCATTTGATCCTCGTGTATTACCATATTGTCACGCAAATAGTCAAATCCAAACTCATTATTGGTGCCAAATGTAACATCACAATTATAAGCCAATTTGCGCTCAGGAAAATCCAAATCATGAATTATAAGACCAACAGACAAACCTAAAAAATTGTAAAGCTGTCCCATCCATTCCGAGTCGCGGCGTGCCAAATAATCGTTTACAGTAACCATATGAACGCCTTTACCTTCAAGTGCATTCAAATAAACCGGCAGTGTCGCTACCAAAGTTTTACCTTCACCGGTTTTCATCTCTGCGATTTTACCTTCATGCAAGCACATTCCGCCAATTAATTGAACATCAAAATGGCGCATACCTAAAACTCTCCGCGAGGCTTCGCGAGTGACCGCAAAAGCTTCAGGTAAAATATCATCAAGTGTTTCACCTGCTGCTAGGCGTTCTTTGAATTTATCCGTATGCATTGTCAATTTTGCGTCAGTCATGTTTTGCATTGCTGATTCAAGTGCATTGATTTTATCTACTGTCTTCTGAAGTCGTTTAATTTCTTTATCATTGTTATCGCCTAAGAATCTTTTTAAAAATCCAAACAATAATTTCACCTCAAAACTTTCAAAAAATATTATCTGCCTTTGATTTTATCAAACAAGTGAATATAAGTCAAACGTAAAAAAACCTTCTATGACAATTTTATTTTATCACGGAAGGTTTTTATTTACAGATTTTTTATTAATGTCATTTTAATTATTTTTATCGCGATTATAAGAAATTTTTGTCAAGTCATTTTCAGCAAAATTATTTATGTCTTTTGAATTGAAACTTGTATCGTTAATGATGTCAGATTTTTTGTCAATAATCGAAACTAAATCATCATTTAAAAAGTTGTCGTCCTCAAAGAGCTCAACATAACTTTTTGAAGTATTTTCAATAATGTTAATCGTCTCACTGCTTGCACCTTGCAAAGTTATTTTGCCGCTTCCAACTGTAACAATTACATCATCGCCGCTGACTACAGTTTCCCAACTGCCGGATATTTTAAGAGTATCTTTTGATTTGAAATCAGTGATAATATCATTGCCATCGCCAGTTGAATAAATAAACACATTCTTTCCAGCACCGCCGGTCAAAGTATCTTTACCCTTACCGCCAACGATAGTATCCGCACCAGCGCCGCCGTCAAGGATATCAGCACCAGCGCCACCTTCGATATAATCCTTGCCGGCACCACCATAAACAGTATCTTTACCGGCATTGGCAAAAATCGAATCCGCGCCGGCATCACCATAAATTAAATCAGCACTTGTTGTACCGTTTATTGTGTCTTTTGAAGTGCTGCCTTGAATTAAATTGAGCGTGCTGTTACTTGCGTTGATGATTGAAATTTTTGTATTTACAGCGCCTTCAAGCGTAATTGTTCCGCTGCCGACAGTTAAAATTACATCGTCACCATTGACGATTGAGGAAGTTACAGAGCCGGCAGAAAGGCTAATCAAATCTTGATCTGCAGTGTAATCAGTAATTAAATCGCTTCCGTCACCACTCGCATAAATGAAAACGTCATTGCCATTACCACCTGTCAAAGTGTCCTTGCCTTTACCGCCAACGATAGTGTCAACACCGTTGCCGCCGTTAATCAAATCAGCACCAGCGCCGCCTTCGATATAATCTTTACCACCGCCGCCATAAATGGTGTCCTTGCCATTATCGCCAAAAAGTTTATCTGCGCCGGCATTTCCATAAATAATATCAGCACCGGAACCACCGTTAATAGTATCAGCCTTAGAACCGCCTTGAATTGTATTTGCAAGACTATTACCTGTGATTTGCACTGCCGTTGTCCTTGAGGAAGCGTCGATAATTTTTACTGCTGAACCTACAGTTACAGGCGTATCGGTTGAATCTGTGACTGTCATCAAAGTATCAGAACTGCCGCCACTGGAAATGCTGTCCGTAGTGCCGGAAAGTGCAACACTATTGACGTAAAGAGTATAACCATTATTGATAATGTTAGCTGCGCTCGCTGAACCTTCATATGCAATAGAGGATATATAAGTATCACCTGTCAAATACCACTTGCTGTTCGTATCAAGCGTTACATTAACAGTGCCGACAGTTGAGGACACAGATGAGCCGCTGGAATTTGTAATACTGCCACTAATTCCGCCGTTGAGTGTCGAGAAATTTGTTAAACTTAAATTCAGCGTTGAATCACTGCCAACCAGAATATCGCCAACAAGACTTTGATTATCTGCGTTGAGCGTTGCCTCATTTGAATCGCCGCTCCAGCCGTCATTGCAAACTGATAAAAGAACGCCAGCCGAATCCGTGTTATTAATCGTAACATTTGACAAATTAATTACAGCGCTGGTATTCGTTACATGGAAGACGTGACCTGATTTGCTGTTTAAAATACCGCCAGTCATTGTAAATGACGAAGTGCCGCTATTTGCATCACCACTCATTGATTGATAAATCATAATGCTGTCAAGGAATGTAGCTTGACCGTTGGTTTTAGTATTGTTAGCCGTTAAAGTGCAATTTGTTAAAGCTACTGAATTTTGACCTTCAATGCAAACGCCTTCCGAAAGATTTGAAGTTAAAGTGGCGTCACTTACAACGATATCTGCGGTGGAATAGATTGCCGGCGAGCCGAGACCGTTTGACGTGTAAGAACCACCTGTAACAGTTACATTGCCGCCGCCTCTGTCCGTGCGAATTGGTGCAGAAGATTGTCCGCTTGTTGTAATTGTCAAGTTGTTTGCTACTGTTTTACCGCCGCCGGTAGTCATAATGCCACCTGCGTTATCGCCTGTTGTCTTAATCGTCGTTCCGGAAATATAAATGGTCGTTCCGTCACCGGCAGCACCGTTTTGACCACCATTGCCGCCATAAGAAAATACACCATTAGCGCCTGTAGCCGAAGCTGTGACCGTGCCACCTGTAATTGTAACAGTTGCACCGTCTTTAACCATAATTCCGGAATTAATTCCATAGAAATTGCAGTTATCACCGCCATCGGAATCGCCGGACTTAGTAACTGTAGGATTTGTAAGAGTTACAGCAACAGAAGCGTCAATTAAAACCGAATTTTGATCGGCAGTTGTTGATTGATAAGTTTTATTTGAATAATTTCCTGCCGTTGTTATTTCAGTTGCGCCACTCCAACTTACAGAGCTTGATGAACTGCCACCGCTTGAACCACCTGGAACACTGCCACCACCTGAACCGCCAGGAACGCTACCGCCACTTGATCCGCCAGGAATGCTGCCGCCGCCGAATCCGCCGGGAGGTTCAGCAGCACTTTCAATTAATTGAAATTCTTGAAAACCGTAAGATAACTTAACCATTTAACAATTCATTCCTATTTGATGAAGAACGAGAAATTAATGCTGTGGAATTTTGAGAGCCGATTACTAAATCTTTATTTAAAATTTCCAATTCGTAATTGTTAATTGAAATTTCAGCTTTAGTGTTAATAATTGAATCAACGTCACTTTTAATAAAATTATTGTCCTCGAAAATTTCTCTGTAGGATGCCTCTGCAGTTTGAACATTATATTGCTTAGTTTGACCGGCAAAATCTTTAACGTTTATGGTTTGACTTGCGGCATTTTTAAGAGTGATTGTATTTTCGCCGATTGTCAATACATAGTCATTACCGTTGATCTCGTCTTTGGTGATTGTGGTTTCAGAGCTGCCGAGTTGAATGATATCTTCGCTTGAGTAGTCAGTAATAACATCATTTCCGTCGCCTGCCGTGTATACAAAACAATCGGAGTCGTCGCCACAAGTCAAAGTATCAGCACCAATACCACCAATGAGAGTATCATTGCCTTTATTGCCGTAAAGTCTGTCAGCGCCTTTGTTGCCTTCGATATAATCGTCACCGGCACCACCTTTAATAGTATCTTTTCCGGCGTCGCCATAGATTGTATCTGATCCTGCTTTGCCAAGAATATTATCAGCACCTTTGCCGCCATAAATTGTTTCGGCATTTTCGGTGCCGTTAATATTATCACTTGAAGCGCTGCCTTGAATCAAGAAGTGGTCATTATTATTTTCGTCAATGATTGAAATTACCTTGTTGATTGTGTTGTTAAGTTTGATTGTGCCGGTGTCAATCGTCAAAACAACTGCACTGCCGGTTTCAGAAGAACCTGTAATGGAACCGCTGAGGATTTTAATTGTGTCCTGCTCGGCAGCGTAGTCAGTGATAACGTCGTTGCCGTCGCCTGTTGAATAAACAAAGACATCATTACCGTTGCCGCCACTTAAAGTATCTTTGCCTTTACCGCCGACTAAAGTATCAGCACCGGCATTTCCATAAATCGAATCTGCACCACTGTCGCCGTAAATCGAATCTGTACCCTTGTAACCGTAGAGAATATCAACGCCGGAAGTTCCGCTGATATTGTCACTTAAGGTACTGCCGTAAATCAATGAAGTTGTATTTTCACTTGAGTCAACTATTGTAATTGTCTTATTAAAGGAATTTTTAACTTTAATTGAACCGCTTGCAAAACTCAACAAAACGTCCGAATCAACTGCCGAAATACTTTTGATTGAACCGCTCTTAATAAAAATTTTATCTTCAGCGTTATAGTCAGTGATAACGTCATTGCCGGTAGCGTTTGAATATACAAAAATGTCTTCTCCGTCGCCACCAGTTAAGGTATCGTCTCCTTGACCTCCAAATAAAGTATCATCACCGGCATCACCGTAAAGCAAATCTTTACCTTTACCGCCGACAATAGAATCGTTGCCGTCGCCACCAGTTAAGGTGTCCTTACCGTTGAGGCCGCTGATTGTATCGCCATAAGCCGTTCCAACTAAACTATCGGCGCCAGTAGTACCTGTAAATGTACTGCCGGAACCACCGGAACTACTTGAGCTGCTACCGAAAGTGATATTGAGAGTCTTACCGTTAGCTTCTTTGAGAGTAATTGTGCCGCTGCCTACCGTGAGAATTATGTCATTGCCGCTGGTTGTTGAGCTGTTAATGGAACCGCTTGTGATGTTAATCGTGTCGTCGTTGTTATAACCTTCAACAATATCGTTGCCGTCGCCGTTAGCATATTGAATGAAGCGACCATAGCTTACATTTTTGACAGCATTGGCATCTTGATACAATATAGCATTGCGGATAGTGTCATTGCCGGCACCGCCAATTATAGTTGCAGCATATGTAGCACCATATGAATAGGAGTGATTTTCAATTAAATCATTACCGTCACCGGCATCTACATAACCAGGATTAGAATAACTATAACCATTAGCTCCGGCACGTTGAATTGTATCGTCACCTGAACCGCCATAAATCGTTGTTTGGTTTCCGATTGAAAGAATGGAATCATTGCCTTCATCGCCAAAAATTAATCCGGTATAACCAGAACCGCCATAATCCATGTAGATTGTATCATTACCTTCGCCGCCGGAAATGGTACCATAACCAGCATAAACCTTAGATATAAAATCATTGCCTTTACCGCCAATAATTGAAGCCGTTCCTGTGACGTTAAGGTAAACCGTATCATTTCCATCGCCAACATTAACTGTTACATAATCAGCATTGTAATTATAAACGGAATCATTACCTGCTTCGCCATTAATAAGTGCATAAGGCGCATAATTTTGAATCGTGTCATCGCCATCGCCGGCGTTGATTGTCACATCAATGTTTACCGTTCCACTTGAAACGCTATTGATTATACTATCAGCATTAGAAGTGCCGCTTATAAGCGTTGAAGAAACCGTGTTTGAAATATTTGCCATTAAAATCACCTTTGCAAAAAATCAAGGAATATTTAAATCAATATTATTGATTATTAATATAACACCAATTATAAAAATAAGCAATAGCTTTTGTTAAAAAATTTAAATATATTTAATAATGAGATTTTTTAAAACGTGGCAGATAATCGAATTGACAAATTTTTTTGCAATAATATAATTAATTGTCAAAAAGTTGTTTTTGGAGTTAATCAAATTATGAATAAAAAAATTAATCTTTCAAATTATTTGATAGTTGGACCGGAAAATACTAACAATCGACCTGTTGAGGAAATTGTCAAGGCAGCAATTACAGCAGGTTTTACTTGTGTGCAGTTGAGGTCAAAAATTGCTTCTGCCCGTGAGCTCATTAACTTAGCAGAACATTGCGCTAACATTATCGCCGAATTAAAAAAAAGCAGCGAAATTGCACTGCTTATTGATGACAGACTTGATGTTGCAATCGAAGCAAGATTCAAAGGCATTAAAGTCGACGGCGTTCACGTTGGTCAAGATGATATTTCGCCGGAAATTTGCCGTAAATATTTAGGCAATGAAGCAATAGTCGGATTTACGCCGCGTAAAATTAACATGATTGAATATGTCAAGTCAAATGACTTTAGTTTCGTTGATTATTTTGGTGTCGGACCTTTCCACGCTTCAATCAGCAAGCCTGAAGCCGGTCAACAAAATGACGGTTCGGTTGTAACTCGCAGCTTTGAGGAACTTAAAGAACTCATGAAAATTACTCCGGTGCCTGTGATTGTCGGCGGCGGTGTTACAGTTAAAGATTTACCTGACTTAGCAAAAATCGGCGCTAATGGTTTTTTTGTAATCTCGGCCGTTACAAATGCTGAAAATCCATATCATGCCGCTAAAAATTTAGTTGACCGCTGGAAAAAATTAGTTCAATCGCGTTCGTCTATTGGAACAGTTTCCATACCTTCAGCGTAAAAATTATATTGATCTCGTCCGTTGCGTTTGGAAACGTAGAGAGCTGCGTCGGCTTTTTCCATAAGATTGTCAATGTTGTCGGCATCTGTTGGAAAGAGTGCTGCACCTATACTCGTTGAAAGTTCAAATTCATTGCCGGAGATATTGAACGGCTCACGCATTGTTTTTACAAGTCTTTCACAGACTGACTTAGTATCATTAAAATCATAGCCAGGCAAAAATAGCAAAAACTCATCGCCGCCAAATCGACAAACAATCTCTTTGCGGCCAGCAATTTCAACAATTCTTTTAGCAAAAGCAATTAACAATCCGTCGCCAACTGCATGACCGTAATTATCATTGACTAACTTAAACTTGTCCACATCAATGAACAATAAAGCACCGTAAAATCTGCCTTTAACTGACTTATCCAGCATTTCGCGAAGATAAATTAAAAAGTACATTCTGTTCGGCAGACCTGTCAAAGTATCATGATATGCAATCGCTTTAATTTGTTTTTCCGTCTCGCTGGTTCTTCTTCGAGTTGCTCTTAAACCGTGAATCATGTGATTTATATTTTCGGCTAAAAGTCCAATTTCATTGTCTAATTTGATATTTAACTGACCGGATAAATCGCCAGCTCTGACTCTGTTTGCCATCTCGACAATTTGAAATATAGGCTTAGTAACTTTTTCCGAATAGTAAATTATAGTAAACGATACAAATATTAACATAATGAATCCGGCAATCAGCGCCTTGACAAATAATTTATCAATCAGTGCCGTCATATCCGATTCGGAATGCACCAATAAAATTGACCAATGTTTTTCCATGAGAGGTAAATCAACAGGCTGATAGACGCAAAAATATTTAACTTCTTCGTCATAATATTCGACTTCGCCGCTATTACCACTTTTAACATTTTGAATTGCCTCAAAAAATTCTTTAGATACAGTAAAAACCTTTTCTTTAACAATAAGCTGACCTTTTTCGTCTTTTAATACCGTATCATTATGATTTTTTTGTAACTCAATTTTTTTCATTGTGTAATAATTGAGCAGACTTGTACCGAATTTAGCAGGTTGGGCAATCGACGTGCCGTCTTGATCCAGCAGATAAAGCGAAATTTGATGATTTTTCATATATTCCATTATTTTATCGCGAGTATTTTTAAGATTAATATCAGATATTACGGCGCCTACAGGTTGACCATTCTCCTCAATGTTATGAATAAAAGTTAAAGATACATCATTTGTCGTTAAATGCGAGTAGTGTATAGGACTTACTCCTAAGCCATCTTTGCCAACTAAATCTTTATATTGTAAATCTAAATTTTTTGCTATCTGTGTTGGAGGCGTCATTTTATTATCGCTAAAATTTATGATTGAAAGTGCCTCAAATGAATAATCTTCTTTCAAGGTCTGACTTATAAAATTCAACTTTGCTGACTCGTCAAGCTGCATAAGTCCGGGATGTATAGCAACGAGATGTACCAAGCCGATAGGTTTTGCTATAGATTTTGTGATATTATAAGACATTATTTGTAAAAGTTGCTGATCGTTTTTTTTCATAAGTTGCCGATAATCATCAATCAATATGCTGCGAACAAGCATTGAAAACAACAAAAACGAAGTAAAAACCATTCCACCTATTACAACTACCATTTGCCAACGTATTGAAGATTTAACCTGCATTTAATATCACCACGAATGTATACAAAATGTTTTAGCTTATTTTATCATAGTGAATTTAAATTTTCAACGCGATTTTACGGATTTGTTTGCAAATGTATACTATATAATTAAAATGAGTTGACATATGAATTTTAGTATTATAAAATCATTGCGATTTATTTAATTGAAAGCGATGTGATATTGTGACGCTTGAGGAATTGGATTTAAATTTAATTTGGCATCCGTGTTCACAGATGAAAGATTATGAGACTTTGCCGCCGATTGTCGTTGAGCGTGGTCAAGGCTGTTGGCTTTATGACATTTACGGCAATAAGTATCTTGATGTTGTAAGTTCCTGGTGGTGCAATCTCTTGGGACATTGCAATCCTGAAATTAATGCCGCAATAAAAAAGCAAGTTGACGAATTGGAGCATGTAATTTTTGCAAATTTCACGCATAAGCCGATAATTGAACTTGCTCAAAAACTTGCTGAGATTGTGCCGAGTCGAATTAAAAAATTTCACTTCAATGATAACGGCTCCGCTGCCATTGAATGTGCTCTGAAAATGTGCTTTCAATATTATTTGCAGATTGGCAAGCCGAAGAAAAAATATTTCATGTGTTTGACTAACGGTTATCACGGCGAGACCATTGGCGCATTAAGTGTTGGAGCATTGGATTTATATACTGAGTTATATCGTCCGCTTATGTTAAAAACTTTTCCGATTGAGGCGCCGGATTGTTATCGCTGCAAATTCGGAAAATGTCGAGAAAATTGTAGTTGCGAATGTTTCGTTGATGCCGAAAAGACTTTTGCCGAACACGCTGAGGAAACTGCTGCCGTAATTTTTGAACCGCTTTTGCAAGGCAGTGCAGGCATGAGAATTTATCCGCCGCTTTATCTTAAAAAACTTCGTCAAATTTGTGATAAATATGATGTCTTAATGATAGCTGACGAAATTGCAACCGGCTTTGGACGCACCGGCAAAATGTTTGCTTGTGACAATGCCGAAATTTCGCCTGATGTTATGTGTATTTCAAAAGGCTTAACCGGCGGTTACATGCCAATGTCTGCGACTTGTGTTTCGCAAAAGATTTATGATGCTTTCTACGACGACTATAACACCGGCAAGGCTTTTATGCACTCTCATACTTATGCCGGAAATCCGCTTGCCTGCAGTGCTGCGTTAGCTGTTCAAAGTATTCTGCGTAATACAAATATTTTGCAAACAGCCGCCGAAAATGCAAAATACTTAACTGAAGAATTAAATGCGGCATTAGGAAACAATCCAAACGTTGGCGAAATTCGTCATCTAAATTTAATTCATGCCATTGAACTTGTAGCTGACAAAAAAAATAAAACGCCTTTCAATTCAAAAAAGCGTCTCGGCTATGAAATTTATAAACGTGCTTTAAAACGTGGTTTATTATTACGACCGCTCGGCGACGTTTTATATTTTAATCCGCCGTTGATAATCAATCGTGATGAGATAAAATTCGCAGTTGAAGCCGCTAAATTATCCATTGAAGAAGTCATTTAGTTGAGCGCAAATTTTTTAAATAATCTTTTAAACGACGCTCAACGCCGATATCTGTTGGTTCATAATAACGATTATTTGCTATTTTGTCCGGCAGGTATTTTTGTTTTACGAAATGATTTTCAAAATCATGTGGATATTTATAACCTTCGCCATTATGAAAATATTTAGCACCTTTATAACTCGTATCGCGCAAATGAATTGGAACTTCGCCGCAATCTTTGTTTTTGACATCATCAATCGCCGTGTCAATCGCAAGATAAGCCGCATTGCTTTTAGGCGCACATGCAATGTAAGTTACAGCTTGAGCAAGCGGAATCCTTGCTTCAGGGAGACCAACGAACTGTGCAGATTGAGCGGCAGCATTAGCCAAAACTAAAGCCATTGGGTCTGCATTTCCAACATCTTCAGCCGCACAAATTACAATTCGCCGCGCAATATAATTAATATCTTCGCCGCCTTCCAACATTTTCGCCAAGTAAAAAATTGCCGCATCAGGATCACTTCCGCGCATACTCTTAATGAATGCTGAAATTGTATCGAAATGGTTTTCACCATGTTTATCATAACGCTGGATTTTTTCGCCTAAAATTTCTTTGAGCGTATCAATCGTAATTTTTTCAGAACTTGCCGCTGTTTGCTCCAAAATATTCAGTCCAATTCGAGCATCACCATTTGCAAAATCAGCAATTACGTTTAAAGTTTCATCATCAATGCTAACAAACTTTAAACCACGTTCCGAATCATTCAAAGCCGCTTGCAAAATTTTTTTGATATCCTCGTTTGTCAATGGATTGAGTTTAACAATGCGAACTCTTGAAAGCAACGCAGGATTGACTTCAAAAAATGGATTCTCAGTGGTTGCTCCAATCAAAATTAAACGGCCGTCTTCAACATACGGAAGTAAAACATCTTGTTGACTTTTGTTAAATCTGTGAATTTCGTCAATAAAAAGTATTGTTCGGCGCTGATAAAATTTGCGTTGTTCCTCAGCGTCCTTAACGATATTTTTTATCTCAGCAATGCCGGAAAGTGCCGCATTAATTTTTTTAAAATTACTTTTAGTCGTGTTAGCAATGATTTTTGCAAGTGTCGTTTTTCCGGTACCAGGCAAACCGTAAAAAATAAGCGAAGGTACTTGACCGGATTCGATCATTTTTCGCAGATAACCTTTAATGACATCACGCTGACCGGCAAATTCGTTTAAATTTCTAGGTCTCATTCTTTCAGCCAGCGGTTGAAAAATTTTTTCTTCTGCAGATACACTAAATAAATCCATAAAAAACCTCACAGTTAATAATGAAAAAAGCCGACACATTTTAAATGTGCCAGCCTGATAATTATCATTTATTTTTTAGTATTTTCCGTTTAAGAAAGTGCCGTTAATTTTTATTTCTTATCGGATTTTTTTGTATAGTTAAATGCAACGCTTCCGTCATCTTCAGTAAGCTCAAATGATGAAGCCAAATTATAATTGTTGAATTTATCGGTAACTGAAGCAGAGCTGACGTTGGTGATTGATTCAAGATCGTCGCCTTCCTCAGAAGCGAATTTATCGTCGCCTTCCATGAACCAGCGTTCTTCGTATTCTGCTGCGCTAACAATTCTCGGACTTATGCCATAAGCCTTTTGCAAGGTGATTGAACCGCTGCCGACTTTGACTACAAGATCAGTACCGCTTCTAAGTGTTGAGTAAGAGCCTTCGGTGATTCTGATTTGATCGCTTGACTTAAAGTCAGTGATGACGTCATCGCCGTCGCCATTAGCATAGACGTAAGTATTAGCACCAGCACCAGCGCCACCGGTCAAGGTATCGTTGCCCTTGCCACCGGTGATAATATCCTTACCTTTGCCACCGTCAATTACATCGTTGCCTGCACCGCCGTCAAGGATATCAGCACCAGCGCCACCAGTAAGAGTGTCATTACCTGCAGCACCAAGCAAGCTGTCCGCGCCTTTGCCACCTTCAATGTAATCATTGCCTTTACCGCCGTTGATTGTATTAGCTCCGGCACCACCCAAAATGGTGTTATCAAGAGCATTGCCGACGATTCTCATCTCGTTATTGCGTTCTGTCGCATCGACGGTTTTAACTACATCATCAAGTTTGAGATAAGGATCATCGAAGTCGTCAATAGTCAAATCTTCAATAACTGGATCGGTAAACGTCATTACAGTTTCATTGCCTTTGCTATCAGCAAGAGTTATCGGCTTATCCTTACCATCTTGGATAGTAACACTGCCGCTATTGAACTTCAAGATAACATCTTTAGCACTACCGACAATTTCAACTTCCTTGATAGCTTTGCTGACCAAACCGCTCTTGAGATAAATCTTATCTTCACCGGAAACGTAATCAGTGATGACATCGTTGCCTTGTCCACTGCCTACCATGAAGACATCTTTACCTTTACCGCCTGTCAAAACATCATCACCGGCACCGCCGTCAAGGGAGTCTGCTCCGCCTTGACCGTAAAGAACGTCTTTACCTTTGTCGCCGAACAGATAATCTTTGCCTGCACCGCCATAGAGCGTATCAGCTTTAGCGCCGCCCTTAAAGTTGTTGTTTTGAGAATTGCCTCTGATTAATACAGGTTTAGTACGAGCAGAAGCATCAACACCCTTGAAGAAGTCTTCAACTTCGACGAGACCTTCATCGTCGTCATTTATTACTAATTCGTCGGAGTAATTGACCGTTACAATGTCGTCTTGTTCGTTGACGATTGTGAGTTCCTTGCCATTAGCGCCTTTGAGAGTGATGTAATTTGTGCCTACACCCAAGATAACATCTTCACCAGAAACGCTTGCCATCTTAATTTCGGCATTGTTAATCTGCAAGGTATCTTTTCCGGTACCATAATCTGTGATAACGTCATTGCCATCACCGGAATTATAAACGAATACGTCACGACCAGCGCCACCAGTCAATGTGTCACTGCCAATACCGCCAACCAAAGTATCATCGCCGTTAAATCCGCTCAGTGAATCATTGCCTGTACCACCTTCAAGGTAGTCATGCAGACTGCCGCCGGCAATTTCGTTTGCTTTGGAGTTGCCGATAATTTTAATGCTGTTTTGAGTAACTGCACTGCCGTCAATGATTTGAAGATTTGGATAATCATCAAAGTCTTCCTCGGCATCAAAAGTGCCTTCAAAATCAGCGGCCAGGAAAGCTGCCGTGCCAGCCGTATTGAATTCGTAATGTGTGCGAGGTCCTACGCTGATTGTATCGACAGTAGTGTAAGTGTTGACATTAATGATAATCGGTTTGTCAACCATATCTTTAAGAGTGATAGTTGAGTTCTTTCTATCTGCAACTGTAATGATAACGTCATTGCCTTTGAAAGTAGATTCATAGCCGCCTTGAGTGAGGATATGCAATGTAGCATTGGTGTCGTAGCCGTAAATCACATCTTTGCCATCATTTTCAGTGTATTCGATTAAAGCGTTGCCACCTTCAATGCTGATGACATCATCGCCTTTGGAACCATTAATGGTAGTATACTTACCGCTGGTAACAAGCGTATCATTGCCGTTATTACCGTTGAGAGTAACTTTAGCAGCCTTACTGTAGTTAATGAGAGTATCGCCGCCTTCACCTGCGGTATATTCTTTCTCACCGCTTGCGTCTTCAGTGATCGTAACAACACTGCCACCTACATCGCTGAGTTTTACGTAAGTGTTATTAGGCGTAGAGTTGGTATCTCTAATGGCAGTTTCCTCATAAGTGTGATTTTCAACAATATCGTCAAGTGATTCGCCACTGCGAACAGTTTCACTCTTGAAATTGCCGCTTTGGTCAATTATGCTGATAGGTTTATCAACGTAGTTGACGAGACGAACGCTACCGCTGCCGACTTTAATAATTACATCTCTGCCGTCAGTGGTCTTACTGTAAGCAGCATCAACACTGAGCGTATTTGCTGCGTTGTAATCATAAATCGTGTCGTCGCCGTCGCCCAACGAATATTTGATAATGCCTTCGCCACCTTTGAGGTTAAGTTCATCATCACCGCCACCGGCATTAATCGTTGCTGCCAAACCGGCATTATTAATCGTGTCGTTACCTGCTCCGCCTGAAACATTAATCGCGTTGCCTTTGTTGGTAATTTCGTCGGCTGCAGTACCACCAATCAAGGTGCTAGCTGAACCTCCAATGGTCAGTTTGCCTTCGCTGTTGAAAACATAACCACTACCGTTGACAGTCAAACCGTTTGTTCCTGCCAGGCTTTGAGCTATTGTTACAACATTACCGTTAATGCTAATTCCGTTGATCTGTCCATTTGAAGCCGCAACTGAACTGTTAAGACCGCTTATCTTGATAAGTTCTGTGCCTGTAACTGCTGCTGAATAGGAGACGCTCTTATTGTCGCTTGCAAGAGCATAACCTGCAGTCTTGCCTACACCCGTATAAGTGGCCGTACCATTTGAAACTGACCAAGCTGCTGCCACGTCTGCAGGTTTTGTTACATCAGAAGCAAGTGCCAAAGTATAACCATTACTGATTTTAACGGTCTTGCTGCTGTCTAATGCCGCACCGTTAAGCGTTACAACTTTGCTGCTCGTATTCAATGAAACATTGGAAGCACTGGCGCTGTTATTGAGACCTGTCACTGTAAGAAGTGTTGCGCCTTCAACTGCTGAAGAATATGAAATGGTCTTTCCGTTATTTGAGACTACATAACCTGCTGTTTTACCTGCAGCTTTGTAAGTTCCGGTTCCACTGCTAAACGTCCAACCTGCAGGAATCTCAGTTGGTGCTGTAACTCCGCTTTCCAATGCAAGAGTATAGCCGTCACTAACTGTGACATTACCGTAGACATTATTGAGTGCACCCTTAGCAACTTTTACCACGTTGTTATCTTCGTCAAGTGTGAAATCAGTATCCTTAGCGTTGTTTGCTATGCCGCTGACAGTGATCTTCTTGTCGGTTACATCACCATAGTAAGCTACACGATTGCCATCTTCGTCAGTATCAATCCACCAATAGTCAGGTTCATCACCACCAATGAAGTTATAAGGTGAGGTAAGTGTAGCAGCATCTTTAAGAGTGATTGTTCCGGCATTTTGTCCACCGCCGACATTAATGATAATGTCTCTACCACTAACCACAGTAGATTTGATTTTTGCATTGGTTACCTTAATGGTATCTTTGTTGCTAAAACCGTAAATGGTATCGTTTCCATCACCTTTAGCATAAGTATAAAGTTCTGCGGCACTGCTGCTGTACATGGTATCGTTGCCTTTACCGCCATTGACCGTCATTTTACCACTAGCACTGCTGCTGGAGAGACTTACAATATCATCACCAGCGCCGCCGTCTACAATGTAGACACCCAATGCAGAACCTGGCAGCATATAGCTAATTTGAAGAGTGTCGTTGCCGTCACCGCCATTAATTGTACTGCCGTTAGGACCACCATAGCCTTTAAATTTGAGTAAATCATTACCGGCACCACCGTCGATTGAGCCATGAGTACCGCTGCTGTCGTTGGTAATTGTGTCATTGCCATCTCCGCCATTGATATACGGAACTTTGTTACTCCAATAGTGGTCAGCCGCGATAAGATCGTTACCTGCACCGCCTTGAATCGTCGAAGAAGCAAAGTAGCCTCTGATAGTATCGCTGTCTGCACCGCCATTAACGACACTATAGCTGCTGGAGCCAGATTTAATGCTATCATTACCAGCGCCGCCATCAACAGTAACATAGCTACCGCTAGTGTAGATGGTGTCGTCAGCAGAAGTACCGCTCACGAGCGTGCTGGATCTGGAATTTGAGAGAGATGCAAAGCGCTGAATTTTGAAGATAAACTTCATAAAAACCACAACCTTTCAAAAAAGAGAAAACAATTTAAAAATACATATATACATACGGAGGTATGTGTTGACTTATTTATTTGAAATATCTTTTTTAGCGTCGTTATAAGTTAATTTATTGAGTTGAAGAAGATCATCAGGTTGAGAAGTCTGATAACTGTAATTTGACACCATTATATCTGATTTAGTGGATATTATGGAATCTAATTCATCATTTATACCTGATGTTTCGTATTCATCATACTCAAACCAACGTTCTTCGTAACCGCTTTCGTTAATAATTCTCACATTGATGTTTGCTGCATCTTTAAGAGTTAATGAACCACTGCCTACGTTTATTATAAAATCATTTTCGCTTGTGACAGTCGAATAGATGCCGGTAATTCTTATCTGATCGCTGGATTTATAATCAGTGATGACATCATTGCCGTCACCGTTTTTGTAAATAAAGATGTTGTTACCTGCTCCGCCGATTAAAGTATCATCACCTTTACTGCCGTTAAGAGTGTCGTGACCTTTACCACCTTTTAGAGAATCGTCACCTTCACCGCCAGCGAGGAAATCAGCACCAGCACCACCGAAAAGCGTATCGTTGCCAGCTTGTCCATAGAGTCTGTCTTTACCATTGCCTCCGGCTAAGTAATCGTTACCGTCATCACCATAGAGAGAATCTTCTGCAGAGCCGCCAACTATTGAGTTTGAACGAATATTACCGGTAATCTTAATGGCTTCAGAACGTGCAGAAGCGTCAAAAATAATTGTACCGGCACTAAGTTTAAGGATTGAATCTGCAGAGTCATCTGCTGCTACGCTGACATCACCATCATCATCGCCAACAACAGTAACAAAGGATTGGTCATTAGTATCGACAAGACTGAGTGAAAGATTTTTGGCATTTTTTAAAGTCACAGAACCAGCTTTAAAATTCAGAACAATATCTTTTGTACTTCCTACAGTAGTAGCATTGAGAATATTTCCTCTTACTTTGATAATATCTTCATCAGAGTGATAATCAGTAATTAGGTCTTCGCCTTCGCCATTTGAAACGATAAAGACATCATTTCCTTTGCCACCGGTTAAGATATCTTTACCTTTACCACCATAGAGCGTATCACCACCGGCATTTCCAATGAGAACATCTTTGCCGGCTCCTCCAATAATTGAATCGGCACCGGCTGCACCTTGCAGAGTATCGCTGCCCTTGCCGCCAATTATAACGTTTTCTTTACTGTTTCCAACGATTTTAATTGGCATGGTTCTTGTCGAAGCATCGACTGTTTCAACTAAATCATTAATTGTAACAACTGAATCATCAGAATCGCTAAGTGACAAATTATCAGAATAGAGTCTAGTTGTAGATGTACCTGACTTGTCGATTATTTTAATGGTTTTGTTCTTGCCATTCTTAACAGTAATAGAACCTGTCCCGACGTTCAATATGATATCATCACCGTCAAATACTTCACTCTTAACCTTGCCTTTTGTGAGTTTAATTACGTCTTGAAATTCCGTATAATCCGTGATAGTATCATCGCCGCCGCCGGAAGCGTACACAAATACATCTTTGCCTTTTCCGCCGGTCAAAATATCGTTGCCAATACCACCGTCAAGTATATCTGCTCCTTGATTGCCAATAAGTGTATCATTTCCGATACCACCATCAAGCCAATCAGCACCTTTGCCACCAACTATTGAATCGTTGCCGCTGTCTCCGCTTAAATAATCTTTTCCACTACCGCCAACGATTGTATTGTCAAGCGCATTTCCACTAACTGTAATATTTGCAACAGCTTGACTGCCGACGACTCGTTTGACTTTCGCAGGTGCAGAAAACTCGCCTTCAAAATCAGCATGCAATGTTACTGCTACGCCATTTTTGTTGTATGTGAACTTATCTGCCGTTTCGATTGTCTCAAGTACTCCAGAAGCATTTATAATATTAATAATTTGTCCTTTAGCGTCTGCAAGTTTCAGCGTCGCATTATTTGAAGCTACCAGGCAAACATCATCGCCGCTTATCAAAGTATCATAATCAGTAAGCATGTTAATTGTCGCATCAGAAGTATAACCATTGACAACATCATTGCCGTCGCCTAAAGCATAACTGACTACCGCAGAACTGCCTTCAATATTAATGACATCTTTGCCTTTTCCGCCAATCAACGTGTTAAAATCGCCGGAATTGGTAATGATATCTTTACCTTTACCGCCTACAATACTAATTCCGTTAGCAATATTGTGAACTAAATCAGCACCGTCGCCAGTCTCAAAGCTGTAACCTTGACCGTCATAAGTCAAACCTTCAGAACCAATCACGCTGGAATCAATTTTGACACTTTCGCCGTCGAGACTAATACCGTCAATTATTCCATTGTCAACTGTTACGTCGCTATTAATTCCGCTTATTGCAATGAGTCTTGCACTTGAATTATCATTGCTATAAACGATTGACTGACTGTCAGCACTTAAACTATAGCCTTCAATATTTTTCGCAATGTAAACTGCCGTCGAGTCTTCAATAATCCAAGACTTTACGGATTCTTCAGCGGGTACTATATCGCTGCCAAAAGCAAGTTCGTAACCAGAATCTATTCTTGCCGTTTTGTTCGAATCAAGCGCCGCACTATTAACTATAACGACGTTGCCGTTAATAGTTAAATCTTCACTTGTAGCATTTGAACTGAGACCGGTGATAGTAGTAATTGTCTCGCCAACAATCTCGGACAAATAAGATATAGATTTGCTGTCGCTTGAAAGTACGTATTGTAATTTGCCGTACCGTCAACAATATTCCAGCCTTCACTTGTTGCTACAGATTTTACAACATTGTCGCCAAGTGCTAAGGTATAATCTCCGTCAATCGTTGTAATATTTGAAGAATCAAGAGCCGAATTATTAACTGTAACGACATTGTCGTTAAGAATTAGATCTTCACTTGTAGCACTTGAGCTGAGTCCGGTAATTGTAATGAGAGTTTCACCGGCAATTTCAGGAGAATAAGATATTGATTTTCCATCATCAGAAACAACATATCCTGCAGTGCGAGATGTAGAATTGTAACTTGCAACGCCATTGTCAATAGACCAATATGCTGCCTTATCAATCGGTTCATCAACATCGTCTCCAAGTTGCAAGGCATAGCCGTAACTAATGGAAACAGTACTATCAGTCTCTAAAGCATTATCAGAAATCACGACAGTAGTTTCATCAATTACTTGAAAATCTTCAGCCTCAGCGTCGCTGCTAATTCCGCTAACTACGGCAAGCATTTCTCGTGCCGTGCCATAAATTGCTACATTGCCTTCAATTTTCCATGCTGGTACTTCTTCCTGTGCACCAGTAATGTTGATATTTATGCCAACTGAATCTTTGAGCGTAATACTGCCTATGTCGTCAACTGTAATGATTATATCGTTGTCAACTGCCACAGTCGAATACACATCAGCACTAATTACAAGAGTATCGTTTTCCTTGAAACCATAAACAATGTCGTCGCCGTCGCCGGAAATATACTGAAAAACTCGTCCATAGTCAAAAGCATTAGTCGAAGTCGTATAAATCGTGTCATCGCCTAAACCCGCAACTACAGTAGTATTGTTGTAAGTATCAGTTAAAATGACATCGTTTCCTTCGCCGCCGTCAACATAGCCGCTCATGACATTAATAGTGTCATCACCAGTACCGCCGTCAACGGTAACTCTATGGTTACTGTAAACGGAATCATTGCCTTCACCTGCTATGACAGTTACGCCATTACTTTCAGTGCTTACAATATCGTTGCCGTCACCAGCATAAATTAAAGCATTTTCGCCGTTGTTGAAAATAGTATCATCGTAAGCGCCGCCGGTAATCACAGTATCATCATTTGAATTTGAAATGTACAGACCACTTTCGACTAAATTGATACTATTTCCATTTATATTAATAATTTGTGTGGCTGCATTTTTAAGAATAAGTGAGCCACTATCGACATTGATAATAAAATCTTCGTTGCTTAAAACAGTTGAATAAGCTGTACTTGAGACTTGAATTGAATCGGTTGAGTTGTAACCGTAAACAGTATCAACACCGTCACTATTGTCATATTGAATGACATTATTTGAACCTTCGTAACCTAAATTAATATTATCGTTACCCGTTCCGGCTTTGATTGTATTATTACCGTAGTTATTCAAGTAAATTGAATCGCTTCCGGCACCACCGCTTATTGAAAGATGATAATCAAAACTCTCAATAATGTCATTGCCTGAACCGCCATCAATAGTGACATATCCATAATCATTATTGACGGTACTAGATGTCAAACAATAAACAGAATCATCACCGTCACCGGCAGTAATTTTAACACCACCACCATAATTACTTATAGTGTCATTACCTTCACCGGTTTCGACAGTTACATATTTACCGTGATTATCAATTAAATCGGCGTCACTTGTACCACTGACAACTGTATTATCAACATAATAATTAGAAATTGTCGCCATTAGACATTCTCCTACTATTATAAAAAGATAAGGAGAGAGAATAGCAACAAGAACTTTTTTATTGCTATTCTCTATAACCTATGAGTTAATGGCCTTTATTTATTTTTCAGACTTCTTATTGTAATTGAACGAAGCAACTTGATTGTCTTTAGTAAGGTTAAGTGCTGAAGTTACATCGTAATTAAATTCATTCGTGAGAGCATTGGAAGAAGTATCGGAAATGGCCGCGACATCTGTTGAATCACCAGTGACGAAGTTGTCATCGCCTTCCATGAACCAGCGTTCTTCGTATTCTGCTCCGGTAATGATTCTTGGAGTTATGCCATAAGCATTTTGCAAGGTCATAGAACCGTTACCGACTTTAACCACGATATCTCTTCCACTTCTAACTACTGAGTAAGCACCGTCAGTAATTCTGATCTGGTCGCTGGACTTGAAGTCAGTGATCAAATCATCGCCGTCGCCATTAGCATAGACGTAAGTATTAGCACCAGCGCCACCTTTAAGAGTGTCATTACCTTTACCACCGGTGATAACATCTTTACCTTTACCGCCGTCAATATAATCGTTACCGGCACCACCAGTGAGAGTATCGGCACCGGCGTTACCAATAAGACTATCGTCACCAACGCCGCCGACTAAGCTGTCAGCAGATTTGCCACCTACCTTGAGCACCGTTAATGGTGTTGGAACCTGATCCGCCAAGAATGGTGTTAGGAAGGATATTGCCTTTAATTCTGATACTCTTTGTGCGTTCGGTTGCATCTGCAAATACGATATCTTGATCTAACTGAGCAGCTACTGAGCTGTCGTCGTCATAAGCCACTGCTGTAGCAATAGAATCGCCAGCAATCGTAACAGTTGAATTACCGCTCGCGTCAACAATAGTAAGTTCCAGACCCTTAGCATCTTTAAGAGTTACACTGCCGCTCTTGAATTTCAACACAGCATCTTTAGTATCTTCAACAGCTTCGACTGCTTGGATAGCAGTGAGTTTGCCGGAATAGAGCTTAATGGTGTCATCGCCTTGTGCATAATCCATGATAGTATCGTTGCCGCCACCGGAAACTACTACAAAGACATCTTTACCCTTGCCACCGGTGAGTTGGTCGTTACCGGCGCCACCATAGAGAGTATCAGCACCGCCGTCACCAAAGAGATAATCTTTACCGGCGCCACCTTCGATATAGTCTTTACCGGCACCACCGCGAATGGTATCGGCTTTTGTACCGCCAAGAAGCGTATTTGCTCCGGTGTTGCCAACA
>CAJOHI010000002.1:42599-44338 GCA_905234365.1 uncultured Selenomonadaceae bacterium | reverse complement strand
GTGTCGTCACCTTTGCCGGAAGTTATAGTATCCACGCCATAACCGCCATTAAGCGAATCTGCACCTTTGCCGCCAATGATTGAGTTGTCAAGGTAATTGCCAATGAGGTTGACGCCTTTGGTAGTTTTTGAGCCGTCAATAGTGATAAGCATTGTATCGCTGCTCATATCGTAAGTGCCGCTGTCTTTCTTTGTGAGCGTTAAGATCTCCGGATCGTGATAATTCTTCGTCGTCTCATTGCCGCTAGAATCAATAACAGTAATATCCTTGTCTTTTCCGTTGACAACTGTCAAAGTATTGTTGACATTGCTAAACTCAAAAATAACATTCTTGCCGTCAACTTTATATCCGGTTGAAGCCTTCGTAAGTTTGATTTTATCTTGTTTTGCCGTATAGTCAGTGATCGTGTCGACGCCGTTACTGTAGATGAAATAATCAGCACCCTTGCCGCCGGTCATTACATCGTTGCCTTTCAGCGCTTCGATTGTATCATCTTTGCTGCCGCCAATCAACGTGTTGTCATTTGCATTTCCTATCAGATAAATTGCCTTTGTCCGTTTCTTGGCGCTTGCTGATTTTGCACTCGGATTGACATTAAAGATGTCGCCATCGCCGTTGGCTATTGTTATATCATCAACGCCATAAATCTGACTCGTCTTTATTCCTGTAGTGTCTGTAATTGTCAACTTGTTGCCGGTAACTACGCCTTTGCCGTTCTTTTTGATTCCGTTGCTGATTTTTAATGTGCCGCCATCAGTCCTCAACAAGACGTCATTTCCGCTGACCGAAACTTCCGTAAGCGTCACATCGCTGAAGATTATCGAATCTTGTCCTGCCGTATAGTCAACGATAATGTCGTCGCCACCGGTATATACGAACACATCTTTGCCTTTGCCGCCTTCAAGTGTGTCGTTACCGATTCCGCCAATTAACGTGTTGTCCAACTTGTTACCTGTGATGTCGATTGCCAAAGTTCTGTTTGAGGCGTCAACAGCGCGAAGTGAACCGTCCGCAGAAAAGTCAAATGCGCCGCCGGCTGTAACATCGCTATCATAAATTGTCTCAAGCGTTGCTCCGTAAGTTCTGCTAGTCAAGTTGCCGCTCTCGTCCTTAACGGAAATTTTCTTGCCAACGCCGTCTTTAACCGTGACAGTGTTCTTGCCGACAGTAAACACCACATCATTAGGCGCCTTTTTGGTTCCGGCGGTGATCTTGCTGATTTTTCCGTTTGTGATATGAATTGTGCCTGCCTCTGCCGAGTATCCGTAAATCACATCGTTGCCGTCGCCTGTTGAATATTGAATGTCGTTGCCCGAAGATGAGCTGTTCAACCAAACCGTGTCATTGCCTTTGCCGGCGATTAAGGTTGAGTCAACGCCGGATACAATGCTGATCTTGTCGTTACCGGTATTTCCTTTGACTGTCACATAAGCGCCACTGCTGTAAATATAATCGTTGCCGTCGCCGCCGTCAATCAGACT
Organism: uncultured Selenomonadaceae bacterium; assembly: GCA_905234365.1. Classification (GTDB taxonomy): domain Bacteria; phylum Bacillota; class Negativicutes; order Selenomonadales; family Selenomonadaceae; genus Quinella. The sequence continues at coordinate 42,857 of CAJOHI010000002.1, read as the reverse complement.
GTTACTGCTTTCGCTTCTAACCGTGTCGTTGCCTTTGCCGGAATTAATCGTAACTTTTGAAATGTTTGTACTAAGAGATGTATTAATGTCAATGCCGTTAATAATGCTATCGTCAACCGCCATGCCGCTGATTACGGTATTTTCCTTGTCCTTGTTGGTAATTACCGAAATGCGCCGAAAAGCCCCTTGCTTTAGCTATGGGGATATAAGGCGCTAAATTTTTATTGCATTTTGTAAATTCTTTTGCTAAAATACGCT
>CAJOHI010000002.1:0-42569 GCA_905234365.1 uncultured Selenomonadaceae bacterium | reverse complement strand
GGGCATCGACCATTGCAGGAGACATCGTAAGACCTTATTTTTAAGGCGAATGTCGATGATAGCAGAATCCGCCGGCTTTAGCCGTGGGGAGTATGTCAAGTTAATGCCATTGATGATTGTTGAGGTCGTGCCGTTGGAATTTTCAACTTCAATCGACTGCGATTTTGCATTTTTGAGGGTCAATTTGCTCTTGCCGATTGTCAAAATTACATCATTATTTTTGACTTTGATATTGCTGACTTTGCCGCTAGTCAACTTGACTTTATCACCGGTTGTATAGTCATTGATAACGTCATTACCTTCGCCATCCGCAACAAGGAAGACGTCATCGCCGCTGCCACCGCTGAGGATATCGTTGCCGACGCCGCCTTTAAGAGTATCAGCACCGTCACCGCCATTTAAAGTGTCCACACCTTTGCCGCCAATGATTGAGTTGTTATTAGCGTTGCCGGTGATTTGGATTTTCTTTGTACGTTGGCTTGCGTCAATTCCACCAACGGTGTCTGCCGCACTGTACGGGCTTTTATCCTTATCAGTCAAAATGACATTTGCAGCAACTTGATCTGAACTCAAAGTAACTACCGCGTCATTAATTACAATGGTTTGTGACTTAGCATTTTTTAAAGTGATTGAGCCTGTGCCGACTTTGATAACGACATCGCTTCCCTCAACTAAACAAGTATAACTGCCGTCAACCTTAATTGAATCGCCGGTATGATAATCCTCAACGACATCATCTCCGTCGCCGTCAGCATATTCAATCAAACGGTCGTAAATGAGCGTACTTGTTATCGTTTCGCCGCCATGTGCACCATTTGAACCGCTCCAGTTTGTGACAGTGACATAAGTGTTGTTTGAACGGAAAAAACCACTGATAGTACTCGTATAAGTAACGCCGTTTGAATTGGTGTAAGTATAAGTGTTGCTGTAAGAACTCAGCAAATTAATAAATGCTGCCCGAATCGTATCGTTGCCTTCGCCGCCATTTATTGTGACAAATTGGTCACCAAATTCATAAGCTGTACTATAACTGTAACTAACTATAACCATCAGAAGAAACATAGGAGTAAGTAAATTGCTCGTTAGTTGCCTGTATTTCAATTATGTCGTTGCCTTCGCCACCACTTATCGAAACCTTTCGACCTCCAAAGCTTTGAATCAAATTGTTACCGCCGCCGCCGCTTATCGTACTGGTATCAATATAAGTCCTAATCGTGTCGTTGCCCAATTCGCCATTAACAATTCGCTCACCATACTCACCATACTCACCATAATTCGAAGCTACGATATAGTCGTCGCCGTTCCTTGCATTAATCGTCGCTTTCTCGTGATACCAGTAGTTAATATAATCATTGCCGCTCGTTCCGGTAATTGTGTATTGTTGTTCTTTTGAGCTGTAATCATCATCGACAGATCGATTGTAAGCAATGCCGTTGATATACTCATTATCGCCAACGACAACATAAGTATTGACATTATTTGAATTGATATTTGCAATGGTGACTTTTCCACTACCGATTGTAAAAATGTGATCTTTGCCATTGATTTGATACTTATCAACCGTTGCGCCGTTGAGCAGATTAATTGAACCGTTAAATTGACCACCGGATTTGAGCGAAACCAAATCATTGCCATCGCCTAAGGCATATTGAATTTTAGGAGCTCCCCATTTCAGATTAATGGTATCATTGCCGCTGCCGGCTCTAATGATAGAACTACCGTTAGAATCAATGATATCATCACCGGAACCCGCAATAACAGTTGAGTTGATAAAATCACCAGTAATAGTGTTATTGCCATTACCAGTAGTGATGTAACTTTGTCGACCGTTGCGTTTAAAGATAACGAGATTGTCGCCTTCACCTGTTACAATAGTGTCATACTCTGAAGTATTAATGATTGTATCGTTGCCGCCACCTGCTACAATAGAAGCTCATTATCATCGCCTGAAGCATATTGCACAAGATAGCCTTTATTACGATAATTACGATAATTAAGATAATCACGATAACTTAAATTTATAGTATCCTTACCAGCACCGCCAACGATTGTACCTAAGGCATCGTACATATCCAAACTACCTGAATAACCGCTTTCCCTTACAATAATGGAGTCATTACCAATTCCGGCATTAATTGAAGTGCCCATAAATGTAGCATAAATAGTGTCGTTACCTGCACCGGCGTCAACACTTGCACCGCCCAAAAGAGTAAAATTACTATAACTACCATCACCAATAACAAGTGCAGGTGTATTGGCGAAAATAAATTCGTCACTACTTGTACCGGTAGTTTTATGATAATTGCCCTCGTCATAAGTTATGTGAGTATTAATCACGTTGACAATATTATTACCGTCGTAAACATAGATATTGTTTTTGCTGGAAGAATCCTTAATGTTAATGAAATTTCCATAGTAATTAAAATCAAAAATTGCATCCTTAAGAGTAATACGATTTGTGCCGACTCTGACAATTACATCATCGTCATTGCCGTAAATGCTGTTAATGGTGCCGCTTGAAATATTAAGTGTATCATTATAATCAAAGCCGTAGATAACGTCATTGCCGTCGCCTTGATTATAATCAACTACCTGAGAATAAGAGTCAAGTCTAATGGTATCGTTGCCAAGTCCGGCTTTAATTGTTGAGTAGCTGCAATCCCGCATATTGTAAATATAATCTGCTCCGTCTGTTCCCGTAACTTCAGAATGAGGGACATTATTAACAACCATATCCTGAATTTTGCTGCCGTCAAAGAATGCGCCTTTAAGGCTATCGTTGCCTTCTTGGTAAAATACAGGTCTATTCTGGACTGACTTGAGAGTTATGTTGCCGTCACCAATATGCAATACAACATCATTTCCGTTGCCGGTGATTGAGTTGACTGTACCGCTTGTGACATTGATAGTGTCATTTGATGATGAATTTCCCAAGTAGCTGTAATACATCACGACATCATTGCCGTCACCGTTTGCGTATTTTATGACGGATCCATCAGCTTTAATCGTATCGTCACCTGTGCCGCCGGTTACCGTTAAATTCCAAGGAGCAAAAATACTGTCATTGCCGGCACCACCATTAACCGCTGAATAATTTGGATGTTTATAAGAACCGTCAATCGTGTCATCACCGCCGCCGGCGTTAATCACAACATTTTCATAAGTAATATAGTTATTGCCTGTGATAAGGTCGCATCCGAACTTCCTGTGATCGTCTGATTGTTGGCAGTCACTTTATATTCTGCCATAAATAAATCACTTCCTTTTATAAGATATTTTTTTGATATAATAAATAACTCTAATCATGAATCACCACCTTTATTAAACGATGGAATTGATTTTATTTTGTAGCTTACCTTTTATTATAATACGATAAACGTAAAAATCAAGATAATATACTTATTTGGCAAGAAAAATTTTAAAGAGATTTAAATGCAGTTATAACATTATATGAGGTGAATATAATGTTTGGTCGTAAATTAAAATCTCTCCGTGAACGCAAAGGGCTCGCTCAAGGTACTGTCGCCGGAAAACTAAATTTGACACAGGCTACTTACAGCCGCTATGAATCTGGTGTTCATCAGCCGGATTATGACATGCTCAAAAAAATGGCAAACTTCTTTAACGTGTCGATTGATTATCTGCTTGGCAATGAAAAAAATCTCTCTAACACTGAGGAAATAACTGATCTTAACAATTTCATTCTAAATGGTCACTATACCGTCAATGCCAGGTTTCCAACCGATAAACAACGCAAAATGCTTGAAGGTATAATTAAAGTAATTTTCGATTAAATGGCATATTAAAAAAGCGAAATAAAAAAGACTACCTTCGATTAATCACGAAGTAGCCTTTTTTGATTGAGTGAAATTTATTTTACTTTTTGCCTTGTGCTAAAACTTGTGCGAGACCGCCAAGCAAGTCTGCAGCCGTTGGCGATTGAGATTGTGTCTGCTGTTGATTTTGTTGTTGAGGTTGAGCAGCACCACCTAAAGCTCCGGCAAGTGCTCCGATTGCACCAAGTGCCGCCAATGGATTTGCTTCGCCAGGTTTTGCCTGTTGCTGCTGATTTTGTGCCGGTTGATTGGCGCCTTGAGCCACTGCTCCGAGAATTGCTGCAAGTGGATTTGCTGCTGCACCCCCTTCCTTGTGCTCCAGCCATAACGCCGCCAAGAAGACCAATAAGTTGACCGAGTTTATCACTTGGAGTGCTTGCAAAACCGACAACTACAAGGTTAAAAATATTCTTGTCAACTTTCATTCCGTGTTGACTCATAACATTATAAATCGTTTCGACAACTTCCGGCTTTTTCAGCGCCTCTTTGATACCGAATTTCTCAAGTAAATCTGAGATTTTAGTAAAAATTTCCTGCATGTCCATTAAAATTTTCCTCCAATGTACATATTTAGGATTTAATTTTACATTGATTTACACAGCATGTCAATTATTTTGATAAATTAAAGGTATAAATCATTATTATACATTATTTTTTATAATTTTAAGGTATATTTGATTTTTAATCAAGTTCATTTGCAATTTTATCACCAAAAATACCTCTGATTCTATCTTTAGCCTTTTGTTTAACGGTATCGTCAATATAAAGATGTGCAACCGTCAAGGCAATGGCAATAGTGCTGACGTCATCAGTAAACCCGGCAAGTGGCAAAAAATCCGGTACTATGTCAAAAGGCGTAATAAAATAGCCAAGTGCCGCATAAATTCCTAATTTGACTTTCTGTGGACAATTCGGATTTTCAGTAGCATAGTAAAGCTTCAGCGCCTTGTAAATGAGACCGATACCGGCGTCCTTTAAAGTACCTTTGATCTTATCCCAAAGACCATTTTCAGAATAATTTTTAGCGTACTTATCCATGTCTACATTTTCCAGCGTTGCGGCGTTAAATTCGGCTTCGCTGATTTCTCTTGTAACCGTGTCATCTGTTTTAACTTTATTGACAATAACCGGCATAATTACACACTCCTAATTAAAATATATCTGACGAATTTCTTCAGCAATGCGCTCAACATTATTCGGCAAAAAACGTATATTATAACCCACGAAATAAGGCGAAGTTGCAAAGCGTGGTATAAGTTTAACATAAATCTGCCGCTCCTTGTGATAAAAAAATATATTATAACTCGTCAAGTTTTTGCGAAAATAATGCGTTAAATAATCTACACCAATCTGAATGAAGTCAGCGAAAGTATCAATGTTTCCGTCAATTTGAGGTACAATGTTAATTTCGCCGAATCCGATTCTAGGACAGTTTGAAATATTCATCTCAACGCCATTTTGTTTTTTTATAACTATGCCTTGCATTTCTTCAGGAAAAAACAATAAATCACTTTGCAGCTTAAAAAAACCAACAAGCTGCATATGAGGATGTCGAATCGTTCCGCCGGACATAGGTCCAAAATTTTTAAAAAAAAGCACTTCTTCATACTTGCCGCAGTCTAAGAGTTTACGCCAATGTTTAAGACCAAGTTTAATAACTCTCCGCATGTGTTCTTTTGTATAATCAGGCATGTCAACATCACATTCGCGACCTTCAATCAACACAAACTGATCAGCGCCTTTAACCACGTTGTATTTGTTCTTGAGGAAAATTATATCGCCGTCTGTGTCAATTATATTAGTGAGGTGCTCAACATCACAAAATGGGCAGTCATTCTCGACGTGAATGATATTTTCCGGCTTTGTCCTTCCTATGTCGGTGTCAAATTTTATCAAATTGATATTCGCCAACATGGTATCGCCTCCGAGTAAAAATTTTACTTATATAATTATAGTTTTATTTGCCGAAAAATGGAATAAGTGATTGACTTTAAATTAAAAAATATGATAAAATCTGATAAAAAGCTGAAAGCGAGGCAGGAATGTGAGTTTAAGAAAAAATTCATGTATAACATTAATACTCGCAATATTGTTGATTTTTGTAACTAATTTTAAGATAGGACATGCTCAAACTTTATCTCAACCAATGATTGGCACCATTACAGGCATTAATGCAGGTACAGAGCGGATTATTGAAATGCTGCAAGAGGACGAAACCAGCAAAGACGAGCATAAATCTGCGGAAACAGAAGGAGACAATCCCGGCATAACTACTGAATCTAATGAGATTGAAATATTTTATCCGCCTTCAGAACCCCAAATAAATTCAAATTACAGTGATAAAAATCAGGATATTGAAACATTTAATGAAACCACAACAGATAAAATTGAAATTGAACAAATAAAAAATAACTGTGACTTAGAAAAGCAACAAATTGATAAAAAAATAAATCATACTAAGATAATTACGGCTGTAAGCGGCGGTGTTTTAAAAGTTGACACTGACAATGGCGGCGAAATAAAGAACAAAATTAGCGGCGCTGATATAGGTTTTGTCAGAGAGTTAAAAACTTCTTCAGGCAAATTGTTAGTTGGCGGTATCGTTGATTATAATCATAATAGTTATGATAGCGACTTTAAAGACGTTGACGGCAAGGGCAATTCAAACGCATTGACAGTTGGCGTAATTGCAAAACAAAGCAGACATGACGGCGTTTATTATGAGGGCAGTATTCGTTTAGGTCGTGCTAAAACTTCTCTTGACGCTGATAATCTTCAAATCAACAGAAATAAATTTGATATTCATTACGAAAAATCTGCACCAGTCTATGCTGGACATGCCAAATTAGGAAAAATTATAAAACTCAATGAAAAAGAAACTGCCGATATTTACGGTATTTATGCCTTTTCACATCAAGATCACATGAACTTTGAATTGCCTGACAGTGAAAATTGCCGTCTGAGTTCTATCGACAGTAACAGATTAAAGGTTGGCTGCCGCATGACAACTAAAGTCAAAAATGGCAAGATTTATTACGGTTTATCTTATCAATATGAAGCAAAAGCAAGCGTAAAGGCAAGACATAACGACGTAGAAATAAGCAGCGCTGACGGAAAAGGCAGCAGCGGCGTTTTGGAACTTGGATATAAACTTTCTGCCGGCAAGGATAATACCGTTAATGTTGACCTTAATGCATCTGGTTTTGTCGGTCAGCAAAAAGGCTTTATTTTTCAAGCACAACTCTTAAAATCCATTTAATGTTTATATTTTATAGGTACGGTTATATTTTATGATGCTTTAGCTGCGTTATTGATTGTAAGCGTTTTTGTTGTTCAATCCAAACGATCAACACTGAAATATCAGCAGGTGAGACGCCTGAAATCCTACTTGCCTGTCCAATCGAACGTGGTTTAATTATTGCTAACTTTTCGCGAGCCTCCGAACGTAGATTTAAAATATTTTCATAAGGTATACCTTGAGGAATTAATTTTGATTCTAACTTTTCTAGCTTTAGTGCTAATTCTGTCTGCTTTTTGATGTAACCTTCGTAATAAAAATTCGTTTCAACTTGAAATTGAGCTTCTGTTGAGATTTGCGGAATGTCAAATATTGTCTGCAGATTTTCGTAAGTTACATTCGGTCTGCGGAGTAGTTCGGATAATGGCATTGTATTGCGAATTTCACCTATGTTCAACGAAATAAGTTTATCATTAATATCTTTACTTGGCGTCAATATCGTATTGCTAAGATAACTAGTAGCGATCTCGATTTCGGCTTTTTTAGTTTGAAAACGGTTCCAGCGTTCATTTGATACAAGTCCAACGCTACGGCCATGTGGAGTCAGTCGTAAATCCGCATTATCTTGACGCAATAAAAGTCTGTATTCAGCACGTGAAGTCATCATTCTGTAAGGCTCCTGCGTGCCTTTAGTAATCAAATCATCGATAAGTACTCCGATATACCCTTCTGAACGTTTTAAAATGAGTGGTTCTTTACCTTTAACAAACATTGCAGCATTAATGCCAGCGATAATTCCTTGTGCTGCTGCTTCTTCGTAACCGGAAGTGCCATTTGACTGTCCGGCTGAAAAAAATCCAGCTATACCTTTAAATTCCAGCGTTGGCTTTAATTGCAATGGATCAATGCAATCATACTCGATAGCGTAGCCTGGACGCATAATTTTTGCATTTTCCAAACCTGGAATAGTATGCAGAAATTCAATTTGCACGTCCATTGGCATACTCGTTGACATACCTTGCACGTAATATTCTTGCGTGTTTAATCCCTCCGGCTCTAAAAAAAGCTGATGCCGTTCTTTATCTGGAAACATTATAATTTTAGATTCAATCGAAGGACAATAACGCGGTCCTGTGCCTTCAATGATACCATTTGCCATTGGTGCACGATGTAAATTTTTCTTTAGTATTTCATGTGTCTTGTTATTTGTATAGGTAAGGTAACAAAAAGTTTTATTTTTAGTCGGAATATCAGTCATAAATGAAAAATTTTGTATATTTTCGTCGCCTTTTTGAATTTCCATTTTTGAAAAATCCAGTGTTCTGCCGTCAACACGTGCAGGCGTACCAGTTTTGAATCGCATGAATTTTATACCGATCTCTTTTAAAGAATCCGATAAATTTATTGCAGCACGTTGACCATTTGGTCCGCCGTCATATATGGTTTCGCCAATTATGATTCTGCCTTTCAAATATGTTCCGGAAGCTAAAATTACAGTTGTAGCTTGATAAATTTCGCCTGTTTCAGTAATGACGGCGGCGATTTTTTTATTTTCAACGATAATTTTTTCTATCAGCAGTTGTTTTATGTCGAGATTATCTGTATTTTCGCAGATTTCTTTCATCACTGCTTGATATATTTTCTTGTCAGCTTGAGCACGAAGCGCATGAACGGCAGCACCTTTTCCGGTATTCAGCATGCGAAACTGTATACACGTTTTATCGGCAGTTAATCCCATTTGTCCGCCTAAAGCATCTATTTCACGAACGAGATGACCTTTTGCAGGTCCGCCTATTGAAGGATTACAAGGCATCATAGCAATATTTTCAAGTGATAGTGTTGTCATGAGAGTTTTACAACCAATTCTGGCAGAAGCAAGTGCCGCTTCAATACCTGCATGACCGGCACCTATTACTATTACATCATATTTTCCAGCTGTAAACATTATAATTTGCACAACCTCCAGTTTATTTAATTATACTTAAATAATTTTACTTTTTACACTATTTTCCTATACAAAACTTTGAAAATATTTCATTTATAATATCCTCGTCGACGGATTCGCCGGTTAATGTGTTCAATTCTTGTAAGGCTGAACGCAAATCAATAGATATAAAATCTACGCCGATGTTCAACGCTATTGTATCCTTAGCTTCCTCCAGATTTTTCCTAACATGTCTCAAGGCTTCTAATTCGCGTGCATTTCTAATAAAAGCCAAATCCCCGCTCATATTCTTGATTTTATCAGTGATATTTTGCCGGAGTATATCAACGCCGTCTTTAGTCTTTACTGAAATTGAAATTGCTTTTTCAGTCGGAAAATGTATTTCAATTTTGTTTGAATCTATTTTCGTCGGCAAATCGCATTTTGTAAGCAAAACTATAACATTGTGATTTTTTATGAGATTTATAATGGTCTCATCTTCGTTATCAAATTCGCGTGAACCGTCAAAGAGTGCAAGTACTAAATTTGCCTGCATAATTTTTTCCTTAGTTTTCTTTATGCCAATTTCTTCAATTTTATCAGTAGACTTATGTATTCCTGCTGTATCTAATATTTTTATAGGTACACCTTGAATATTTATATATTCTTCTATTACGTCGCGAGTTGTACCTGGTATATCTGTAACTATAGCTTTTTCACTTTTAGACAGCAAATTTAACAAACTGGACTTGCCAACATTAGGTTTACCTATAATAGCTACCTCTATACCTGCGGTTAAAATTTTGCTTTTAGTTTCAAAATCCAATAATTCATTAACTTCGTCTATTGCCGTTGTTACCTCATTTGTTATTTCGTTCAATGTAAGATTTTCGATATCATCTTCCGGAAAATCAATTATAGCTTCAATATGTGCAATTATTTTTAAAATTTGCTGTTTTAGTTTGTAAATTTCGCCTGTCATTTTGCCGGATAATTTATCCTCTGCCGTTTTTAATGCCTCGTTGGTCTTTGCTTGAATGATATCTAATACTGCCTGTGCTTGCGACAAATCCAATCGTCCGTTTAAAAAGGCTCGTTTGGTAAATTCGCCGCGTTCAGCTAACCTTGCTCCTTCTTCCAACGTCCTTGACAACACTTTTTGAGTAACCATTAAGCCACCGTGACATTGGATTTCTACGATATCTTCCTTAGTGTAGGACTTGGGCGAACGCATTATTAATACAACGACTTCATCAATAACGGCGCCTTTTGAATCCATAATCCTGCCTAATATTATGCTTCTATCCTTGACTTCTGTCAGTTTCTTGCCGTTGACACTTTTAAAAATTCTGTCAGCAATATCAATCGCTTGCTTGCCGCTCATTCTGATTATTCCTATACCTGCCTCGCCAAATGCCGTTGCTATCGCACTTATCGTGTCTCCTTGAATTTGAATCATATTCCAATCACCTCCACAAAATTAAAAGAGTCACCTGGCCGACGTTTGTCAGCGAGACAACTCTTTCACCGTTACCTCAATGAGTTAGCAACTGCTTACTCTACTCTTTTATTTTCCAGTTTTTTTAGGCGATATGATTATATAGCGATGTGGCTCCTCGCCTGTACTGTGAGTCTCGACCTTATCGTTATTTTGCAAAGAAGAATGTATTACTTTGCGTTCATGTCGATTCATAGGCTCAAGCCTAACATCTTGATTCATTCTAACTGCTCTGTCTGCAAGATTCTTAGCCAAATTCTGCAGTGTTTCTGCACGACGGCTTCTGTAATTTTCAACATCGATTATAAATCTGACACGCTGTGATTCATTGCGATTCGCTGCGAGATTTACAAGGTATTGCAAAGCGTCCAATGTTTGACCGTGCTTACCTATCAATATGCCGAGATTTTCGCCGCAAAGATTGAGGATATATCCTTCTTCTATAGGTATAGTTTCAATTTTTACAGTTAATTTCATATTACTAAATATGTCTTGTAAAAATCCTTTTGCCGTCTCAATTCTAACTTTACCTACATTTTCAGATATATTTTCAACTTTTTTAACTGTATCTTCTTTTTTTGAGGTATCGTCTAATATTTCCTCTTTTTCTTCGATATTGACAGGTTTAACGACCGGTTGAACATTGGAAGCAGCTTGACTGCCATTATCTTTTTTTAATGTAACTCGAATTTTGGCAGGTTTAGTTCCAATTATACCTAAAAAACCTCTTGAGGCTTCCTCAACAATTTCATAGTCAACTTCAGTTTCATCGACGCCAAGTTCTTCTAATGCTGCTTTTAAGGCGTCTTCAACAGTTTTTGCGGACTTTTCGATTACTTTTGTCATTTAAGCAGCCTCCTTATTATTATTTATTTCTTCGTTACGCGATAGCCACCATTGTTGTATTATTTGTACAACGTTCATTGTGACCCAATAAAGCACTAATCCTGCTGGAAAGTTAAGACTAATCCAGCCTATGAATAACGGCATTATAATTGTTATTGCCTTTGTTTGCGGTGTTCCTTCCATCATCGACATTTTGGATTGCAAAAACGTCGTCAATGCTGATAACACCGGCAAAATATACATTGGATCTGTCTGTGACAGGCTTGGTAGCCACAAAAAAGACGGTTCAGCTCCGCCATAGTCAAAATTAAATAATGCATAGTACATACCCATTAATATTGGCATTTGAATTAACATCGGCAAGCAACCTGCAAGCGGATTTACTCCTGCGTCTTTATATAATGTTGCAAGTTTTTGCTGCATTAGCTGTGGATTGTCCTTATATTTTTCCTGCAGCTTTTTAAGCTTTGGCTGCAGCGTTTGCATTGCTTTCATTGATTGAATTTGCTTTGCCGTCAATGGATATAGTATGATTTTTATAATTATAGTTAGAAAAATTATTGCTAGTCCATAACTGCCGAAGCCTAATTTTTCAGTAATTGAATAAAGTAGTTCTATAGCGAAGTGTAAAAGGTTCTCTATAGGAGCGAATATTGTTCCAAAGAAACCTGTTTCTTCCAAAACATCACTTCCTGACGATTTAAGTACAATTTTATCATGAGTTATGGTACAGGATCATAGCCGCCTTCGTGAAACGGATGGCACTTTAATAGTCTTTTCATTGCCAAAATGCCGCCTTTCATCGCTCCATGTCGCTCTATTGCCGTTATTGCATAATTTGAGCAACTTGGTATAAAACGACAAACCGGCGGCTTCATCGGTGACAGCCACTTTTGATAAAATTTTATAGCTGTAACTAATAAAGTTTTCATTACTTGCCGCCTCGTTTTAATATCTTTGCTTTATTGCAAAGTTCTTTGAGTGCTTTTTTTACAACGCTGCATTTTGCCTTTACTAGCGGTTTTCGACCTATCAATATCACAGACACATCTTCACATATATCATGTTGTAGCAGTCTATAAGATTCTCTCATCATTCTTTTGATTCGATTTCTGACGACTGCGTTGCCTGTTTTTTTGCCTACGGCGAAACCGACTTTGCGCTGTCCTGTCTTCATAACCTGCATTACAAGCGCCTGATTTGCATATGAGCGCCCTTTATTATATACGCGATTAAATTCTGCCTTTTTACGACAAATTTTGCTCTTAGGCAACTCATACATATTACAACCCTCTTTGCGACTTTTCAAAAGAAGGTAAGGTCACTATATTGATTGTGACCTGTCTTCTTTTTAGGCAGTAAGTTTCTTTCTGCCGCGTTGTCTGCGTCTTTTTATTACCAGGCGTCCGCCTTTGGTCTTCATGCGTTCACGAAAACCATGTGTTTTTTTGCGCCAATGGTTGTTTGGCTGAAATGTTCTTTTCATATATTATTACACCTCCAAGTTTTTAGCTTACTTTTAAAAAATTACCTGCTAATTATAGTCTAGCTATCCTTTTGTGTCAAGGTTTTTGTTTAGATTTCGTTAAATGTCCGATTTGATATTGCAATTCGTCAAATAAAAAAATAAAAAAATTTAAAAATTCTCTTGCATTATTATTTTTTTTGTGGTATACTTCTTTTTGTTGAGGCGAGCACTTCATATGGCGCCATCGTCAAGTGGTTAAGACACCGCCCTTTCACGGCGGGTTCGTGGGTTCAAATCCCGCTGGCGTCACCATTTTTGAAAGTTAAAAGGACTGTTGAAAAGCAGTCTTTTTTCGTTTGTATAAAAACATTTTTAATAGGCGTTTAAAACTATTCTTGACTATCAAAATTCAAATTGCTACAATTATACACAAAATTTACAATCTATTCGGAGAATTTACAATGAAGAATATTTTAATATTTACGCCTGTAATTGCATTTTTCACGCTGTTAATCATTTATATAGCTGAAGTAACTGACGTATTGCTGCTCAATGACGAAAGGTTAGAAACTTCATTTAAAGTTGAAGATAACAAATTGATTTTAAATTGGAAGCCGCTATTTTATCCTTGCAAATACAAAGTTGAGACGGTTTCACGCTCAACAGGAGTTATACCGAATACGCCGGAGTATCACAAATTCATTGAAGAAGCTGCTGAAGAAAATTCTTATATCGTGCCAACCGGTGCAATTCCAATGTATTATTTAATCAGCGCTTATGGAATAACCGGCAAAATTTACGAATCACCGGCGGTGGTTGCAAATCCAAATTATCCTGAACCAGCAAAACCTGTTCCAATATATCATTACACGATTGATAATCCGGCAAGTCTTATGCCTTTTTTAGTGTGGCACAGCGTACCGGAAGCTGTTTGTTATGAAGTGGAATTATTGTCAGCACCACCGGAAATTGAAGGCGGAATTTCACTTTCAAAGATGTTTCATTTGGCAAGTACTCAAAAAGTTTTTACAAACGGTTGGCAGGCAGATTTGCGACCATATCAAAACCAAATTTCAATTTATTGGCGAGCACGAGCAATGGGATTTCATCACGAACCGATTGGCGAATTTTGCAAGGCAGAGCCGATTATAATTGATGTGACCAAACCAATGCCAAATTGTCCGTTGATAAATGATTTTGACCAAATGCCGAATTTCCGCGAGCCGTTATATCCAGTTTATGATTGGATACCGCTAAATGCAAAGGCGGCAAAATATGAAGTAGAATTACTCGATCACAAGCCGCCGATTGAAAATAATACACAGCCGTCATCAGACAGTTTATGGCGACAGACGACATTAGATACTGCAAGTTGCTACGATGAATACGGCAGACCTTTTGCTGGCGATTATTATTGGCGAGTCAGAGCACTTGACGACAAAGGCGATCCAATAGGCACTTGGTCCAATTCTTCAAGATTTACTGTCGACGCTTATGAAGACGGCGTTGATGTTGCGGTTTTCGGTGACAGCATTTCTCATGGCGGCGGTGCAGTTTCCTATTCACCTTATGCGTTGGAGTACAGTTATTTGACGTATCTTGACTTTTTGGCTGTAAATCTTTCACGCAGCGGCGATACTTCGCATACCACTTTAGAGCGTTTTGATACAGATGTTTTGCACTATAGACCAAAAAATTTGATTATTCTCACCGGTACGAACAGTCTTAGAGCGACAAATATTGATGCAAACGCAGTTATCAGCGATCTTGGCGAAATTGCTCACAAATGCAGGATAAACAACATTCGACCAATATTTTTGACACTTATGCCAATCAATCCGGTAAATATTAAAAATGCTTTCCACACGGATACCGATCCGAATTGGCATGAAAAACTCAACATGATTAATGAATTTATTCGACACCAACAATATTATATTGACTTAGAGCCTTACTTTTACGATATTTTCAATACAAAATTGGACGACAGATTAAGTGTTGACGGTCTTCATCCGGATATTAAAGGCAAGATGATGATGGCGGAAATTATCAATCAGCATAAAGATTTATTTACGAAATGAAATGCAGAAGCGCTTGTCGCCAAGATATTTTTATTTTATATCGACTCGCTCCTCTGCTGTTGCCTTGAACTCATGTTCGTAGCTCAAGGCTTCTTTTTTTTGTAAAAACATTGCTTGCACTTTTTTTAAATCAATGCGATAATCTCTGTAGGATAATCTAAACCTTCCTAGACTAAAGTTAAACGGGGTGAAACAAATGGCAAATAAATTTTTTGCACGTGCTACTGCGGAATTCATTACTTTGGCGACAATCCTATCAATAATAGGTTACTTCGGCTATTGTAAAATGGATACAATGTTAATAGAATCATTGCAAGAATCCATTGCACAACAAAGTCAAAGTATAGCATATTCACTGAGAGAACGTTTCCAACACAAATTAGACGAACTTCAAACACGTGCAGAACTTTTGCAGCAAAATAAACTTTCTGCAGATGAGTTGTTGGACATAGCGACAATAGGTACAAAAACCGGCAGAAGCAAAGGTATTTTACGCGAAGACAACTCAACAATAGCAGGCGAATCTCTGCCTGATGATATGTTTCAATCTGTCTGGCATAGGGCATTTGAGGAGAAAAAACAAGCCATAGATTATGAGCAAGGCAAAGGTCTTTTATTTGCTGTGCCATTTGATTATGAAGGTCAAACTTGTATATTTTATGAATTATTCAGCGATGAAGCAGTACAAAATTTTTACAAAGTGATGAGTTACAACGGCAAGGCTACTTTGATTCTCGCCAAAAAATATGATAACTGGACATTTTTATCCGAAGGTTGGTATCCTGAACTTACCGGTGAGGATTATCCGCAATATGACGAAATCCGATATGCAAATTACGATAAAGACGACGTAAATAATTTAGAGAATTTTGACGAAACATGGGATATAATGTCAAAATCTACTCTTGTTAGTGGAAAGTCAAACACCTTTTTTGCTGATAATGGCATAGATGCTTTCTTCTTCTTTTGTACATTCATCTCCGAAGAAAATCATATCGTGCTATCAGGCTATGTTGAATGGGATGACGTAGTTGTTGGCGTAGATCATATTTACACGATAATGAAATTGATGTTCGTTATTATTTTGGTTTTAACATTTACTGGTGTCTGTTATCACATGAAGACACGAGAAGCAAAATATTTTGAGCATGAAAAAGTTTTAGCGGATTCGGCAAATCAAGCTAAAAGTGATTTTTTATCAAATATGTCGCATGAAATCCGAACGCCAATTAATGCGATTATAGGCATGGACGAAATGATATTGCGCGAAACGAATGAAACTGCAACATTTGAGTATGCTCAAAATTTAAAGCACGCAGCGACAAGTTTACTTGAAATTATTAATGATATTTTAGACTTTTCAAAGATAGAAGCCGGCAAAATGGAAATCATTCCGGTTGAATATCAACTTAGTTCGCTGTTGAATGATTTAATAAACATGACAAAAAAGCGAGCTGAAAATAAAGGACTTAAACTTAATATCGAGACAAATAAAAATATTCCGAGTGCGCTTTTTGGAGATGAAATTCGGATTAAGCAAATCATAACCAATCTTTTGACTAATGCGATTAAATATACCGAAAAAGGCAGTGTAACCTTGACGGTTAATTATATTCCTATTGATGAGAAAAATATTTATCTTTGCGTTAGCGTTATTGATACAGGTATTGGAATCAAAAAAGAAGACCTTAAAAAATTGTTTAATGCGTTTGAGCGTATCGAAGAAGAACGCAACAGAACGATTGAAGGTACAGGACTTGGCATGAATATAACCAATAAACTTTTGTCAATGATGGGTGCTGAATTAACCGTTAGTAGCGTATACGGTCAAGGTTCAAATTTCAGCTTCCAAGTTGTTCAGCGCGTTATGAATCCTGAGCCGATTGGCGATTTTGAAAAGAGATATAAAAAGTCGCTTTTGAGACACAAAGATTATAAAGAATTATTCACAGCGCCTAATGCAAAAATTTTAATTGTCGATGATACTTTAATGAATTTGACTGTAGTTAAAGGACTGCTCAAGCAAACGAAAATCCAAATTGATACAGCGCTGAGTGGTCAGGAATGTCTGAAAATGGTCAAAAAAAATAAGTACGATATAATTTTCCTGGATCACATGATGCCGGGAATGAATGGTATTGAGACCTTAAAAGAAATGAAAAAAATGACTGACAATCTCAACGAAGATACGCCAGTTATATCGTTGACAGCAAATGCAATCAGCGGTGCTCGTGAAAAATATATTGCCGCCGGTTTCAAGGACTATTTGACAAAACCAATAAATTTTGAACACCTTGAAACTTTAATCATGAAATATCTGCCGCCAGAAAAAATCATTGACATGAAAGAAACAATTCAAAATGTTGGAGCTGATGATACAATGACTTTACCGGAATGGTTGCTTAATGTTAAAGGCTTAAATGTAAAAGCAGGCATTGAGCATTGTGGAAGCGATGAGGCTTATGTTGATGTTTTAAATGTCTTTGCAAATTCTATTTCCACTACCTCGAAAGAAATTGAAGATTATTTTGACAACGAAGATTGGAAAAATTATACGACTAAAGTTCATGCGCTGAAGTCAACCGCAAAAGTTATCGGCGCTGAGGAACTTTCCGAAAGAGCAAAAAGGCTGGAAGACGCAGGAAATTCAAATTATATAAATGAAATTAAGCGCGATCACAGACCATTGATGAAACTTTATCTTTCATATGCCAAAAAATTAAAGCCGCTTATCAAAACTGAAGATGATGATTCTGATAAACCGCTGATTGATAAATTGGAACTTGACGAGGCATTTGGAGCGATGAAAGATATTGCCGCTTCATTCGATTATGATTCGCTGCTGTTCGTATTTAAATCTCTTGACGAATATCGTCTGCCGGATAAGTCAGCGGAATATTATAAGCAAATCAAAGAAGCGGCAGAAAAACTAGATTGGGAGCAAGTAAAAGAATTGTTGGAACAGGTTACAGACGACTAATTATCGGTTAATTCCCAATTTTTCCATTATAAATGTCTGCTCGCGTTCCATTTCGATACGCTCATCTTCAACAATGTGATCGTATCCCAAAAGGTGCAGCATTCCGTGTACAGTCAAAAAGACAATTTCACGGCGCAGACTGTGACCATAATCTGCAGCTTGTGATTCTGCACGCTCAACTGAAATTATAATATCACCGAGCACATCAACGTTGATATTTTCATCGTCGTCAAAATCAGCAGAGTTAAAATTAATTTTCGGTTCATCACTTTCATGAAAGGCAAATGAAAGCACGTCTGTCGGTCTGTCAATTCCGCGATAATCTTTGTTAAGTTCGTGAATAGTCTTATCATCAGTCAAAGTTATACTGACTTCGCTTTCCTCAATGTCGTAGAGTTTTCCAATCAGCTCTACGGCATTTTTAATGTCGCTGACAATCGTCGCGCTAATTTCTATGGATTCCGGTTCTTTGCTAATTATTGTTTCCATTTTTTTATTACTCCAATCGCTAATTTATTCGTCCAGCAAAAAGTCAATTATATTACTGATTCTGATTCCGTCTTGAGAATGAGCAGAAACTTTATCAAGGGTGAGTATCCATTTTGAATAATGGTCATTAATTGCTCTGAGCGGTGCGAAAAATTCTTTGGCTTTAAAATTGTTGTTTGAATCCTTAACGGAATTGCTGACATGAATGTAAATTTTGTTGTCTTTACTCTCTGCGAGGAAAGCGACTTTTTTATTGCCAATTTTGCAAGTTGAAACTTTAACGCCTAATCGAAGCAGTTCAAAATAAATTATACTTTCCAAAATGTTCTTGTCGTAAATTTCGTGACTTCCAATCATCAAGCTGTAAATTCCTAAATCAACCGGATAATATTTAATATATCGCGTCAAGCTGCAATTCAATTTAATATCAAAAACCGGCACCGTATAAAATAATTTAGCGTCAACGAGCATTTTGATATAATTTTCAATGGTACGAACAGACGGCGACTTCTCCTCAATTTCAATTAAAATTTTACCGATACTGTTAAATGAATGAATGTGACCCATCTCAGTAAATAAAATTTTTGCAATTAATAATACCGTGCTGTTATCGACAATTTTACTGCCAGCAAGAACATCTTGAGCCATTGTCGAGAAAAATATATTTCGCAAGTAGCCAAGATTGTCAATCGCTGAAGGTATCGGCATGCCGCCAAAATTAAGATAATCGCCAAATGCCTTGTCAACGTCAATGTTTAGGCCTTCGTTAGAAATAAAATCAAGATATTCTTTGAAAGACAGCGGCAAAACGTGAATTTCAAGCGGTTTATATTTAAGTTTATCACAAAATTCGTCGTCAATTATACTTGCACCGGAATTGCTTATATAAATATCAATATCAAAATTCGCCTTCAATTTGATAATTACTTCTTGCCAATCGTTGACACGCTGCACTTCGTCAATTAGTAAAAAATTTCGCTTGCCACTAACGATTTTTCCAGCTACAAGATCGTATAAAATAATGGCGTAACTAGTAAAACAATACTTAACGCTTTCAAGGTCAATGGAAATTATACAATCACTGTCAATACCGCTGTCAATCAATTTTTGCCGAAACAGCTTTAGGATTGATGTTTTTCCTACGCCTCTGACACCGGTTATAATTTTAATTTCGTCACGTTCTTTATAATTCATAAGCCGATTTAAGTATAATGGTCTGTCCGTCAAATTCACAATATCACTTCCAAAATTTTTGAAATTTATAAATAATTGAATTACGAATCAATTTAAAGTCAAATTAAAAATATTTTTGTAATATATTTATATTATTTTAACAATATGGTACAAACTTTGCAATAAATATAAAAAATTTTCTATTTGACGTATTGACTTTTTGACTTTTATGTGTTAGTATACTTTCGACGGCGAAAAAACGCTGTAATAATTGAAATTAACTTTAACTCTTAGATTGGAGTGATATATATGGCAGGCGAAAAATTTACTGCAAAAGCAGGTGCAGCAATTCAGGCGGCACAACAACTCGCAGCAATGAAATATCATCAAGAATGGAATTCAATGCACTTGTTATCAGTTTTGTCAAAAGAGCCGGAAGGTTTATTGGCAACGATTTTTGACGATTGTAAAACGGATTTGCCAATGCTCAAAGTTAGAATCGAAAAAGAATTGAGCAGCATTCCAAGTGTCAAAGGTCAAGAGCGTTTGACAATGGGCGTTGACATGGCGCGAGTAATTGGTAAGGCAAATGAATATGCGGCATCAATGAAAGACGATTATATCAGCACTGAGCATTTGATTTTAGCACTTGCAACTGACGGCAGCAACGAATGTAAGGCGGTTTGTCAAGAATTTAAACTGACGAAAGACAATATTCAAAATTCGATTAAACAGAACCGTAAACAAAATGTAAATAGTGATAATCCAGAGGAAAATTATCAGGCGCTTTCTAAGTACGGCCGCGATTTGACAAATGCTGCACGAACAGGCAAACTTGATCCAGTCATTGGTCGTGACGAAGAAATCAGACGCACGATTGAGATTTTATCAAGGCGTACCAAGAATAATCCGGTATTGATTGGCGAGCCAGGTGTCGGCAAGACGGCAATCGTTGAAGGTCTAGCGCGTCGCATTATTGCCGGTGATGTTCCGGAATCCTTGAAGCATAAGACGTTATACGCATTAGATATGGGAAGTCTTGTTGCCGGCGCAAAATTTCGCGGCGAATTTGAGGAACGTTTAAAGTCAGTGCTTAACGAAATTGCTAAATCTGATGGACAAATTCTGTTGTTCATTGACGAGGTTCACACTGTCGTTGGTGCCGGTGCTGCAGAAGGCGCAATGGACGCCGGAAATATTTTAAAGCCTATGTTGGCACGTGGTGAACTGCGCTGCATTGGTGCAACGACTCTCAACGAGTACCGCAAATATATTGAAAAGGATACTGCACTTGAGCGACGTTTTCAGCCTGTTATGGTCGGTGAGCCTACGGTTGAAGATACAATTTCAATTTTGCGTGGTCTCAAAGAACGTTACGAAGTTCATCACGGTGTAAGAATCAGAGACGCTGCTTTGGTGAGTGCAGCAACGCTTTCTGATCGCTACATTTCTGATAGATTTTTACCGGATAAGGCGATTGACTTGGTTGATGAAGCGGCGGCAAAGTTGAGAACTGAGATTGAATCCTTACCCGCACCTATCGACGAAGTCAGAAGAAAAATTATGCAGCTTGAAATTGAGGAGCAGGCATTAAAAAAAGAGACGGATGACGCCTCTATTGAAAAATTACAGCGAATTGATAGGGATAAATCTGAACTGCAAACGGAGGAAAGAAATCTTCGTGAAAAATGGGAAGATGAAAAGCAATCAATTATTAGAGTTCGCGAGATCAAAAAGCAAATTGACGACGTTAATAACCAAATGGCATTAGCGGAACGTGCTTACGATTTGAGCAAGCTGTCCGAATTGAAATATGGTAAATTACCGGAACTTCAAAATAAATTAAAGTCAGTTGAAGCGGAAATTACAGCTCAATCGAAAGGCGAAAAATTACTTAAAGAGGAAGTCGGCGAAGAAGACATAGCAAGAGTTGTAAGTCGCTGGACAGGTATTCCGGTATCCAAAATGTTGACAGGCGAACGCGAAAAACTTCTGCATTTGGAAGATACACTTCACGAACGTGTTGTAGGTCAAGATGAAGCGGTAACAGCAGTCAGTGAAGCAATTCTCAGAGCGCGTGCCGGAATTAAAGACCCAAATCGTCCTATTGGCTCGTTTATCTTTCTCGGACCTACGGGCGTCGGAAAAACTGAATTGGCAAAGACTTTGGCGGAAGCACTCTTTGACGATGAGCGTTCAATGATTCGCATTGACATGAGCGAGTATATGGAAAAGCATTCTGTTGCACGTTTGATTGGTGCGCCTCCGGGATATGTTGGCTACGATGAAGGCGGTCAGCTTACGGAAGCTGTCAGACGCAGACCGTATTGCGTAATTCTCCTTGACGAGATCGAAAAGGCAAATCGCGACATCTTTAATATATTGCTTCAGATTCTCGACGACGGAAGATTAACGGACGGAAAAGGTCGCGTTGTCAATTTCAAAAATACAGTTATTATAATGACTTCCAATCTCGGTTCACAGGAAATTTTGCAGCGTGCGAAAATCGGCTTTATTACTCAAAAAGATTTTGCCGAAGCCGAAAGCGTCATTAAAGAAATGCTTAAAGCTCAATTTCGTCCTGAATTTCTCAATCGTATTGATGACATTATTGTATTCAAGTCGCTTGCTAAAGAGCAAGTCAAGGCTATTGCTGAAATTCTGCTTAAAAATTTGAGCGCAAGACTTGAAAAGCAAATTAAACTTAAACTTACCTGGACAAATCAAGCGATTGAAGCACTTGCCAATCAAGGTTTTGATGCGAACTTCGGAGCTAGACCACTTCGCAGATTTTTAACACATACGGTTGAAACTTCGCTGTCAAAATTAATCATTGCCGGTGATATTCGCGAAAATGAGACAGTACAGATTGATTATAACGGTACAGATTTTCTTTTTAGAAAAACACCTAATTTAACAAAGTAAAACTACATAAAAGACGTATAACGCATGTTTTTTTAAATATAGTTAAATAATTTGCGATTTAATTATTATGTTTCACGTGAAAAATATTTGACGCTTTTTGCTCAAGGTAAATTATAACCTTAAGTATAAAAGCGCCTTTTTTGCTTATTCGAATCACAAAAAATTAATATTAAACGATAGATATATTTTTATTGACATGTAGAAAAATTTTTACTATTCTATATGACGTTAAATTTTTTGTTAATATTGTTCAATGATAAAGTCTATTCTTGAATTATGAAGCTGTAACCTGCGTCGAAAGATTCACCGGCAGGTAATGATCTGATGCCGTCTTTTTCGCTGAATTCTCCTTTGAAGTCAATGAAATCAGCGTGACCATGCCAAGGCTCAATGCATAGGAATGGTGCGCCACCTTTATCCGGCGTCCAAATTCCCCAAAATGGAAAACCTTTTGCTTTAAGTGTAATAGATTTGCTGCTTTTACGAGAACAAATTGACACTTCATCGGATTTTAAATCGTCGAATACCAACGCATCGCCTTTAAAGAGTTCGTAATTTAAATCCAATTCTTTGCCGTCAATAGTCGGGATACGTTTGTGAGTAAGTGCACCGCTTTTCATATCAATTGGTATACGCGAACATTTTTCAGAAACGTTGAATTTCAAATAGCAATCTTCAAATTTTTCACCGGCAACGATTGGACATTTTAAGGCAGGATGTGCGCCGATTGAAAAATACATAATTTTGTCATCGACATTTTTGACAGTCCAAATAATTTCAACGCGATTTTCATGTAAAATATAGGCAATTTCGAGTCGGAATTTAAAAGGATAGCTCTTTAAAGTTTCGTTGCTCCAATCAAGAGCGAATACGACTTCATCATCCGCTTGACGAATGCAATTATAATTAGAAATTCGACCAAAACCATGACCTGGCAGATTATATTCCTTACCGTCAATACGATATTTTCCGTTTACAAGTTTACCTACAATTGGAAAGAGTACCGGTGAAGTATATTTCCACCATTGAGGATTGCCGTCGAAAAGATAATCTGTACCATCAGAAATTCCGGTTATTGACTTTAACTCTGCACCATAATCATTAACCGTTATTTTAAGGATACCATTTTCTAAGGTATACAACATAAAATTAACTCCTTTCTTCGATCACAAGATAAATCACATTTTTCTCAAGTATACTATCAAATATACTAATTAATTTTACTTCATAATTCGCCGAAAATTTTAATTTTCCTTCTATACTTGCAAAAAATAACAAAATAATATAAAATATTAGATAAATTATATTATTGCGTGAAACAACTCTATTAGTTAAAGTAAAAGCTGTTTGGAGTGAAAAATAATGATAAATAATAAAGTATACTTGGAAAAATTGCTGCAAAGTAAAGATGATTTTTCAGTAAAAGTTATTACTGGCATTCGTGGCGTTGGCAAAACAAAATTATTGCACACATTTGCTGCAACTTTGGAAAAATCCGGTGTGTCTGCTGAACAAATTATTTACATAAATTTTGAGGAACAGGAAGAAATTTTCGATTTTCAACAACTTTATGAATTTGTTAGTGAAAAAATTGCTTATCTTGAACAAGCCTATTTGCTTTTAGATGAAGTACAACGAGTGAATGGTTGGGAAAAAGCCATTAACGCATTTTTTGTAGGTTCACCTGTAGATATTTATATTGCAGGTTCAAATTCCGGTATACTTTCAAAAAAATTTTTGCATCTTCTTTCTGAGCGTTACGAATTGATTAAAATGCAGTCAGTTTCATTTGATAATTACACTAAAATTATTTCTGACGGCAATTCTAATCAGATTGAAACAAGTTTTAAAAAATATTTGAAATTTGGTGGACTGCCTGTTGTAATGAAGTCGATTAAAAATGAGGACATTTTACCCGCTTTGTTGTCTGGAATGTATAACACCATATTAAATAAGGATATTATTGCTCGATATGGTGTTCGAGATGTAAGTTTGCTCAATTCAATAAATAAATTTTTAGCAATAAATATCGGTCAGGCTATAACACCTAAAGTCATTAATGATTATCTTAAAAGTATTGGTTTTAATACGACCAGTTATACAATGGAAAATTATCTTGGTATGATTGATGAATCCGGTTTATTTAAAAAAATTTCAAGGTATGACATAAAAAACAAAAGCAAAATAAATGGTTCTGAACGTTTCTATTGCTCAGATTTAGGTCTTCGTAATGTTCTTACGAACTTTAATGACTTGGAAAATGAATTTTTGTTGGAAAACATACTTTGTATAAAACTTTTTCAGCAAAATTATGAACTTTTTATTGGTAAAATTGGTAGTATGAAAGTTAATTTTGTTGCATTAAAAGATTCTAAACCGATGTATCTGCAAGTAATATCAACAACCGAAGACAAAAAAAGGCTAAAAAAGGCACTTAACGCACTTCAACGCATTCAAGATCAGTACGATAAAATAATTTTAACTATGGATTATCCAAAAATTAATGATTATAATGGTATAAAGGTTTTAAACATTTTTGACTTTATAATTGATGATATTTAAACATTTTTTTAACATAACTTAAAAAATTGAAGGTGTTTATTTATGGCAGAAAGAGAGATTAAATATCGTGGATTGAAAACTTTTCAAATTTTTAGTGGTGAGATCAAACAAGTATGGATTTATGGATTCTTTTTGAAACGTGGTACTTACGGAGATCCAGGTCCACAAGCACATATTTTTGTATATGAAAATGGTTATGAAGGTTATCGTGTTGATTCTAAAACTATCGGACAATTTACAGGTTTTTTTGATAGTAGCGGAAATGAAATTTACGAAGATGATATTATCAAATTAGATGATGGCAATCTAGGCGTTGTAAGTTTTTTTCGCGGTGCTTTTGTCCTTCGCATTGGCAAAGATAAAATTCCAAAATTTCTTGCAGATGTTCGCAAGTGGCAAATGAAAGTTATCGGTAATATTTTTGAAAATCCTGAATTTATAGAGGACGATTCAAAAAAGCAATCTACGAAAGCTAAAAAAAAGAGAGGCGCTAAATAAAATGTCAAAAAAATTGATAAAAATCTTTATAGTTAAAATAGTGCTTGCTTGTTTTTTTTGTGTAAATAGCGTTACAAATGCTTATGACTTACCAAAAGTTATTATTAATGAAACGTCAAAGGAAAACGAATCTG
Organism: uncultured Selenomonadaceae bacterium; assembly: GCA_905234365.1. Taxonomy (GTDB): domain Bacteria; phylum Bacillota; class Negativicutes; order Selenomonadales; family Selenomonadaceae; genus Quinella. Next base: position 16,917 of record CAJOHI010000002.1, on the reverse strand, counting down.
AATCTAAAGAAATACAAAATCAAAAATCGCAGGAAGTGCCTGTTACTGATAAAAATTATATTTTCATAGGAAGTTACAAGAGTCTCAGTTATTACCTTGACTGCTATTCAATAAAAATCAAAAAAAATAACTCCACTGTACGAAGTTGGAGTCAATTTATATTTCCAATAGGTGCAAATATTATGCCTTCTAATTCAAGATCTAAGGCACAAAAATTTTATTTTGACGGAAAAAATGCTTATAATTCAAATCATAATAAAAATAAAATTAATGATATACAAAGCGAAGAAGATAGAGAATTTATGTTTAAATGTTTCAAAGTTGGTTATGAAGCTGCTTTTAAAGAATTGCCAAATATTTAAATTGTATCATAAAAAATAAAGGATAAAATCAAATTTTATAATCATAACATAAATAATTCAGTTATAAAGACGATTATACAGCATAACGAGGAAACTTGAAACAAACTTGCACCAAACCACGCAGCTAAAATTCCAGCAATAAGTGCAAGTCCACCAGATATTTGTGACTGTGTTGAATTTAATATTGCCGGAAAAGTCATCACCGCTAAAGTTACGTATGGTACATAATATAAAAATGAGCGGAGATGACGATTTTTTATTTCGTGACGAATCAATGTTAATGGTAATATGCGAATCATTAGCGTTACTATACTCATCACAGCAATGTAAATATAAATTTCATGTGTCATTTTTATAGTTATACCTCATTTTTTATCATGTACAGGACAAACTATGCTCGCTAGTCCGGCAATCAATATTGTCAATATGATAGTTCGTGTTCCTGCTGAAATATTATCAAACATATATGAAGCAATAAAACTCAAAATGAAACTGACAGCTACAGTTAAGGCTATAGTTCTATCACTTTTAGCCGGTGGAATTATCACAGCAAGGAACATTCCATATAAAGCAACACTTAAAGCACTTACGGCAGAAGTCGGCAATATATTACCTGCCATAATTCCTAAAGCTGTACCTATAGACCAACCTGGCAAAGCAACTAACATAGCACCATAGTTATAAAAAGGATTTAAAAATCCATTTCTTGAAACTGTAATTCCAAAAATTTCATCTGTTACATCAAAACCTACTAAAATTCTATGATAGAATGGTGTTTCACGTGAAAACTTTTGACTTAAAACTGTACTCATCAACATATAACGTGCATTGGCGACTAAAGTTATTAACACCATTTCCAAATACGAAGCATCAGCAGCTATAACTGTAAATGCAGCATATTCACCAGCCGAAGCATTATTTAAAAAACTTGTCAAAAAACCCTGAAAAGGTGTTAATCCTGCATTTTTTGCAGCTATACCTAAAGTAAATGCAACTACAAAATAACCGAGACCTATAGGTATACCATCTCTTAAACCTTCACTAAGTGCTTGTTTATTAGTTATTAATTTTTCATCACTTTTTGTCATAAAAACTCCTGCATAAAACTAAAAACGCCGCTACAGTCCATAGCGACGAAGTATAATACTACAAAATTAAATTTTTAATTTTCAAAATTGGTGCTCACTGAGAGACTCGAACCCCCGACCTCCTCCATGTGACGGAGATGCTCTACCAACTGAGCTAAGTGAGCATAAAACAAAAATGGTGGGGTTAACAGAACTCGAATCTGTGACCTCCTCGATGTCAACGAGGCACTCTAACCAACTGAGCTATAACCCCACGTCCCTCAAGACAAGTAAAATTATACTGCCTTTTTATAAAATTGTCAAGAACATTTATAAAAATTTTCAACATAGTTTGTTTTCGTTAATTTAATGCTATACGAGCATACTCATCAATCATATCTACAACAGTCATGTGTCCACGTTTTGAAGCCTTACCTTTACCTATATTTGACAAGACTCCATGATATATTGAAAATTCTATACTGCCGGGAATTAAAGATTCCCAATTTTTATAATCATAAGTTCGTTCAGAAATAGCATTTTGCGGACGACCAACAACTTCTAACTCACAAAGAAATTGGATTTGTTCTGTTTTAGGTCTGATGTAATAATGTTCAAGAAAATATTTTTTTGTACGAAGTACTTTTACATCAACTTCATCATATACGATGCCTTTAGCAGCTGCGTCTGTAATTTCATCATCAATTTCATTGACATAATCATATAGATCACTAGGCATATTTTCATCTTTTGTCTGATTTTTTTCAATCATTCTAATCCAAATATCGGCCATATATTCACTGGTTGAATATGGAATACTAATCCAACGAACAGTATTTCGATCCAAATAGTAGTCGTAAGTATCATCACTTAATAATTTTATAAAACGTGCCTTAATTTTTTTCTGATTTCGTTGAGAATCATCAGTATGATTGTTTTTTTCTTCAAAATGATTAATTTTATTATTTGTAACATCATTTGTACTGCTTAAATTTGGAATAATAATATCGTCTTTTCTATCTTCTTTAGTATTGTAATTATCATTTTTTTCAAGGTACAATGAATCATCATCTATATTGTCGATAATATTTTCAGGTATACTATCAATATTTTCAAAATTAGAGTTTTCAATTTGATTTAAATTTTCATCAAAAATATTGTTGTCATTTTTAATTTCGTTAAATTTAATTATTTCGCCTATTTCGTAATCATCAACAACAATATTTTCATTGTTCAAATCATTGGTTGAAATATCATCAGGTATTTCCTCAATCGAAACGGAATTTTCATCTGAATCAACATTCGTGCTATCTTCATAATGATTTTCATTATTTTCCTTAATATCTTCTTTAGAATTATCTTCGGTTGTAATTGGTTTATTAACTGGTGTTGATGATACTTTATTTTTTTGCGATTCGGTTTTATCATCAAATTCATTTCCAAATATAACCACATCATCTTCTGCAGCAAAAGATGATGGCATTGCAAAAAGCATAGATATAGCCGTAACTCCGATTATACATTTATGTCTTAATTTCATTTCAGCCACCTACTATAAATTTAACTTAAATACTTTTAATTTTTCAAATATTCGACTTGAGTTAAAAATTTCCTCTCAAATTAGAGGCTTTTTATCTGGTATGCCTGCTTTTCTTGGAAATTTATTTGGAGAATTAGAAAATTTTTTAATGTATATTAAATTCCTGTTATCTCCATTTGGCAATTTTATATTATTGCATTCAATATTAGAACCACCAAGTATATCTATTGACCTTTCAGCTTCTTTTAATTCATTGTCAATACTTGCGCCTTTCATGGCAACAAAATATCCACCAACTTTAACAAAAGGCAAACAATATTCCGCCAAAACATTTAATTTAGCAACCGCACGTGAGACGCATAAATCAAAATTTTCGCGAAGTTCAAAATTATGCGCTGCATCTTCTGCTCGACTATGTATTAAAAAAATATCTTTAAATTCCAGTTTTTTAGTTACAGTTTGCAAAAATCTAATTCTTTTGTCTAAAGAATCAAGTAAAACAATTTTTTTATCCGGTTTGTAAATTTTTAATGGTATACCTGGAAAACCTGCACCTGTGCCAATATCAATTATATTTTCAGTCTCAGCGAATTTTTTATTATCCCAAATTGAAACGGAATCAATTATATGTTTGATAATAAAATCTTTTGGCTCCGTTATAGCAGTAAGATTAATTTTTTTATTCCATTCAATGAGTAAATCATAAAAGCGTTCTAATTGCATTAATTGTTCATTATTAAATGTATAACTTGTTTTTTTTACAATTTTTTGAAATTCTTCAATAAACATGATATATCTCCTGTTAATAAATTTAATCTAAATTTGACGAGCTGGACAATCAATCTTATAACAAGCTGTACAATTATGTTTCATCTCAATTTTTTTTACATTAACACTATTTTTAACTAGACCGATAATTGCTGTAATTGACTTTCTTGGAATCATCATCATAGCAAAAGAGAGTTGCATTTTAATTTCTTCGGCGCCGGCAAGTTTAAATAAATCTGTTTGTTGAGTCAATGGCCAGTCTCCATAACCTGGACTGAATCGCCAGAGCATTGTATAACCATCCTTAGCTACCTTTTGAGCTATTGCCTTCTCCATTAGATCAGCAACTTGTTCAACGGCAGTAGTAGCGGCTGCATCAAGAAGCATTGAAGAAACGTATTTGCCATTTTTGAATCTGTTTGTAACTTCTTGTTCGATTTTTTCACCAATAGTTGCGGCAATACAAATAACCTTGTCACAAGACTCTAAATGTTTACCGATGGATTTACCCTCAATAATAACAGGCGGTTCACTCAGTATCATTTGATTTATATTGTCATAATTGTACATTTTCCAAATTCCACGAACTTCAATTAAAAGTTTTGCATCTTCGCAGGCTTCTAATATATTTTGTTCGTCAAAATTCTTTGCATTGCGTAAACCGGCATAACGTCGAGTTTCTTGAGGATCAATCTCTAATAACTGTGCATTATATATTGGCATTTTAATGACTCCTTAATTAAGGAAATTTAAATTATACATATAAATTATGTAAAGTTTTATTAAAAAATAAAGTACATTTTAAAAATCGTAAAAATGGATGTTTTTTTTATATAAATTGAAAATTTTTTATGTCTTATACATTTAAAAAAGACTTAATTTCTAATATAATATATAATATTAGAAAAATACATGTCAAGAAATTTGGTGATGTTATGAAAATTTATAAAGGAAAAATTACGCAAGTATATCCTAATAGTTTAGCTGAAGAACTGGATTTAAAAGTTGGCGATCAAATTATTGAAGTTAATGGTAAAAGACTGTTAGACATTATAGATTTGAGTTTTGAATTTGCTGAAGAAGAAATTGAGTTGTTGATTGAACACAGCAACGGAGAACAAGAGCTAATCGCTTTCGATAAGGATGTTGATGAAGAATTAGGCGTCGAATTTGAAAGTTCGGTATTTGATGGAATACGTGTCTGCAAAAATCATTGTGTATTTTGTTTTGTCGATATGATTGCTCCAAAAATGCGTAAAACTCTTTCTATTAAAGACGATGATTATCGAATGTCATTTCTTTATGGAAACTTCATAACACTAACAAATTTGACTGATAATGATTTTAAACGAATTGAGCAATTTCACTTGTCACCACTATTTATTTCAGTGCATACAATGAATCCAAAATTAAGAGTTGAAATGCTAAGAACACCTCTTGCTGCCAAAATTTCAGAACACCTTGACAAAATTGAGGCTGCTGGTGCCGAATATCATACACAAATTGTTCTTTGTTCAGGTCTCAATGATGGCAATGAATTAGAATTTACTATCTCTGAACTCATTAAACGGCAGCCGCATATTTTATCGCTTGCGATCGTACCTGTTGGAATTACTAAACATCGTCGCGATAAATTTAAATTGAACCAATTTGATCGTGAAGGTGCCATTAAAGTTATCGATCAAGTCGAAGTTTGGCAAAAAAAATTGCGTTCTGAAATTGGCAAGACTTTTATCTATCTTGGTGATGAGTTTTATTTTCTTGCAAATCGTAAAATTCCACCTGATGAATTTTATGATGATTATCCTCAACTTGACAATGGAATTGGATTAACACGTAGTTTTATCACTGACTGGCAAAATGAGGTTGTAAATTCAGTTGAATATACAAAGCCGATAAAAATTGATGTTATTTCTGGAACTTCAATTGCAGATGTTTTAAAAAATTTGGCAAATGAAGCAATGATCCAAAAAAATAATCTGATTGTCCGTATTTTACCGGTTGTCAATGAATTTTTTGGAAGCACAGTAAACGTTTCTGGACTTTTAACCGGAATTGACATTATAAATACTCTGAAATCCGTTAAAGGTAGCCGAGATGGTATATTAATTCCAGAATCAGCTTTAAGAAATGGTGAGGATATTTTCCTTGATGATGTAACACTTAACGAAATTAAAAACATATTTCCAACGTCAAAAATTGAAGTCGTTCAATCAGGTGCAGAATTTAAGCGTGCCTTAATGGATTTTAATTCTTATCATAAATTTCGCAATTTAGAGGCTAATTACACATGGCAAAGTAATGCTGGATATGTGAAAAGCGACAACAAGTTTTTTTAAATCTATTGTAATATTTTTAATAATATTTTATAATTTTAATAGTCATTTAGCTTTAGAAATTATGTATAATAATGAAATATTTGGGAGCTTGTAATACAGGCTGAGAGGAAGGTATAACCTTCGACCATTTGACCTGATTCGGATAATGCCGACGTAGGAATAAACTTTTTTGAAGAGACTACGTAGGTGGTCTCTAATTTTTTGAGGTGAAATTGTTTATGGTGCAAATTAATGGCAAAAATGAAGATATAGCTGGAAAAAATCTTAGAGACTATCTCCATGCTGCTAATTACGATACACGAATAATTGTAGTTGAAATTAACGAAAAAATTATTGAAAAGGAACAATATCAAAATACAATTATAAAAGATGGCGATATAATTGAAATTATAACTTTTATGGGTGGCGGTACTATGATTTAAAATTCAAACTATAATTTTAAAAACATAATTATATTTAAATTTTGGAGGTATATATGGAAAATAACGATAAATTGATTATTGGAAATCACGAATTTAACTCAAGATTTATTTTAGGTTCTGGAAAATATTCGATGAAATTGATTGAAGCTGCCATTCGTGATGCCGGTTCGGAAATTATTACAGTTGCAGTTAGGCGTGCAAACACTAAAGAGCATGAAAATATTATTGATTATATACCTAAAAATGTTACTTTGTTACCAAATACTTCAGGTGCTCGTGATGCCAAAGAAGCTGTCAGAATTGCAAAATTAGCACGTGAACTTGGTTGCGGCAACTTTATAAAAATTGAGATTATGAAGGACTCAAAATATCTTCTGCCGGATAATTACGAAACGATTAAAGCTACAGAAATTTTAGCGGCTGAAGGCTTTATAGTAATGCCTTACATGTATCCAGATCTTAATGTTGCACGTGAACTAGTCAATGTCGGAGCGGCTGCTGTAATGCCTTTAGCTGCACCGATTGGTTCAAACAAAGGCCTATCAACAAAAGATTTTATTCAAATTTTGATTGATGAGATAGAACTGCCCATAATTGTGGACGCAGGAATAGGAAGACCTTCGCAAGCATGTGAAGCAATGGAAATGGGAGCAGCAGCAATAATGGCAAATACTGCACTTGCAACGGCAGGTAATCTACCAATTATGGCTTCGGCGTTTCGTCAAGCTATTGAAGCCGGTCGAAAGGCTTATCTTGCAGGATTAGGCAGAGTATTAATTCGCGGTGCTTCTGCTTCTGATCCATTAACTGGCTTTTTACACGATTAATTAATATATAACCGATAATTTAATATAAAAAACTAAATTTTATAGGTGAACTTATGAAAAATCAATTTTATGTTGACTCAAAAACCTTGCCAATGAATGTTTTAAATAAAAAACATGAACTTGAAACAAATCCAATGTCACGTTCAAATCATTTGGAATATTTGCCGGATATGGAACAGATTAAGTCAGATATTCAAAGTAAAGTTTTAAAACAAGTCCAAAATTATAATTATTCTAGCTATACAACTAAAAATATCAAAACTGCATTGGAGCATGAAACCTGTACCATTGAAGATTTCAAGGCGTTACTATCACCGGCGGCTGAATCTTTTTTGGAACAAATGGCACAACGAGCAAGTCAGGAAACCTCAAAACATTTTGGAAACACGATTTACTTATTTACACCGTTGTATATTGCTAACTATTGTGAGAATTACTGTGTTTATTGCGGATTCAACTGTTATAATGATATTAAGCGAATGAAGTTGACCTATGAACAGATTGAACATGAAATGAAAATTATTTCCGATAGTGGCATGGAAGAAATTTTAATTTTAACTGGTGAAAGCCATTCAAAAAGTGACGTAAAATATATAGGTACAGCTTGTAAATTAGCACAAAAATATTTTCGCAATGTCGGTCTTGAAATTTATCCTGTTAATGTCGAAGATTATAAGTATCTTCATGAATGTGGCGCCGATTATGTAACGATTTTTCAAGAGACTTATGATTCAGATCGTTATGAACAACTTCATCTTGCTGGTCATAAGCGTGTATTTCTTTACCGTTTTGAGGCACAAGAAAGAGCATTGATGGCAGGAATGCGAGGTGTTGGATTTTCAGCTCTTTTAGGTTTGGCTGACTTTAGGCGCGATGCCTTAGCTACAGCACTTCACGTATATTATTTACAAAAAAAATATCCGCATGCAGAATTTTCGTTATCCTGTCCAAGATTGCGGCCTATCATTAACAACGATAAAATCAATCCGTTAGATGTTGGCGAACGTCAACTTTGTCAGATACTTTGTGCTTATAGAATTTTTCTGCCATTTGTCGGCATTACTGTTTCTTCGCGTGAAAGTGCTTCATTTCGCAATGGTATCGTCAAAATTGCGGCAACTAAAATTTCTGCTGGAGTTTCAACAGGAATTGGAGATCATGAAAGCAAATATAACGGCAAAAATGTTGAAAATTTTGGTGATGAACAATTTGAAATTGCTGATAACCGAAGTTTTAAAAAGATGTATGACGATATGACAAAAGAAGGTTTACAACCTGTACTTAATGATTATCTCTATGTGTGAGGTGTCAAGATGAAATCAAATATTCAAAAATTAATTTGCGTGACGAATCGTCATCTTTGTACTGAAGATATTTTCAATCGTATTGAAAAAATTGTTAAATATAAACCAAAAGCAATACTACTCCGTGAAAAAGACTTAACTGAAATAGAATATGAAGATATAGCAAAAAATGTTTTAAAAATTTGTAAAAAAGAAGATGTACCTTTAATTTTTCACAATTTTGTTGATACAGCTTTAAAACTCAAAGCCGACGCGATACATATGACTTTTCAAATGCTTAGGATTATGAGCAGTGAAGATAAGGAAAAATTTCATGAAATTGGTGCATCTTGCCACTCAGCAGAAGAAGCCCGAAAAGCGCAATCCGTCGGCTGTACATATGTAATTGCCGGTCATATTTTTGACACACTCAGCAAAAAAAATTTACCGCCGAGAGGTCTGGATTTCTTTCAAGAAGTTATAAGTAATGTTACAATTCCAGTTTATGCTATCGGAGGTATCAATAAAGACAATGTTAATTCCATATTTAAAGCTGGAGCAAGTGCCGTTTGCGTGATGAGTGGTCCAATGCAATGCGAAAATATTGATGATTATTTTAAAGATTGGTAATTTTAAAATTAACGTTCTTTATGAATTTACTATTTTTATATTGGGGTGATGATTTTGGCAACTCAAATGCAAATGGCTCGTGAAGGTAAAATTACTGAGGCGATGAAAATTGTAGCAGAACAGGAAAATTTACCTGTTGAACAAATTCGTCAAGGTGTAGCTAGAGGAATTATCGCAATTTGTGCAAATATAAACCATACCTCATTAAAACCTTGCGGAGTTGGTGAAGGTCTAAGTACTAAAGTTAATGCAAATATAGGAACTTCAAGTAAATTTCCTGATATTGAACCTGAACTTACAAAACTTGATGAAGCTATAAAATGTGGTGCCGATTCCGTTATGGATTTGTCGACGGGAAGCAATATTGATAAATCACGCCTTGAAATTATCAAAAATTCTACAATTATGGTAGGTACAGTTCCAATTTATCAAGCTACTGTCAGAGCAATTCAAAAACATGGCGCTGTTGTTGAGATGACAGAAGAAGATTTACTGAAAACTATCGAGGTACAAGCAAAAGACGGTGCCGATTTTATGACGTTACATTGTGGTGTTTCACGTGAAGCAATCGAGAAAATGCGCCGTCAAAAACGTGAAATGGACATTGTAAGTCGTGGCGGTTCATTTATTGCAGCTTGGATTCTTCACAATGAAAAAGAAAATCCGCTTCTTGAGCGGTATGATGATATTCTTGATATTTGCGAAAAATATGACGTGACAATTAGTCTTGGCGATGGAATGAGACCTGGCTGTATTGCTGATGCAACAGATAGAGGACAGCTCACAGAGTTGATAACTCTCGGAGAACTTGTTGATAGAGCTTGGCGGCGTGGCGTGCAAGTTATGGTTGAAGGTCCTGGACATGTGCCTTACGATCAAATTGAAGCAAATATGAAATTGGAAAAGCGGCTCTGTCGTAATGCTCCGTTTTACGTTCTCGGTCCGCTTGTAACTGACGTGGCGCCTGGATATGACCACATTACGGCGGCGATTGGCGGAACACTTGCGGCGGTCAGTGGTGCTGATTTTCTCTGTTACGTAACACCGGCGGAACATTTGGCGTTGCCGACCATTCAAGATGTACATGACGGCGTTATAACTTCGCGAATTGCTGCACATGCTGCCGATATTGTCAAAGGTGTAAAAGGCGCTCGCGATTGGGATTTAAAAATGGCTCGTGCTCGCAAGGTTTTGGATTGGGAAGCACAAATGCAGCTTGCCATTGATCCTGAACTTGCAAAGGCAAAACGCAGCGCCCGTAATGATTCTACTGAAGAAGCCTGTTCAATGTGCGGCGAATATTGCGCGGTTAAAATTATCAGTCAATACTTTGATAAGCCGGCTTGTCCTTGCATTGATTAAATGTCAATTTATCAGTTCGATGAAAACTTCTTCGAGATTTTGTTTATTATAAATTCTGCAGAGATTTGCAGGCTTATCAAATGCTATCAACTTTCCACTTTTTAAAAATGCCGTTCTGTCACAAAGCTGCTCCGCTTCTTCAATATAATGAGTGGTAAGAACAATCGTTACACCTTTTAATTTTAGCTGCTCAATTAATTTCCAAATTCGCCGCCGAACTTGTGGATCAAGTGCAACTGTCGGCTCGTCAAGAAATAGAATTTGCGGACGGTGAATCAATGCGCGTATGATTAATAATCGCCGTTTCATTCCACCAGAAAGTTGGCGAACTCCGTCATTGACAACGTTTGATAATTCAACATAGTCAAGTAAATCCGAAATTCGTTGTTGACGTTCAGCCTTATTTAGATGATATAATCTTGCGTGAAGTTCCATATTTTCGCCAACAGTTAAATCTTGGTCAAAATTAATATGCTGCGGCACGACACCAATCATTTTTTTTATTGAGATTGAGTCTTCGTTGATTGAAAATCCGTCAAAGAGAATTTCGCCACTTGTCGGTTGAGTTTGTAGCGTCAACATTCTTATAGTTGTTGTTTTGCCGGCACCATTCTTGCCTAAAAGACCGAAAATTTCACCGCGTTTAACTTTAAATGACAAATTATCAACGGCAATTTTATCCGTAACCTCGCCTAAATGATTCTTGTGTTTGAAAATTTTACATAAATTTTTAACTTCAATCATAATTTTTATCGTTTATTTTGGTGATCCATAATAAGAAAACCTCTATGATGTTCTGAATAAATCATCTTGAGAAAGAAAATCAATGATCCTACATAGCCAAGCAACATTATTATTGCCATTGGTAAGGCATTGTGACTGCCGGCAATGCCAACGAGCGGCGCCATTAATCCGCCAGAAATCATTGAAAAGAAACCAATCAATGCCGAAGCGGAACCTGCCATATGACCGTTTTTACGCATTGCAAGTGAAAAACTCGTTGCGCCGAAAACTGACATGGTTGGCACTGTAATAACTAATGTTGCAAGTGTTAATTGAATTGGCGCTTTAAAAATTACGCAGCATAAAAATAAACTGCTTCCAACTATAGCTTGCCCAATCGTCCAGGCAAGCATTTTTATTTCTTGAATTTTGCCGGCGAATTTTGCAGGAATTGTGCCGCTGAGTGCAATTAACGCACCAATTCCACCGAAAATTGCGCTATAAACTTGTGGAGAAACGTTGTATATATTTTGGAATAAAAATGAAGAACCGGCAATGTAGCCAAAGAACGAAGCACCAAAAAAACATTGCATGAGACAATGACCTAAAAAGTATCTATCTTTCATCAGCAAGGTGAAATTTTTAAAACTCGAAGTTATATCAGCCGCTCGCATATCTTTTGGCATAGTTTCATTAAATTTGATTGACGAAATCCACAAAATCATTCCAATTAAGGCAAGCAATGCAAAAATTTCGTGCCACGTTGCAAAAAATAGTATCTGTCCGCCAATAATAGGCGCAAGTATTGGTGCAAGACCATTGACGAGCATTAACATTGCAAAAAGTCGAGTTAAATCTGCTCCTTGACACAAATCACGAGCTATTGCACGCGCAATTACAATTCCAAAGGCGCCGGAAAGACCTTGAAAAAGCCTAAACATTAGGAAAATCCATATAGAATTTGAAACCATGCAGCCGAATGTTGACACAGCAAATGCTAACATGCCGAGTTTTAACGGTGTTTTTCGACCATATCTGTCGCTTATTGGTCCGGCGACTATTTGTCCTATTGCCATTCCGACCATTGTCATTGTCAACGTCAGTTGAATTAAACTTGGCTCAACGTTAAATTCTTCGAGCATTAATGGCAGCGACGGCAAATACATATCCATTGAAAGCGGTGCCAATGCTGCTAAGGCTCCGAGAAATACTGTTAATTTAAATTTGTCCATAATCTCCTCATTTCTTAAATTTAAAAGCCGCACCTGACGTGCGACTAGGCGTATAGTTAGCGCCTTTTAATTCCTTATATTATTTAAAATCAACAAATTCGTTAATATTTGCGCCGCCTTTAATCATAGGTTCGACAAAACTGCGCCAAACATTCAGCACAATGACACGTGGATTATCGGTATCTTCAATAGCCTTTGCAAGTGCTTGTGCAAATTCTTCTTGAGTTGATACCGCTACTGCCTTAATACCAAAACTCTGAGCATAGGCAACATAATCCATTTGATAATCAAATTCGCAGGCAATGTAACGATCTTTATAAAAAACCTTTTGAAGTTGCCGAATCATTCCAAGACTTGTATTGTTGACAATCAACGAAATAATCGGCAATTTCAATCTTGCAATAGTGTAAAATTCATTGCCCGTCATTTTAATTCCGCCGTCGCCTGTCACTGAAATCACTCGGCGACTTTTTCCATAAGCCAACTGAGCACCCATTGCCGCAGGTAATCCAAATCCCATTGTACCTAAACCGCCACTTGTCAGCCAGGTTCGCGGTTCTTCAATCCTCAAATGCAATGCCGCCCACATTTGATGTTGTCCGACATCTGTTGCAAATGCAAAACTTTTTCCTGCAGTCTTTTTTGCAATTTGATTCATTGCCCAAGGTACGGTTAATCGACTCACTTGATAATCATAATCGTATTCATCAAGCCACGAATCAATTTGACGCCACCAATCATTGCGCTTTTGAGGCGCTTCGTGTCTCATTAAGAGTTTTAAAATCGTCTTCATATCTCCGGCAAGTCCGAGACTATTTCCAACATTTTTATCAATCTCTGCAGGATCAATGTCAATATGAATAAATTTTCTACCTTTTGTATACTTGCTCAAGTTTCCAGTTTGACGGTCGCCGAATCTGCTGCCAATCGCAATGACTAAATCGGCCGCCGCGATCGCATGATTTGCCGCTTTCTGTCCGTGCATACCGGCGAATCCAAGATTTTGCGAATGTGAACGCGGCACAGCACCTAAACCCATAAGCGTTTGCACAACCGGCAAGTCAAATTTTTCAATGAAGTCAATAATTTCTCTTGATGCACCGGCACTTATTGCACCGCCGCCGACGATCGCAACAGGTCTTTCGGCTTTAACAATTTCGTCAGCAGCTTCCGCAGCACATATTAAAAAATCAGGATCCGGTTTACCTTTGGATTTTTCCGGCGGCGATTCATATTTATAATCGACTTCGGCAAAAAATAAGTCACGCGGTATGTCAACAAGTACCGGACCACGACGGCCGCTCATTGCAATTTCAAAAGCCTGGCGAATCGTTGAGACTAATTGTCTGACATCTTTAACTTTGAAATTATGCTTAGTAACAGGCATAGTTATATCCAAAATATCAGTTTCCTGAAATGCGTCGCGACCGAGTAAATTTGTATCAACTTGTCCAGTTATTGCAACGATTGGAATTGAATCCATGAAAGCCGTTGCAATTCCTGTAACCAAATTTGTAGCACCTGGACCGCTTGTCGCAATGCAGACACCGACTTTGCCGGTTGCTCTTGCGTAACCGTCTGCCGCGTGTGCTGCATTTTGTTCATGCGTTACTAAAATTTGATTTATACTCTTATCGTCGTAAAGTGCATCATAAAGTGGCAAAATCATTCCGCCTGGATAACCAAACAGAGTATCAACGCCTTGTTCTTTGAGGCACTCAACAACGGCTTGTGCACCTCTCATAATATTATCACTGCCTTTATAAATTCGCTTTTATTTAACGCGATCAAAAATATCGTCAAGTTTAACATAAAAATCATCATAAATCGAAACTTTAATATAAAATTTTGATTCGGCTTTTTCTTCCTCATCAAGCTGCTTAAATTCAATATCGGTATATAAAGCGTAAGTAAATTCGTCGCGTACCAACTTATCATTAATGAGATGATAGACATCAACGGATTTGCTAAATGGATCTACAATCCAGTATTCCTTAACACCATACTGTTCATATTTAAAAAATTTTTCATTCTTGTCTTTGCGTGCTGTTGATTTAGATAAAATTTCAACAACCAAGTCAGGAGTGCCATGAACAACGTCATCTTCAACGATATCAGGATTACAAACGATAATCTCATCTGGAATAAAATGATCCGTTTCGCTGAAAAAGACATTAAATTGATTAAACGGTTCACAGCGTTTACCTGCCAGATAATTTCCAAAAATTTTATGAAGATTACCGTTGACTCTTACATGGCTGACACCAGGACTAGACATCATATAGGTTTCACCGTTGATTAATTCATATCTATTGCGCCTTTCTGAAGAATAAGAAGCTGTTCCATTCATAATTAAATCACTTCCGTAAATGCGATTCAACATTTAAAGACGCTTACAAATTTCTTGAGTAGTCTCAACCGTACTCAGCTTTTTAAAGCCGTCGCTGTAAATGTCTGCGGTCCGGAAACCGTCATCAAGTGTTTTATCAACAGCATTTTCGATTGCCTTCGCCGCTTCTTCTTCGTGAAGTGAATAGCGCAGCAGCATTGCCGCCGAAAGAATCGTTCCCATTGGATTGGCAATGCCTTTTCCAGCAATATCCGGTGCACTGCCATGAATTGGCTCATAAAGGCTTGTAAATTCACCAATCGACGCAGAAGGCATAAGGCCGATTGAACCACCGATAACTGCCGCTTCATCGCTTAAAATGTCGCCGAAAAGATTGCCGGTTACAATTACGTCAAATTGTTTCGGATTAACGCAGAGTTGCATTGCGCAGTTATCAACATAGAGATGATTTAACTCAACGTCGCTGTAGTTTTCCGACAACTTTGTAACAGTGCGGCGCCAAAGTCTTGAAGTTGCCAAGACGTTAGCTTTATCAACAGAAGTCAATTTACCGCGACGAATCTTTGCTGTCTCAAATGCAAGTTTAGTAATTCTTTCAACTTCCGGTACTGAATAATTTTCCAAATCCCAAGCACGTTCAGAACCGTTTTTAATTTCTGATTCGCAACGCTCGCCGAAGTAAATTCCGCCGACAAGTTCACGGACAATGACCAGGTCCACGCCTTTAACTAAATTCGCTTTAAGTGGCGAATTGTCAACGAGAGCGTCAACAACTTTAACCGGACGCAGATTAGCATAAAGTCCTAAACCTTTACGTAATCCGAGAATTGCACGCTCAGGACGCAATTCAGCTTTGACATTATCCCATTTGTTACCGCCAACAGCGCCGAAAAGTACGGCATCAGCTTTTTTGCAAGCTTCAAGAGTTTCAGCCGGCAACGGTTCGCCAAATTTATCATAAGCTGTACCGCCGGCATCATGAAATTCATATTCAAGATCAAGATTAAATTTTTCGTCAACTTTTTTGAGAACTTCAACAGCGCTGTCCGTTATCTCTTTACCAATTCCATCACCAGGAATTACAACAATTTTTTTCATGCAATAAGCCTCCTAAAATTATTTCAAATGCGGCAATATTTCAGAAATGGAGTACAAAGAAGCCTTACCGGAAATTTTTACTCTATCATCGGAAATTTCACAATATAAAATGCCTGTTCGATTTGATGCTTGAAATGCCGTCAACTTGTTCTTGCCAAGTTTTGCAGTCCAGTAAGGAACAATTAAACAGTGAGTTGAGCCGGTAACTGGGTCTTCGTTGATTCCGATTTTCGGTGCAAAAACCCTTGATACACAGTCATAATCGCTGCCTTTAGCGGTTACAGCTTGAATCAATCCATCAATTTTAGTAAATTTCTTAAGATTAGGTTTGAGATTTTTAACTGCATCTTCAGAATCCAAAATCATTAGCAAAACGAATACCCAATGCTTCTTCCATTGCGTCTGTTACTTCAACATGTTTGAATTTATAAGCCGGAAAATTCATTTCGTACAAATCGCCTTTATTTTTTACAATTAAATCACCGCTCAAAGTTTTAAAAGTAATTGTCGCAATATTTAAATCGTAGTGCTCAAATATTACATAAGCCGTTGCAAGGGTAGCATGACCGCAAAGGTCCATTTCAGTTTCAGGCGTAAACCAGCGCAAACGATAATCGTCACCTTCTTTTACGGTAAAAGCCGTTTCTGAAAAATTATTTTCTCCTGCAATGTTTAACATCATTTCGTCAGACAACCAATCATCAAGGACACAAATTGCTGCTTGATTGCCTGCAAATACTTTATCGGTGAACGCATCAACTATAAATTGCTTCATTTGAATTGTACTCCAATCTGTAAACTCAAAACCAAAATCAAAAAATGCAGAACGTAGAGTGAATTGCAATTAAATTTCAAATTCTTCATTCTGCATCATCAATTTTGCATTGATATTAAACTTCCATGATAATTGGTAA
>CAJOHI010000001.1 GCA_905234365.1 uncultured Selenomonadaceae bacterium | reverse complement strand
CGGGTAACAGGGTAGGGGACTTTTGGCTAGTCCTTTGAGAATTAAGCTAGTTTAGTTACTCAAGAATCCCCCGCCTTTAGGCGTGGGGAGATGTCAATTTAGCTTATAATAAAATTGTACAGTCAATCATTTACAGTTTTTTTTCATTTTTTTTAAAAATCACTTGTATAAAATTTTGTAACATTGTATAATAAAAACACGATTTAAATTTAACTTAAACTTGATTGTAATATTATTACAAATGTCATATTGAATTATTATAAATGTCTTTAAAACTTCTGAAAAGTTATGATTTTTAACAAATGATTTAATTTTTGCTTTTGATATAATCTAAATAATTAAATTGAGAGGATGATTTTAATGTTTGGAATCATTGTTGGTACTCATGGTGAATTTGCACTTGGAATTAGGCAATCACTTGAGATGATTTACGGCAAGCGTGAAAATCTCAAGGCAGTTACGCTTGTTCCAGGTGAAGGTCCAGATGATGTAGTTGCAAAGTATGAACAGGCCATTAAAGAACTCGGCAATCCTGACAGAGTATTGTTCTTGAATGACCTGCTTGGCGGAAGTCCTTACAATGCAGCTTGCAGAATCGTTGCTAATAATGAAAATTATGGCATTGTCGCTGGTGTCAATCTTCCAATGTTAATTGCGATGTCTTCGGCTCAAGATGCTGATGACGGCTCTGCAACTATTGCCGAACTCATGGAACAGGCGGTTAATGCCTGCAAAGATGGAGCAATGACAGCTTCTTACGAGAGTCTCAATGCAAGTTCCGAAGATGACGAACTCTAATTTGAATATTTGCTTGGCAAATAGATTGTTAATTTTTATTTAATGAAGGGAGTTTTTTTTATGGAAATTGCTTTCTGTCGTATTGATGACCGTCTCATTCACGGTCAAGTTGCAACAGTCTGGTCAAAAGTTACCGGCTGCAATCGTATCATGTGCTGCAGTGATGAAGTTGCAAAAGATGAACTTCGCAAAAAACTTCTCCTGCAAGTCGTTCCTCCAGGACTCAAAGGCTACGTCGTACCAGTTGATAAGGCGGTTGAGGCTTACAAAAATCCAAAGTATGAAAGCTTTAAAACCTTGTTCCTCTTTACGAATCCTGCTGATGTTGTCCGTGCTGTCAAAGGCGGTATTCCGTTTAAATCCGTCAATCTTGGCGGCAAATGCTTTAAAGACGGCGATACAATGATTTCTCAAGCCGTTGCAGTTAATGCTGATGATGTTAAGGCAATTAAAGAACTCGTCGGCATGGGCATTGAAGTTGAAATGCGTAAACTTGCTAACGATCCAAAAGTCGACGCTATGGATGCTCTCAAGTCCAAAGGTCTTGCATAATTAATTATATTAATCTTGACTAATTGAAAAGTGATAATTGGCAGTGGGTAATTTTTTCCGAAATAGCTTAATAAATCAATTACCCATTACCAATTAACCTTAAACCATTAATTTGGAGGTGTCTCAAAGATGTCTACAATGACACTTATTATGCTGTTCATTGTTGCGGCGATTGCTGGTATGGCGTCAGTTCTTGACGAAGCTCAATTTCACCGTCCTATTATCGCCTGTACAATGACAGGTGCAGTTCTTGGAGATATTACAACAGGTATTATTCTTGGCGGTACTCTTGAAATGATGGCATTGGGCTGGATGAATGTCGGTGCAGCTATGGCTCCTGATGCTGCTCTTGCCTCAACGGTTTCAACCGTTCTCGTTATTGTCGGTCATCAATCTATCGGCGCTGGTATTGCTCTTGCTGTTCCACTTGCTGCTGCCGGTCAAGTTTTAACAATCTTCGTCCGCACTATTACCGTTTTTTTCCAGCATTTGGCTGATAAATACGCTGAGGAAGCTAATTTGCGCGGTATTGAGATGTGTCACGTTGCCGGTCTTTTACTCCAAGCATTGCGCGTTGCAATTCCAACTGTTGCTATTGCTATGGTTGCCGGTACTGATGTTGTAAATAATGCACTTAATTCTATTCCGGAAGTTATCACTCGCGGCTTACAGGTCGCCGGTGGATTTATCGTTGTCGTCGGTTATGCAATGGTTATCAATCTTATGAATGCTCAGAAACTCATGGTTTATTTCTTTCTTGGTTTCTTGATTGCAGTCTTTACTGATGTCAACCTTATCGGTTTCGGTGCTATCGGTGCAATTTGTGCATATTTCCATATTAAGGATATGCAGAAGGATATTGCCATTGAGGAAGCAGCTAAAACCGGTGGCGGCGGCGGTGTCGAAGGTGACGACATCGACGACTCAGATTTGATGTAAGAAGGGGTGAGTTTAATGGCAGATAAAAAAGTTACTAAAGATGATTTGTTTTGGACTTTTGTAAGATCCAACTTCTTGCTTGGCTCCTTCAACTTTGAACGTATGCAGTCAATGGGATTCTGCTGTGCTATGATGCCGATTCTTAAAAGAGTTTACGGTGACAGCAAAGAAGAATTGAAGGCAGCTTTAAAGCGTCATTTGGAATTTTTCAACACACAGCCATTTGTTGCGGCAGCAATTATGGGTATTATCGGTGCAATGGAGGAAAAACGCGCTAACGGTGCAGACATTTCTCCTGCTACGCTCTCCGGTGTTAAAGTCGGTCTTATCGGTCCGCTTGCCGGTGTTGGTGATCCTATCTTCTGGGGAACAATTCGTCCTGTTTTGGCGGCACTTGGTGCTGGTATTGCTCTTACAGGTTCACTTATTGGTCCGTTGATTTTCTTCCTTGCATTTAACGCAATTCGTCTTGCCACTCATTGGTATGGCGTAAAATATGGTTATGAAAAAGGTACCGAGCTCGTCGAAAATATCGGCGGTAATGAAATGCACTTCTTGACAGAGGGCGCGTCAGTTCTCGGTTTGTTAGTTATGGGTGCACTTGTTGCAAAGTGGACAACTGTCAACATGCCGCTTGTCATTTCTGAATATGATAATGCTATGGGCGATCATGTTGTAACAACTTTGCAGACAATTCTCGATAGCTTAATGCCTGGTATTGTTGCACTTTTGATGACTTTTGCATGTATGGCTCTCCTCAAGCGAGGCATGAATCCATTGCTTATTATCATTGGATTATTTGCTATCGGTATTGTCGGCTATGCAATCGGCTTGTTTGCTTAATAAGATAACCACCAGCCATGGTTTAAATAAATATTATTCGTAAATACTATACTTTTTAACTAAGAAGGACTCTAACAAATGCGGAGTCCTTTTAATTTTTCTGACATTTATAACTTGAGACTTATGACACAAAATGTTAAAATTAAAAAAAATATTTGGAGGAATTTTAAATGGCAATAAAAATCGTCTTTTCCGACATAGATGGAACATTTTTAAACAATGCTCATCAAGTAACTGCTAAAACTCAACAGGCAGTTAAATCATTAATAACTCAAAACATTAAATTCGTACTTGTAAGTGCAAGAATGCCAGAAGCAATTTATCCAATAACAGATAAAATCGGCGTAAAAATTCCAATTATCAGCTACAGCGGCGCTTTCGTCTTAACTGAAGGTCAAGAAATTCTTCACGATGTGACGATTGATACGATCTCGACTAAAAATGTTTTGGAAGAAATTGCGAATAAATATCCTGATGTCACTGTAAATTATTATGCAGGTCGTCATTGGTTTGTCAAGGACGTTAAAGATAAGCGCGTAATACGTGAAATGAATATTACAAGCGCGGCTGCTGAAAATGCTGATTTTAACGAACTTATCAATAATAATATTGCGCCAAATAAAATTTTAGTGATGAGTGAACCACCGACTTGTCAAAAAATGGAATTGGAACTTGGCAAAACTTTTAAAAATTTAAATGTCGTCCGCTCGTCTGATATTTTGCTTGAAATTATGGATAAATCCGTATCAAAAGCTGTCGGAATTGACGTTTTAATTAAGCATTACGGTTTTGGCGTCGAAAATGCGATTGGATTCGGTGACAATTATAATGACGTTGAGATGTTGGAATTTGTAGGCTGCGGCGTTGCCATGAACAATGCGCCGGAAGGTGTCAAAAAGTTTGCTGACGATATTACCGATTCAAACGAAAATGACGGCATTTATAATTATCTCGTCAAGAAAAATTTGATTAAATGAAAAGAAAAATTTATTTAGCTGCTATTGTGATTTTATCAGTAATAATTTCGGCAATATTTTACAATTTTATGCAAATTGATTGTTCAATGAAGCAAAACGAACATCGTAGGAAAATCGGCGCAGTTTATATGACGCTTAATAATCCATTTTACGAAGTCATTGATGAGGAAATTCGCACTACCGTTGAAAATCATGGCGATATTTTAATATCAAGAAATCCTGCTTTGAGTGTCGAAAAACAGATTGAGGAGATTCAAAATTTGATTGATGACGGCGTTGAGTTGATTTTTATAAATCCTGTTGACTGGACAAAGATTGAACCTGCGTTAAAGCTGGCTTATGATGCTAAAATTCCGGTCATTGCCATTGATACAAATGTCGAAGATGACAATTTGGTAGTTTGCACCGTTGTTTCTGATAATTACCTCGCCGGTTCGCAATGTGCAGAGCATTTAATAAGTCACAGTTCCGGCGGCAAAATCGCCTTATTAAAGCATTCGGAGGCACGCTCGTCTATTGACAGAATGCAAGGCTTTTTGGATAAAATTGCTGAAAATCCTAATTTTGAGATTGTCGCTGAGGCTGAATGTTTAGGACAGTTAGAAATTGCAATGCCGGCAATGGACAATATTATTAAAAATCATTCTGAAGTTAATATTGTAATGGCTCTCAATGATCCTGCTGCACTTGGCGCAATCGCTGCGCTGCAAAATGTCAATCGTCTTGGCGATGTACTCGTTTATGGCGTTGACGGCGTTCCTGAGACTAAAGAGATGATTTATTCGCACCGAATGACGGCGACTGCTGGACAATCACCGCGACGAATCGGAAAAATCGCCGCCGACAGAGCTTACAGGATTTTTAATAATGAGCAAGTCGAAAAACTCATTCAACTGCCTACAAAGCTGATTTCTGCTGAAAATATCAAAATTAATGACATAGAAGGCTGGGATTAAATTTGTTTAAACATGTAACTATTGTTGATATGCACAAATTACTCTACATCTACAACGGTTTTGTGATTTTCGCTCTTATGGCTTTCATGTGCATAACGCAGGAAAAAATCAATCAATCAATGGTTGCACGTTCATTTTTAGAGTACGCAAACGCAGTTCCAACGTCTTCGCTGACAATGATTTATACTTCCGTTTTGTCATTTTTGGCATTAATAATAGTTAGCATGATCTACAGGAAGATTAAGCAAAACCTTTGGCGATACATGTTGTTCGCAACGGAGATAGTAATTTGTATGTTTCTGTTGCGAATTTTAAATTTGTCATATGACGGAATCGTTTTATTGATTGTAGCAGATTTAATGTTCAGATATGAAGGACATCACCAGGAATACACACTTTTAGCCGCGATGATTTGCCTGTATTTCATTGCAAATTATAACATGGCGATATTTCAAGCAAAAATCATATCGTTTGACGCCTATGTGTCATATTATAACGTGGCTACGCAGTCGATACTTCTGGCGTTAAAGAACACCTTTTACTCGATAAATATTATAATCTTCGTGTTTTACTTAATAATGCTCGTCAAAAACAAACATGAGGAGAAAGAACGAATCAGATTGCTAAATGAGCGATTGGAAGAAGCAAATCAAAGATTGAGAGCATATGCAATAGAAGTTGAGCAAATGGCAGAGACACGTGAAAGAAACCGCCTTGCAAGAGAGATTCACGACACACTAGGACATTCACTGACAGGAATTGCTGCCGGTCTTGACGCCTGCATTATAACTTTGGATTCTGCACCGGAAATTACCAAAAAGCAACTCAATAAAATTCGTGATACGGCAAGAAAAGGTATTGTTGACGTGCGCCGTTCAGTAAAAAAGCTGCGTCCTGACGACTTAGAAAAATTGCCATTTCAAGAGGCGTTAATGCAAATGACAAAGGATTATTCCGAATCCTCCGGCATGGAAATTATTTTTGATATTTTCAGTTGGTCAGATAATTTGCGTCAAGACCAGGAAGACGTAATTTATCGAGTATTGCAGGAATGTATAACAAATGCGAATCGTCACGGTCATGCAACAAAGGTCACAATTACGATTGGCGGTAACGAAAAATATTTATTGATTGTAATTGCTGACAATGGTCAAGGCTGTGAAAACGTTAAGCACGGCTTTGGACTTAAACACATGAGAGAGAGACTCGAATTATTGCATGGAAGCATTCATTATTGGAGTGATGAAGGTTTTATTGTTGAAGCGATGATTCCGCTAAATTTGGAGGTTAATCATGGTAAAAATATTGATAGCTGACGACCAAGAATTAATACGTGAGAGTTTAAAAATCGTTTTAGATATGAATAGCAATATGGAGGTAATAGGATTAGCCGAAAATGGAGTAGAAGTGCTGGAAATTCTCAAAAAAAATGTACCGGATATAATTTTAATGGATATTCGCATGCCTGAACTTGATGGCGTTTTATGCACAAAATCCGTCAAGGAAAAATATCCGAATGTTAAAATCATTATACTGACAACTTTTGATGATGACGAGTACATTTATAATGCGCTTAAATATGGTGCAAGCGGATATTTGCTAAAAGGTTGTTCTGTGCAGGAATTGACGGCGGCTATTCAAAAAGTTATGTCCGGCAATTCGATTTTAAATTCGAATATACTTAACAAAGTTGTTAAGTTGTTCAATCAAATGGCACAAGTCAATATATCCATTGAAGTTGACGAAGACGACGTAAAAGAACTTAACAATACTGAAAGAAATATTGCACATTTAGTTGGCAATGGCTTATCAAACAAGGAAATTGCAGAGAAATTATTTTTATCTGAAGGAACCGTGCGTAACAGTTTAAGTGCCACATTGTCGAAACTACATTTACGAGATCGAACGCAGCTTGCAATATGGTCAGTACAAACAGGTTTAGCTTTAAAATTGGATTGATGTCAAATGAAAAATCAAAAAAAATGTATATTGCTTTCAATACTCCTCGCAGCAATTCTGATATTTGCAATATATTTTAGAATGCAACAGCAGCCGATTACATTAAAAATTGGCATATTTGCAGGCAATAATTGGAACGTGCCACAAGGTGAAACCTATGCAATAATTGACGAAGTTATAAAAAATTTCGAGGAAAAAAATCCAAATGTCAAAGTTAAATATGTCAGCGGCATAAAAAAAGAAGATTACAGCGAATGGCTTGCGGAACAGTTTATATCAGGAAACGAACCTGATGTATTCTTCATATTGTCCGATGACTTTAATTTGTATGCTTCTATGGGCGCATTAATAAATTTAAGTGACTTTATAAAAAATGATAATGATTTCGACTCAAATGTTTATTATCCTGCGGCATTTAATTTTGGAAAATTTGAGGATAAATTGTATGCTTTGCCGTGTGAAAGCACTTTGACTTTTATGTTTGTCAATAAAACTTTGCTGTCAAAAGAAGGAATAAGCATTCCTAATAATAATTGGAATTGGAATGACTTTTTAGAAATTTGCCGGAAAGTAACCAAAGACACTGACGGCGACGGAATGATTGACCAGTTTGGTTATTATGATTATTCATGGAGACAGGCAGCAATATCAAATGGTGTTGACTTATTTAGCGAAGACGGCAAAAATTCATATTTTGCAGATTCACGCATGGAAGAAGTGTTAAAATTTATAATTAATTTGAAAAATATCAATAACGGTTACGAGGTATCTTCAAAAGATTTTGACATAGGACGAGTGGCGTTCAGACCATTTACATTTGCCGAATATAAAACATACAAGCCATATCCTTGGAGAATAAAAAAATATACCTCATTTGAATGGGACTGTATAAAAATGCCGGCAGGACCTTCAGGCGGCAATATTTCGATTTTAAACGTTTTATTGGTTGGAATAAGTGCCAAAAGTGAGCAAAAAAACCTGGCATGGAATTTTATAAAAAATCTTTGTTACGATGAAAAGACGCAACAAATGATCCTTCAAAAATCACAATCTCTACCAGTTAGGAGAGATATTATAATTTCTGCCAAAGCACAGGATATATTTTCATGGGATTCAACAGAAAATAATGCCATGACGCCGACAGACATAAGCGCTGCAATGGACGAATCAATTATGCCGTATAAATTCAAAAATTATGATTCTGCAATGCTGTATGCTGATAATGAAATTCTCAAAATTATCAACGGCACAATTCCTCTAAATAATTCACTTAACAAGATTCAAAAGGAAATTAACGCCATTTTACAATATTAAATTTATCAGCATGACCTAAAAAATAGCGATTTCATTGCATCAGTATAAAATTTTTCTTCCGGCGTTCCGGCTGAAGCGTTTAAATTCATCATGGGTATTCTCAAAAGTTTTCTTACGATCATTTTTGTCATGTTGTCTATAACTCGCTGTTCTTCAATGGTTAAATTTTGCAGTTTTGATGCTGCACGGTGTATTTCATGAAGTCGAATATTTTCGGCACGTTCCGATAATGACGCCATAAGCGGTTGAAATGACAAATATTTAAATCTTTCGACCAGAGCTTCAACATTCTCATCAATTATTTTTTTTGCCAATTTCGATTCCTCTTGACGCCGGCTTATATTTTCATCGACAATTTCTTCAAGAGCGTCCACATTATAAAGCGTTACGCCTTCAATATCTCCAACTTCCGGCTCAACATCACGAGGAACGGCGATATCAATGATAAAAAGCTTGCGATAATTTCGCTGCTGCATGAGTTTTTTTGCCGGTTCGGTTTTAACGACGTAATGAGGCGCACCGGTTGAAGTTACAATCACGTCAACATCAACGGCAATTTCCAACGCTTTTGACCATTCGACAGCCTCACCGTCAAATTTATTTGCCAGCTCAATGGCACGTTCAATATGATGATTCGCAATGTAAATTTTTTCGACTCCTTGTGATATTAAATGTTGTACCGTCAACTGCGCCATGTTTCCTGCACCAAAAATCAATGCCTTTTTGCCTTTGAGTGTAGTTAAAGCATTTTTAGCCAGTTTAACGGCAGCATAACTTACGGAAACTGAATTGCAAGCAATTTTCGTTTCGGTTCTCACTAATTTGCCGGTTGCAATCGCACGATTAAATAAGGTATTTAAAATGGTGCTCGTTGTAAAATTTTCTTTAGCCATTGTGTAAGCTGCCTTGACTTGCGACAAAATTTGTCCTTCGCCTAAAATTAACGAATCCAAACTGGAAGCAACTTTAAACAAATGTCTAATGCAGTCAACACCTTTAAACTCGTAAAAATATTCTTCAATATCACAATTAATGCCGGTCAAATCAAATATAAATTTCTTTGCCGAATCATCAGAAGAATCAAAAGTCACGTAAAATTCGGTGCGGTTACAAGTCGAAAGTATCACCGCTTCATTTAATCCACTATAGTTATCAATATTTTGCAGTCCTTGTTGTATTAAATTTTTTGAAATGGAAAATTTTTCACGTATATCAATAGGAGCCGTCTTGTGATTTACTCCGATAACTGTTAAGTGCATTGCAAATATTCACCTCTGCTTTATCAAGTTCTCCACTTTGTACCAATAAAAAATTTTCATCGCTCATCACATTTCGCCAAAACTGTTCACGCTCTTGGACAGTTTTTATTTTATTTTTAACTTCGTCTCTGATTTTTGACAGCCGCTCAAGCCATATTGCGAAGTTTTCGTTAAATTGATTTTCAAGATACAGGCGAATATATTTTGAAAGTGCCGGTGATAATCCTTCTGTAGAAATTGTCAGCGTTAAATTGCCTTGACGAATCACTGACGGAATAGTAAAATTTGCAGATTTATTTGTAACCTGGTTTACAAGCATGTTTTTTTTCGCCGCTTCCATTGCTGCAAGTTTATTAACTTCCTCGTCATTTGTCGCCGCAATAAAAATAAATCCGTTAGGTATGCAGCCGCTTGAGTAATTTTGTTGACGCCATTCAACTTGATTAATGTCGACGAGGTTTTTTATGTCGGAACAAATCTCAGGCGCAATTAAAATTATCCTTGCGTTTGCTTCAATTAATCCGCAAATTTTTCTGAATGCAACATGTCCGCCGCCGAGTACGACGCAAATTTTATCCTCAACATTGAGATTGATAGGATAACTCAAAAAATTTTCACCTTCTCAAAAATGAATCATCTTCATATTTATATTATAACTCAAATTCATTAATAAAGCAAAATAAATTATTGACAAAAAATTTTTATTAAGATATATATTATAATGTTTCAGTTTTTTAATGCGAGAGGTAATTATGTCAAAAGTAAAAAACGGTGCGGTAAAGGATTTAACCGAAGGAGAACCGACTAAATTAATATTTTTCTTTACGCTGCCATTGATTGCCGGAAATATTTTTCAGCAGCTTTACGGATTCGTTGATACGTTGATAGTCGGTCGGTTTTTAGGCGTTAATGCACTTGCTGCAGTCGGCTGTACAGGTTCT
This sequence comes from uncultured Selenomonadaceae bacterium, assembly GCA_905234365.1. Classification (GTDB taxonomy): domain Bacteria; phylum Bacillota; class Negativicutes; order Selenomonadales; family Selenomonadaceae; genus Quinella. The sequence goes on along the minus strand of CAJOHI010000001.1, from coordinate 50,619 downwards.
TTGATGTTTTTAATGCTCGGTTTTGTCATGGGTTTAACCAGCGGCTTATCAATTTATACCGGTCAACGATTTGGCGCAAAAGATGAATCCGGTATTCGTAAAAGTGTTGTTGCATGCACAATTATTGCAATTTTTTCGGCGATTGTGCTGACGATTATAGGTGTAACTTTTTGTCGAGACATGTTGATATTTATGGATACACCGCCGGAAATAATCGAAGGTGCCTATTCGTTCATTTCAATCATCTACGGCGGAATGATAATGTTTGTAATAATTCAAATGCAGACAAATTTGATTCGTGCGCTAGGTGACAGCAAAATGCCGACGGTAATTCAAGCGGCAACTTTGAGCATTAATATTGTATTGGAACCGATTGCAATAATTATCCTCGACGGCGGAATACCAGGCGCAGCACTTGCGACGATAGTCTCTTTGACTATTGGTAATATAATTTGCTTTATTTATATCAAAAAAAGAGTACCTATTTTGCACACTCATCGCGAAGATTGGACTTTTGATAAAAAAATTCTCTGGGAACATATCAGAATCGGCTTCCCTATGGGTTTTCAATCCTCAATAATTGCGATTGGTGCCGTTGTTCTGCAAAGTGCACTAAACGGACTTGGACCTATTGCCGTTGCGGCTACTTCTGCTGCAATGAGAGTTGACGGAATTGCCGTCATGCCTATGATGTCTTTCGGTGTAGCAATGGCGGCTTACACGGCACAAAATTACGGCGCTCGAAAATTTACAAGAATTGCCGAAGGTGTCAAAAAATGCGTTTATATGTCCTGCTCATTCAGCATTGTTATAGCCGTACTGCTTGTTATTTTCGGTACAGACGTTATGTATTTGTTCGTTGGTGACGGACAGGAAAAGATCATCGAGTATGGTCAGCAATTTTTTATAATTAACGGTGGTTGTTATTGGATTTTATCGCTCTTATTTATCTTTAGATTTACTTTGCAAGGTTTAGGTCAAAGTTTTGTTCCGACTGTTGCCGGAGTTATGGAACTAATTATGCGAATTTTTGCTGCACTGGTTTTAGTTGACATGTTTGATTATGCTGGTGCCTGTATGGCGGCTCCGCTTGCCTGGATTGGTGCCTGTGTTCCACTAGCAATATCATTTTTCATAACACGGCGCAATCTTAGGCGTAATCATGCCGAAGATTATAAAATTAATTCATAGGAGACGAATTGACATATGCAAAAAATTAGGATTGGTACACGAAGTAGCAAATTAGCACTTTGGCAGGCAAATTTCATTGCCTCAGAACTGCGAAAAAAATATCCGTCGATTGACGTTGAGTTAATTCATGTGACGACTAAAGGCGATAAAATTTTGGATTCGCCACTTTCAAAAATTGGCGGCAAAGGTTTATTTACTAAGGAACTTGAATTACAAATGTCGCAAGGCAAAATTGATTTGGCAGTTCATTCGTTAAAAGATGTTCCGGCTCAATTACCGGATAATTTTAAAATTGCTGCCATTACTAAACGTGAAATTCCATTTGATGCCTTTGTCAGTAATAAATATGATTCGTTAAAAAAATTGCCTCTCAATGCAAAAATTGGGACTTCAAGTCTTAGGCGCTGTGCTCAAATTTTGGCAATCAGAAAAGATTTAAGAATTGAAAATTTACGAGGTAATGTTGATACGCGCTTAAAGAAGCTGGACGCAGGTAATTTTGACGCAATTATTTTAGCGGCAGCAGGATTGAAGCGATTGGGATATGAAAATCGAATTGCTGAAATTTTGCCGACTTCAACAATTTTGCCTGCAGTTGGTCAAGGTGCGCTTGCGATTGAAATTCTCAAAGGCAACAACGATTTAGAACAGCTATTAAATTTTTTGAACGACTTTGAAACTCATGCTGCAACTTCCGCTGAACGTGCTTTTTTACGAATAGTTGAAGGTGGCTGCCAAGTGCCGATTGGCGTTTATGGAAACGTTGAAGGCAAAAAAATTACCGTCGAAGCGATAATTGCCTCACTTGACGGCCAAATATTTGTTCGTGATAAAATTGCTGGCGATATAAACAACGCTGAATTTTTAGGCGAAGAACTGGCAAATATTTTGCTCAATATCGGTGGTCGCGAAATTTTAGAGCAAAATAATAAGTAAGTTTTTTTAAATTTTTTCTTGCAAATTCTCAATATGAATTATATAATAGATATAACAAAACGCTCTGTTGTGATTGGCAGAGCGTTCCGGACACCGTGACAAACGATTTCAGCCCCGTCGTTGAGTTTCTTGGTTTTAGTTAAACTAGCTGTTACCGTCTAGATTGGGACTAGGCGACATTTCCACTAGTGAGCAGGAGTACGATGATGATCACAACGATCATAAAGAAGAATTTGCTCATAATCTCACCCCATTTCTGGGGCTTGGATTGAAACCGCCTGTCGTTCTTAAGGTGTCAAAATATTATACATGCGCTGCTGATTAAGTACAGCGTTTTTTATTGTCAATTATAACGATCTTTAACTGATTTTGGATTCTTTATCGATTAAAAATAAATCGTCTCAGCATTGGTGCATTTTCAGCCGAAGGTCAATCAGTTCTGTGAAAATCTGCCAATAAAATTTTTTGAAAATTTTTAGAAAATTACTTGCAATTTATAAAAGACCTGCTATAATTAAATCATTGAATGACAAAATAAGTTTTGTCGCAGGTTTTTTAATATGATTGGAGGATTTAGCAGAATGGGTAAAAAGAACGCTTCAAAAATTGAGAAAATTATCGGTCGTGAAATTCTTGATTCACGCGGCAATCCAACAGTTGAAGTAGATGTAATTCTTGAGTGCGGCGTCATTGGTCGTGCAGCAGTTCCAAGCGGCGCTTCCACAGGTGAAAATGAGGCTCTCGAACTTCGCGATGGTGACAAGGGTCGCTATCTCGGAAAAGGCGTCCAGAAAGCTGTAGATAATGTCAACAACGTTATTGCTCCGGCTCTGCAAGGCGACTGCGTACTCAATCAACGCGCACTTGACTATAAGATGATTGAACTTGATGGCACTCCAACAAAGAGCAAACTCGGCGCTAATGCTATTCTCGGCGTATCACTCGCTGCTGCAAAGGCTGCTGCTAATCTCCTCGGTATTCCACTTTATCGCTATATCGGCGGCTGCAATACTTATAAACTGCCGGTTCCAATGATGAACATCATCAATGGCGGTTCTCACTCAGATGCTCCTATCGCTTTCCAGGAATTTATGATTCGTCCAGTTGGTGCTCCGAACCTCAAAGAAGCTGTCCGTATGGGTTGCGAAGTTTTCCATAACCTTGCAAAGATTCTCAAAGGTCGCGGACTTTCAACTGCTGTCGGTGATGAAGGCGGCTTTGCTCCGAAACTTGACGGTATTGAAGATGCTCTCAACGTTATCGTTCAGGCTATTGAAAAAGCAGGTTACAAGCCAGGCGAAGATGTTAAGATTGCTATGGACTGCGCTGCTTCCGAATTTGCTTACAATGAAAACGGTCAGTGGTTCTATGACTACAAGAGACTCAAAGACGGTATGGAGAAAGATCCAAACGGCAAGAGACTTTCAGCAAAAGAGCAAATCGACTTCCTTGAGCACCTCATTACTGAATATCCAATCGACTCCATTGAAGATGGTCTTGATGAGAACGACTGGGATAACTGGGTTGAACTCACAAAGAGAATTGGCGATCGTTGCCAACTCGTCGGTGATGACCTCTTTGTTACTAACACCAAGTTCCTCCAAAAAGGTATCCAAATGGGTGCTGCAAACTCAATCCTCATCAAAGTCAATCAGATTGGTTCACTCACCGAAACTCTCGAAGCAATCGAAATGGCACATCGTCACAACTACACCACCGTTACTTCACATCGTTCCGGTGAAACTGAAGATGCAACAATCGCTGACATCGCAGTTGCAACCAACAGCGGACAAATTAAGACCGGTTCACTCAGCAGAACTGACCGTATGGCAAAATACAATCAACTTATTCGCATTGAAGAAGAACTCGGCAAAAATGCTGTTTATGAGCGCAAACCTCTCCTCAACAGAACTGTTGGCGAAGTCTGGAAGAAGTAATATAAAATTTCTCAAGGCAGCATAAATAAAAATTAAAAAAATAATTTAGTCAAAGCAGTTGGCTGAATTGAATAAAAAAACATCGACGTTGATAGTGATTCGGCGCCGGTGTTTTTGATTGTTGAAAATTTTTAAGTATTTTATTGTTGAATGTGATATAATATACAAAATATTTTGAAATGTGTATTGCTTTAATGGAGATGAGATATTGATGAGCAGCATAGGCATTAAGGACATGCGTGCATTTTACGCGATTGTAGAAGAAGGCAATATAAGTCATGCCGCACAGAGATTAGACGTTGCACAACCAGCGCTTTCGCGGCAAATGAAAAGACTTGAAGAAATTTTAAAAGTTACACTTTTCGAGAGAGGTTCAAGACGTATTCGCCTTACGGAAGCCGGACGAATATTTTATAATCGTGTTGAAAAAATTATCGGAATGATTGACGGAACCATTAGAGAGGTTGCAGAAATTGGCTCAGGCGAAAAGGGTTCTATAAAACTCGGTACCATAATTTCATCTGGTGCAATGATTTTGCCGGAACTTATAAACGCTTTTCATGAAAAATATCCAAGTGTTACATTTGAAATTTGGGAAGGTGAAGGTGCAAGAATTTTAGAGTTACTCGACACTCGATTAATCGAAATAGCAATTACGAGAACACAAGTCGACAACATGATTTATGAATCACTTGTATTGCCAAACGAACCGCTGGTAATGGTCATGAATCAACAAAACGCTTGCGGAGAAGCTAAGGACGAAGTAAAATTTATTGAATTGGCGGATCAGCCGTTGATTATACCACTGCGTTGGAAGTCAATTTTTATCACTCATTGCCGCCGACTTGGCTTTGAACCTAAAATAACTTGTGTTTCGGACAGCATAGTACAAAATTTACTCATGGTGAAAATGAATTTAGGTATATCAATGGTTCCAATGTCGTCAAAAACTTTACTCACGGACGGAAATTTAATTTACAAGCGGTTGATTGAGCCGGAAATAACAACTCATACCGTCGTAGCCTGGTTGAAAAATCAAACGTTGTCAGCGAGCTGCTTAAATCTTATATCATTATTTAAAGATTTATTTATGTCAAAAATTTAATTCGTTTGGGTAAAAACTTTTGCAATGATTTTCCAGCCGTCAGCGTCCTTCTTGATCAGGTGAAAATCAACGAAGTCTTCACCATGCCAATCTTCCATAGTGATACGAATTACTGCAACATCATTGACGACATCAAGCACATCAACGATAGCCGTCGAATTACCTTTGCCTGCCTTATCAACTGCGTCAAAAAGTGTTTGAATCGGATCGCCATTAATTGTTGCATTTTTGTGAAAAGCAGGTTTCATAATTTCACTGCCCTTGTTGCCACCGTCGATGTAAAGTTGGGCAACTTTTCTAATTTCCTCATAATCTTTAATAGAAATGTTTTTCACAAAAATTCCTCCTTAAAATCTGTATTTTATTGATTTAATCACATATCCAGCAAGATAAAAATACCTGCTGATATATGAAGAAATTTCCCTTCAAAGACTGTTTCCGCCAATTTTTTTGCCAAGCTCGTAAGCCTGATTGAGTTCTTTGTGATTTTTAATGTCGCCAACTTTCATGACACCGCCTGCAAGAACATGACCGCAATCTTTCCAGTTGAGATGTTTCATCAGATTCTGATAATATTGCAGCGCATCATCAAAACCATAACCTTCAGCCGCCATCAATAAGACGGCTTCTTTTTTTGGATTGCGATAATTTGGATCACATTCGGCAACGGCAAAGAGTCTGTCAAAAGCCGTGCGAAGTTGTCCGCTGAAATTCCAATAATAAAGCGGTGTCGCTAAAACAACGATGTCAGCTTCGCGATAAACCGGATAAATTTTATCCATGTCGTCTCGCTGAACACAAGGGTGGTCAAAATTTTTGCCGCCGCCAAAACAGCCTTTGCAGCCATGAATGTTCATTTTGTCAAGTTGAAATGTTGTAACTTCACAGCCGACTTCTTCAGCACCACGTGTAAATTCATTAACTAGCGCAGAAGTATTACCTTTTACTCGCGGACTGCCATTCAAAATTAAAATTTTCTTGTTCAATTTTAAGTCTCCTTTGACAAGTTTTAACATACGCAATATAATAATATCACAATTATGATTCTTATCAAGAACGCACTTTATTGTAAGAATAGGAGCGTGACTTTTTTGCAGCAATGTATCAACAATGAGGATTTTAAAAATACAGGTTTTTATTATGCCTGGTCGCTTGTTAAGGGCAAATATAAAGTGCCTATCCTATACGCTTTAATGGAATATAAAGTTGTTCGATATAATGCAATAAAAAAATATCTCGGCGGTGACATGTCATACAAAATGCTGACAAGTGCTCTAAGAGAACTCGAAGCTGATGGTTTGGTCAATCGCAAGGAATATCAACAAATGCCGCCAAAAGTTGAATATTCTCTCTCCGATCGCGGCAAATCGCTCATTCCAATTCTTGATAGCCTTTGTGATTGGGGTGACAGTTTGATAAAAAATCTAAAATCAATTTGAGGTGAACATTTTGCGAATTATAATTATGATAATGCTGCTGCTAAATATATCAATCATTACAGAGGCTGCAGAAAAACCGATTATACAAGCGGATTCAGCAATATTGATTGAAGCTACTACCGGTCGCGTTATTTACGAAAAAAACGCTGACGAAGTAAGACCACCGGCAAGCATGACCAAGATGATGACTTGCATTTTAGGTTTGGAAAATTTGACAAAACGGACTTTAGTTCCAATCAGTGAGACAGCCGCTTATGCCGAAGACAATAATTTTTATTGGACACCAGGCGACGTAATTAGAGCGGAAGAATTAATGCTTGGAATGATGTTAGTTTCTGATAACGGCGCCGCTATTGCCATTGCTCAATCCATAGCCGGAAATATTGCTGATTTTGCCGCAATGATGAACGATAAGGCATACGAGTTAGGTTGTACAAATACTCATTTTGCAAATCCAAACGGTCTGTCGAATGACAATCATTATTCGACGGCACGAGATATGTCAAGAATTGCGATGTATGGTATGAGTGTTCCTGATTTTCGTGATATCGTATCAATGAAAAAAGCAATTATACATTGGCAGTCACCGGCGGACAAATGGAGCGAAGCTGAGACAACAAACGATTTGATTGGCGTTTACGACGGTGCAAACGGTATTAAAACCGGCTGGACAAGAGCTGCTGGAGGTTGTCTTGCTGCTTCGGCAGTCAGAGGAAACACCGAGTTAATCGCTGTGGTTATGCACTCTCCAGATAATGATACTCGTTTTAAAGACGCTGCAAAATTACTTGATTATGGTTTCAGCGTTGTTAAAATGACAAGAAGCATTAATCGGGACCGAATTGAAAAAGTCGTTTTTGTTAGAGACGGAAAAAATGCCTTAATTCATGTCAGACCGCGTGAAGATTTAAATTTTCCACTGCTAGAAAATGAAGATTCCAAAATGCTAAAAGTCAGTTATAACTTGCCGAAAATTGTCACTGCGTCGATTAAAGAAGGTCAAATTATCGGTAATGCAGAATTAAAATATAGCGGAAAAGTTTTGGCAACTGTACCGCTCATTGCAGATGAATCCGTCGACAAAGGTTTTAGTATATCGTCAACGCTTGTCGGTTTGGCTGAACCTGTTATATCAATAGCGCAAAGTGTTTTAACTGTCTTTTTTGCGTAAAAATTTACAAAAAAATTCCTTCGCAGATATAAATCAAAACGCGAAGGATTTATTTTATTTCGGTTGTTAAGATTTCTATTTATTAAATATAAGTGAAAGGTCCCATAACACTAGGATTGCTTTTTGGGATTGAATTATTATTTACTGCTGAGGTTTGTACGGAAGTATCAATTCTTGAATAAGGATTTGTAAACGTACCCATTACCGTAGGTTCAGGATTTGATCTAGAACTTGCTAATGTAGGAGCTGAACTTGCTGTTGTTGAGGTGGCAGTAGTATAAGTTGAAGATGAATTTTCTTCGTTGATGCTCGTTTCGTCTTTCTGTTCGTAAACCTCAAAAACTTTAGTGATATCAGAAATTTCTATCGTGTAAACATCGCCATTGACATTAGCAATAACTCTTGGGATACCGTCTGCCATTGTAATACCTTGAACCATTCCGGCTAAAGTTTCATGTCGCGTTGTAGACTTGCCGTCAGCAGTCGGAATTGTGATTTCTTCGTCCCAATTAATCGCCTTGCCAATCATTGAACTCAGCTGACCAACTAAAACCGAAGTATCAATATTATTGACGATTGTAGAAAGGCTTTCAAGGTTAGAAGCTACGTTAGTCATCTGCTCAAGCGAAGAAAAGTTTGCAAGTTCTGCAATGTACTCGCTGTTATCTTGCGGATCTAATGGGTCTTGATATTTCATTTGTGCAACTAAAAGCTGTAAAAAAGCGTCCTTGCCGAGTTCATCGCCTCTTTTACTGGTAGCATGATCTTTTGCATATTGTTCAGCATCATAAGTTACGCCGTCAACGGTTATTGTATTTAACGAATTTGCCATTTCGTATTCCTCCAATCTGGAACTAACTAAAAATTAAACTCTGTAGTCTACTCCGTCTGCAGTTGCAGTATTTTCAACAGTTGAGGCAACAACTTCTGCTGCTGTATCTTCAATTTCTGACGAAGTTCTGTTAATATTATTAATTCTACCGATACGAGCATTATTATTATTTCCACGTTGATTTTGTTCCCAAGCCTGCTGACCTTTGCCGTTCATCATTCCGCCGTCAGAAAGATGTGCAGACACTTGAACATTGTCTACCTTCAAACCTTGATTGGAAAGTTCGTTTTTGAGTTGCGTAAGAGAATTTTCAATCATAGCCCTAACTTGTGCATTTTCACTATGGAATGAAGCATTAACGGCACCATTAGACGTTACGGAAACTCTCAAAGTCAATTCGCCGAGATGTTCCGGCTTTAAATGAATTACCATTTCAGTATTGTCGAGAGTTCTAATCATTTTGGCATGTTCGACAATTTGTCCAGTAATGTTAAAGTCATCACGTGCTGTTACTGCAGCTTGATTAACCGGATCTGTTGGAGTATTTGTTGTTTGAATATTATTGTTGTTATTTAATGCAGCACCTAAATTATGAGCAAAATTTTCCGTTGATGTTTGGGATTGAGCAGCTTCTTCTGTTTCGACTTGAGAAATATTTGATTGTTGCATTGCTGATTGTAAATTCTGCTGTTGTGAATTATTTTGTGACTGCTGTTGTGAATTATTTTGTGACTGCTGTTGTGAAGATTGCTGCACCGAATTTACAATTTGTGAATTGTCTGATTCTGCCTCTACAACGAATTGATTTTGAGTGTTAATTTGATTCAACTGTTGACGGTTTGTTAAAATCTCAGGTTGAGTTTCAGCAACTACTGCTTGAGCTTGTGGCACTTCTATAGTTTCTGATTGTATTACCGGTTGATTTTGTTGATGTGACGCTGGTGCTGTATGTTGAATTTGCTGTTGTTGCAACTGAATTTGTTGTGGCTGATAAGTTACTTGTTGTATTTGCTGATTAATTTGCTGCGCTTGTTGATTTGGAACTTTCGATTCATTTGTCATTGATAATCTCGGTTGTACATCTAACTTACGATTATCATCTAAACTTGTATTATGAATTGATTCTTGCAACGGTTGTTCCACATCAATTTCAGAAGTTGCTGTTTGAGTTAAAACCGTTTGTTGCGACTGATTTTGAGGTACATTTTTTAATTGACCTTGATATGGTTGTTGAACTTGTTGCATCTGTTGATTAATCTGCTGCGGTTGTTGATTTGGAATGTCAAATTCGTCTTGTGTTACAATTTCCGGTTGATTGCCATTTAAATTTTGATTTTGAGTTTGTAATTGTTGGTTGAAATTATCAGGCTGTTGTAAAATCGGTTGAGTTTGATTGTCATCTGATTTTGTCAACTGTTGAATTGGTTGCTGTAAATTAACTTGCTGTACTTGCTGATTAACCGATTGTATAATTTGCTGTGAAGGTTGATTTATAGTACCTAATTCATTTGAAGTTGTAATTATCGGTTCTTCGATTTCAACAGCAGTTTGGTTTTCATTTGAGTTTTCAACAGGCACTTGAATTGAATTATCATTTTGAATTACTGGTTGATTTTCAATTTGTTGTGGTTGAGATTGAATCGGTTGTAATTGCTGATTAACTTGTTGCGGTGGTTGACTTATCTGTTGATGCTGAGGTTCTGTTTGCTGCGTTAATTGAACAGATTTAAGTTCTTGATTTACTGTATCGAAACTTACACTTGTAACTCGTTCAACAAAGTCAAATTGATTATTATCATTCGCGTTTACAAGTAATGGCGCTGGTTGTTCTAAATTTTCTCCTTGCACCACTAAAGGTTGATTTTGACCTGGCTGAATTTCCACCTGCGATTCAACTTGCTGTGTTTGTTGATTCAGTACTTGCAATGGCGTTTGTGACAATGCTTTAAGGGATTGTATTGGCTGATTTAAATTGTCAAGTGCCAACTGTCGATTGAGTGGAGAATTAGTAACCAAATTTTCTATTGGTCTTTGTAAAGGTATGTTTTGAAAAATTGAAACTTTTTCCTCTGATTGTTGAATTTGTATTGCTTGTTGTGGTTGCAATTCGTCAATCAATGTAGTAGAATTTTTTACATTAATTGACGATATTTTTGGCTCTAATACCGTTTCAGTTGGATTGATTCTTACAAACTGAACATTTTGATTACTTAAATTGACTTGGTTATCTTGAGTTTGCGTTATTGTTTGATTCTGCGGTTTGATTTTCCAAGTTTGACCAGACAGCAAATTAAGCATATCTTGACTTTTATTGTCTGCTTCTTGAGATTGCGGCAATATCGTCATCAAATTTGGCTTACTGTCTTCAACCAGCTCAACGGCAGATTCATCAATAACCGGCTCATCAACGTCCATTGAAACAAATGACCATATATCATTAGTCATCGAAGTAATTTTCGGATTGGAAAAATCTTCATCTTCTTCAATCTCGTTGACATTTTCATTTTCAATCGGCTGAGTTTCATTTTGAGGCGCATCCTGCGTATTTTTGCTCTTTCCGTGAGCGGATGTCTTCTTTATTGCAGCATTTATCGGATCATTTAAATCTTGCACAGATTCCGTAGAAGTTCTGTCCATTTCACTTGCGTAGTCTGTATTTGAACTGTCATTTACTTCATTAAAAACACTGCCAAAACTTTTGTTATTTGACATATTGTTTTTACTTTTAAGATTGTTATTCTGTCTTTGAACCGTTTCTAACGAACGTGTTGAAGATGACACTTTTGATCCGGTGGACTGCATGTAAATAATCGACATCAAATTTGTTGTTGCTGCCATTTTTTCGCCTCACTTTCTTCTAATGAATTTATCGTCATTTTATCAAATTTTGTTAAATTTTTTTTATATTATTAACATGTCATTCCAAAAACTTAAACATAAAATTAAAATAGACAAATTCGCGATGAAAAAAATAATTATTGTAGCTTCACAATTTTGTGGAGTTTTTTTTATTGACTTTATTGGGATTGTATATTAATATTTCAATATATCTGAAAATTTATAATTTGGAGGTTTTTTAATGAATTTCACATGCTCAAAAAATGACTTAATTGAAGCGTTTAATATTGTTTCAAAGGCAGTATCGAATAAATCACAAATGCCAATACTTTCAGGAATTTATATGAAAGCCGAAGGCAGCACTCTTGAACTTCAGGCGAACAATTTTGAGATAGGAATAATAACTAAAATTCCGGTGAATACTGAAGAACCAGGCGAAATTATCTTAACCGGTAAGTATTTGCAGGAGATTGTCCGCAAACTTTCCGGCGAAATTGTCAACATTTCTCACGATGAAAGTCAACACGTTGCAAATATTAAATCCGGCGGCGCTAACTTTAAATTGTTAAGTATGTCTATTGATGATTTTCCTAAAGTTAAATCACCGGAAACTTTTTCGAGTTTTTCAATGAAAGCCAGCACTTTAAAAAATCTCATTCGCAAGACTGCTTACGCTTGTGCTAATGAGGAAGTCCGTCCGGTCTTTACCGGCTGCTGCATTGAAATTGTTGGCAATTCCATTTCAATGGTTGCTACTAACACTCATCGTCTCGCCGTGATGAAGGATAAAATCAACGAGGAAGTTGACATGCCGCCAATCGTCGTGCCTTCAAAAACTCTTTGGGAACTTTTCAAAATGCTGGATACTTCCGATTTGTCCAATACCGTAAAAATTGAATGTTCAAGAAAAAATATCAGCTTCACTTTCGATAATATTTATATGACGGCTCGCCTCATTGATGGACAATTTCCACCGTATGATAAAGTTATTCCGAAAGAGTCAGCAACCATTGCAACTATCAATGTCAACGAAATTATGGAAACGGTTGACCGCGTGGCTTTAATTTCCAAAGAGACCGAACATAATACTATTCGCTTTATCTTTTCGGCTGAGGAAGGCGTTAATATTTCTTCGGACAGTCCAGAAGTCGGCAGAGCTGAAGAACAAATCAGCGCCAAAATTGAAGGTCCAACAGTTGATATTTCCTTTAATGTTCGCTATATTGTCGATGTTTTGAAGGTTATTGACACGGAAGAATGTATTATAAAACTCAATAAGTCGCTTAGTCCAGTTGATATTCGCGAAAAAGACAGAGACGACTTTATTTATGTTGTTACACCGGTTAGAACGAATTAATTTTTAACGACGATAAAAGATTAATTTAGAAAGGCAAAAAATTTGCGGATAATTGAAATTCGGATCAAAGATTTTAGAAATTTCGACGAATTAATATTAAAGCCTCAAAATATTGTAAATGTTTTCTTAGGAGATAATGCACAAGGCAAGACGAATTTATTGGAAGCGATACATTTTTCCTCACTTGGACGTTCTCAGCGTGCAGTTAAAGAGGCAGATTTAATTCGTTGGAATCAGTCACAGGCGATTATACATTTGACTTTCAGTAAATTAGGCGTTGAGCAAACTGTCGCCTTTGAAATTTCAACTGATAGACAGCGGCGTATATTGATTAATGAACAGCCGACACGAATTAAACAACTAATTGGACGTTTTAATACTGTTCTCTTTGCACCGGAAGATTTATTTTTAATCAAAGGTTCGCCGTCTAATCGACGAAAATTCCTTGATGCAGAAATTTCACAGGCCTCACCGGTTTATTTTGCTGACCTGTTGACTTACAATAAAGTTTTGGCGCAGCGAAATTCTTTACTTAAACTCATCAAAGATGGACAGACCAAAATTGATTCATTGGCGCTTTGGAATGAGCAATTAGCTGATATTGCCATTAAAATCATTACTAAAAGACTGGACGCTATCAAAAAAATAAATCTGATTGCTAATGATATTCAAAAAAAAATTTCTGCACACATTGAAAATCTAAATATCATTTACGAAATTCACGGCGCTGAAGGCAATGACAATATTTTAAATGATGTTAATAAATGGTATCAACAGAAATTAATTGACAATCAGCGCATCGATATTATTCGCGGCTCAACTTCTTTTGGTCCGCATTTGGACGATATTAAGCTGCTAATTAATCAACGTGACTTGCGCTCGTTTGGTTCTCAAGGTCAGCAGCGCACGGCAGTTTTGGCGCTTAAACTCTCCGAACTCGAATTTTTAAAGGCTGAGACTGACGAATATCCTATACTTTTACTTGATGACGTTATGAGTGAACTTGATATTAATCGTCGTACTGAGCTTCTTGATTTCCTCAATCGGCAGCAAATTCAAACTTTCATTACGGCAACGGAAGCTGCATATTTTCCGGGTACTTCAAAAGCAGATTTTTTTAATGTTCGTGCAGGTAAGGTGAATCGAAATGAAAAAATTTTACCTTGACTTATTTATGCTGATAATTTTTCTGTTGGTTATGAGTTTTCATTTCCTGCCTAAAATTCTGCATGAAGTTTTGGGCTTATTGATGTTCGCCGCAATGATTTATCACTTTGTCAATAATTGGAAAATGTTCCGAAATATAAAAAAGCGACTCTCTAAAATTGTAGATGTCGCTATATTTTTGTGTTTAATTGTAATAATTTTTACCGGTATTTGCATTTCAAATCACCTATTTAATGGCATGATTGAAATGAAATTGCAGCGCAATATTACAATACATCAACTGCACGTATCCTTACCATTTTTGATGATGATTTTGAGCGGTCTGCATTTAGGATTGCATTGGCAAGGATTTTGGCAGCGTATAAAAAACACTTTGCATTTGACGATAACTTCAACGCTTTCTAAAATTGCTGTCAAAATTATTGTTGTCTTGTTGATTAGTGCCGGAATTTACGGATCAATTTTAAATCGCGTTGGCGACAGACTTTTAATGCAGCATATCTTTCACACAGAAGCTATAGATCTACCTTTTGCCGCCTTTATTCTGCTGACGATTGGAATTTTTTCAATATATGTTTTGATTGGCGTTGCGATTGATAAGATAAAATAAAATAATGCAACATGACTTTCAACGATTTACTTGAACTTCACGAATTACAACCTTGTCTTCACCGTCAATTTTATCAATTTTAACACTGACTGATTCCTGTTTTGAAGTCGGCACATCTTTGCCAACAAAATCAGCACGAATCGGCAATTCCCTATGTCCTCTGTCAATTAACACAGCAAGTTGAATTGCCTTAGGTCTGCCAATATCCATTATCGCGTCAAGTGCTGAACGAATCGTCCTGCCAGTATAAAGTACATCATCAACAAGCACTACAATTTTACCGTTTATGTCAATAGGCAATTCCGTTGAGCGTACTTGCGGCGAAGGCAAAGTCGATAAATCGTCGCGATAAAGTGTGATATCTAAAACTCCAACTGGTGGCGCACTGCCTTCAATATCCGTTATTTTCTTTGCAAGACGTTCTGCAATCGGTACGCCACGTGTCCTTATGCCGACAAGAATTAAATCCTCAATACCTTTGTTGCGTTCCGTAATTTCATGAGCAATTCTGCTCAATGCACGCCGTACATCTTCGGACTCCATAAGCACTGCCTTTTCTGCAAATGCTGCTGTCATATTTATCACTCCAATCATTAAAATTGTGATACAGTTACAAATTTCTTTTCTTCAGCACCTTCTATGAGGCTTTTGCTAATGATTTTATGTTTAATTTTATAATTATTTGAAATAAGCGCTTTCGATACTTCAGACAAGAGTTTTTTCAATTCGTTTAAATCCTTGCTTTGATAATCGTTATCGTATGTCAACCACAAAGTATGTTTGACTGTCACTGTAAACCAAATTAAAAGTGTTTCTCGCAGGTCTTCCTCAGTTTTGAGGAAAATTTTTTTATTCCAGGCGCAAAGCAGCAATTTAAGCCATTCAATATTAAATCTGATTTTAGTTTGTGCCCAAAATGTCGCCTGATCTTCATGAATACGAAACATGCTTAACGGTTCATTAATCCAAATCATGTTACCTTTTGAGAGAAGCTGTAGCCATGTTGAAATATCAATGTAAGCAAAAAATCCGTTCTCATCGTCATTCCAGCATAAGTCGCCATCTCGCAAACAAGATTTACGAATTAAAACTGTCGTCGGCTCACCAACATAATTATGATAAGTCATGAGCAATTTTTTGCCAATTTCTTCGCCTGCAATTTTGACAACATTATCCAGCCACTCATAAGACTTGATATAATTGCCTTCTCCGTCAATGAAATTTCTGGCAGAAGTAACCAGCGAAACATCAGGATTATTTAGCATTGCTTCCATCATAATTTCTATTTTATTAGGTAAAAAAGCGTCGTCGTCCATAAGCCAATTTACAAATTCATGTTCGGTATCATTTTTTTGATACTGCCTTAAAAAATTCCAGTTATCGTTTGCATCAAATTCGTGGTGATAAAAATATTTGATATGTTTATTCTTTTCAAGATAAGGCTGAATCAACTCTTTGGTATCCTCGTTAGGACTATTATCACTAATTACTATGTCCAAATTTTTGTAAGATTGATTAAGTGCACTTTCTAAGGCATTTTGAAAATATTTAGGGCGATTGAAAGTCGGAATTAATATCAGCACCGACGGAAATAAATCTTTAGAGTATTCATCTAAAAACTTTTCCTTATCTTTTGCTTCAACGCCAAATGAATTTTCTTTATACCAAATTACAGGTTCAGCCTGATTTACAACGACTGATTTATAACCTTTGCGTTTAAACTCAAGACATTGTGCAGTTTCGCCGAATATATCATCAATAAATAAATCATCACGCCATTTAATGTCATATTGAGTTGCAATAAAAAAATTATCAACAGTTTCAACTTCTTGATATTTTTCTTCCGTCTCCGATTTTGACCAGTCAACAAGTTCTTTAGAATCTCCAGTGTAAATTTTGCCGCAGCGTTTTTCTGACTTCAAGCTGATTCCATGCGTTGATAATTTTATTGCGCCGCTGAATCCGATTATTCCAATGCTCTCGTCAGAATTGAAAATATCCAAAATATCCGTCAAAAAATCTTTGCTAAGAAGTTCAATATTTTCATTTAAATAAATTTTGTACTTAGAATCATTTATTTCAATTATTTTATTGTAAATTTGATATTTATCAGAAATGTCTCCGCCATTAACCACTAAAACATTTGATTCATAGCCGTTCGGTATCGTAATTTCGCCCAGTGTTTCTATAAGAGATTTTGATTTTTCGTCATCAGTTTTATAAACGACGAAAGTTATTTTATTGTCGTTCAATTAAAATACACCTCATTTGCTACAGCCATTGTTGATTGAATTATATCATGTTTCGCTACAATTTCCAAATATTTGGTTGAATATTTCATGGTGTACAACGATTTGATTTATAAAGTCAATTAAATAATCTTCAAAAATTTGCTGTTCTTCACAAAGTTTTTTTAAGCGCTGAAAATTTTCTGTTCTGTCAATATCGTATTCAATGCGGTGAATTAGTCTCGCAAGTTCTTTTCGTATAGCAGGTGTATAAAATTCTTTCAATGCAGCGACTTCAGCAGTTGATTTGCTTGCTTTAACGATCCAAGTTTTGGTCAACAATTCGTTATTGTAATTTTCAAAACCGAATGAAAGCCAATCATCAACATTATAATTAATCACCTCATTTGGAGCAAATGCAATTTCTTTAAAAAGTGCATCGTTGAGAAAACGTACAATTTCACTTTTAGCATAAAGTCGCCGATCACGTTCAGGATAATAACCTTGCTTGAGATTTTCCAGTACGCCGATATATCGAATATTTTCAAATTGTGTAACTAAAAAGCCGGTTTCTTTAAGCCAGCGATTTATGCCGAAAAGTGTCTTGTAAGGTTCATATGAAAATGTTAAACAGTCTTCTGCGATGATTATGTCAAAAATTTTTTCGTCGATTTTAAAATTGAACTTTTTATAATCGCCAAATATCCAATCAAGCTGCAAATCATTAAAATCTGACTTTGCCTCATAAAATTCAGTTAAAACCATAATTTGAGCATTCGGCAGCAGTTCACGAAGTTCTTGTAAATATTCAAGACTTTCTATCACAAGTATATTAATTTTTCCAATGTTTGGCGAAATAAATTTTAATAATCCGTGTCTGTCAATTTCTTCGTCAAAATCGTTCATGCTATCACCTTCTAAATCAAAAACTCCTGCAGCAGTTTTAAATATTCTGCAACAGGAGTATATTATACAAAAATTTCGTTGTCACTTTACAAGTTGGTCAAATTCTTTCTGAGGAACAAGCGTAACTAAACCCATGATTGCAAGAATTTGTTCAAGTGCAGCACGCGGCGTACTCGTATTTTTAACGACAAAATCAGTTGATTTATAATTGTCAAACTCTTTATTTTGATCTGCATACTCCATAAAATATTTAATTTCATCGTTAGTGCAACCGGCTCTGAGCATTCTGTCAACAAACACAACATCGTCAATCATAAGTGAAATTGTTATCAAGTCTTGATTTATAAATTTGGAAATTTTTTTAATGCCTTCAACGTCCATCATAATCATAATACTGACTTTATGCTTTTGATATGACTCCAAAACGTCATTTTTGCGAAGACCGTATTTATTGCCTTGATATTCCGATTGAACTATGTAATCCGCCGGCTTAAATTCATTTGACTTGATTGTTTGATAAAGGCGACGTTTATAAGCATAGCGGTCATCAAAATACTTAGTCGTTATAGTCGGGATATAATGTACACCCATTGACATGAGCTGCGAAACCATACTTGCCTTACCACTTGCATGCGGTCCAAGAAAGGCGTAAACTTTATTTGCCATTACCTTCACCTCGTGTTGTATTGTTAATAATTTGATATTTATTTGAAATTTTGAATTTGTCCAGATCATTTGGGCTATCCAAAGACAAATTGCTAATCAGATTATTTGTCGTAGATTTATCTTCAATCAAAGAGTCAATATTAATTTCAGTGTTTATAAAATTATCATCTTCGTCAAACCAGAATCGCTCTTGATAACTTGCAGAGGTAACAGTTATATCTGTCGAAGAAACTAAGCCATAATCATTAGATTTAGTAAAAGTATAAGTCGCTGTAGTACCCGAAGAATCTGTTATGGTCAATTCTTTACCAACTCCATCATTAATTTTAAAAGAGCCGCCGCCGTCAAAGTGCAACGTAACGACACGACCAAGTACAGAAACTCTCGATACGGTTATATCGCTGCCTAGAAGTATCGAATCTTGTCCAGGCGTGTAATCGTAAATAATATCATTACCGCAATTTTGGACAGTTTCAATTCTTTCGCCGGATTGAACAGTTTGCGAAGTATAAGCGAAAACATCTGCACCAGATCCGCCGTAAAGAACGTCCGAGCCTAGACCGCCGTCCAAAGTGCCACCACCTGAACCGGCTTTGAAGGCATTAGCACGACTATTTCCGGTTATGGAAAATTCATTTGTCAAATCCGTTGCATTAACATTTGCCACCTTCGACGAAAAAGTATCAGTATCTCGCAAGTCAACAGAAGTGACTGTGGTTTCAGAAGTTGCCGTTATAACTGTTCGATTGTTATTATAAAGTAATCCTGACGGCAGATTATAATCCTGAGGACCGCTGTAAACTTCTCGCGTTAAATTGCCAGTAGCATCAAGTACGGCGAGTTTTTTGCCTTTATAATTCTTCATGATGATTGTACCGTCACCAACGTAAAGTACTACATCAGAACCGTTGAGTGCTGTCCTGTCAATGGTACCTGAAGTTAAATTAAGTGTATCGCTGATTTTAAAACCGTAAACGGTATCATGACCATCACCGGAAGCATATTGAACGACACTTTTGCCGGTTGAAACGCGAATGAAGTCATTGTCAATACCGCCGTTGATTGTCACGTTCTGACCGTTGCTGTAAAGACTATCTCTGCCGGCGCCACCGCTGATCGAGACTTCTTCTGCACCAGAATTTGTGATCGTATCTTTGCCTTCGCCACCTGAAATAGTTGAAGATTTGCCATGCTTTTCGTTATTAATTTTGTCGTTACCTTCGTCTCCATTTACAACAGCATGTTCACCATAATTTTGAATTGTATCATTGCCGGTGCCGGCGTAAATTGTCACGTAAACTGAATGAGTGTAAACTGTTCGCCGATTATAAATTTCGTCGTCACCTTCTTGAGCATAGACAAGAACCGTATCACCACTGGTGTTAATAATATCGCCACAATCTGCACTGACGGTATATGCTCTTTCAATTCCAATGTCATCATAATATTCATCAGCCTTAATTGTTACTGTAGAACCGCTGTTGTTAATTGAATCTTTGCCCGTGCCGGTACCAATGTAGACGACATTACCTCTGTTAGTCATAATATCGTCACCGTCGCCTGAATAAAGACTTGTATTGTCGCCTTCATTATAACCGCCGCGCAAACTGAATCCGGCAAGCGTATCAAATGCGGCACCTGCCAAATAAACAGCAGGATCATAAACTGTAATATTGCTCTTTGCGTCCAATACTCTAACTCTGGTGTTAAGAACGTTTTTTAGTGTTAAAGTTCCGCTGTTAAGGTTGCTGGCAACAGTACAAATTAAATCACTGCCAATTAAAGTGACGTTTTTAACTTCACCTGAAAGAATTTGTACCATGTCATTAGCTTTATAATCAGTAATGACATCATTGCCGCCATCGGCAGAAAACTGGAAAGTATCAACGAGACGCGAACTGCCAGTTATTGTGTCATTGCCTTTACCACCATTAACGGTTGTACTATTGCCAACAATGGAAATAATGTCACTACCATCACCGCCGTTAATAGAAATTCTTTGACTATTTGAAACGATTGTATCATTGCCATCGCCACCATTGATAGTGATATTATCTCCTGCGTAGCTGTTGATATAATCGTCGTCTGCATCGCCTTCAATTTTAGCACGTGAACTGTAATTTAAAATGGTATCGTTGCCTGCACCACCTAAAATGGTAACGTAAGTTTTGCCGGTGTTATGGATAGTATCATTACCGTCGCCGCCTTTAATGAAGGAATGTGAAGCGAGATTTTCGATCGTATCATCACCGGCGCCGCCATTCATTGTTACACGCACAGCATAATCTGCATTATAGATTGAATCATTACCGGCACCTGCTCTAAGATCAGCTAACACAGCACGGTTAATAATTACATCATCATCTCTGCCGCTTCTTATAGTTGCTCTTCTTTGAGTATTAGTTATATTAGCCATAAAAAACGCTCCTTCTCAAAACTCTCTAAACAACTCAAAATGAATATTAAAATAACTTTTTTTATACTTTATCACATACAAAAAAAATATTCTACTATATTAAAAAATTTTTCTTAAATTATGAATCGTAAGGATAAATTTTGTGTAAAAGTTAGCGATTTTCTAAACAATCTAATACTATTAAATTCAATATATGTATATTTAATCTTTCAAAAAATCAGCAGTGAGTGCAAATATTTTATCTCTACATGAAATATCCAGAGGCAAAAGATGACCTACATTATCTATGAGCTGCAAATTTTTTTTATTTGAGGTGATATTTTTAAAAATATAATTGGCACTTTCAACATTAGCCGTATGATCTTTTTTGCCGTGAACAATCAATATCGGCGTTTCGAGTGTTGGCAAATTGGTTTTAATTTCATTGATTAAATCTAAAAGTTCATGTATTGCTATAAGCGGCATTTTTCTATAAACTTTGTTTACTGCTGGCGGAACGTCTTTTAATTTGCGTCGAGAATTTTTAACGGCGAATGAAAGACAATTTTCACGTGGCGGCAAATTTTTTAATCCAAGTTCTTTGTTAATAAAAATAGGCGCAGCAAGTGTGATTAATTTGTGAATATCCTGTGCTTTTGTCATTGCTAATTTTAATGCAAGCAGACTGCCCATTGAATGACCAATTACGGAAATTTTTTCGCAGCAATTTTTTAATATAGCTAAACCGTCGAGCACGGAGTTAAACCAATCATCACAAGTTGTACGCAATAGGTCTTTTTCATCTGTGCCGTGACCTGCAAGTCGCAAGCCTAAAACCGTATAATTTTTGAATTGTAAATATTGTCCGAGTAGTAATAATTCTGCCGGATTTCCGGTAAAACCGTGAATTAATAGAACACCATGTTTGCCACCTTGTAAAAAAAATGGCTCTGCACCGGATATTATCATTATTGGTACCGCCTTTAATTTGATTAAAAAATTTTAACTTAATTTTAAGAAGTCATTTTTGCAATTACCATTGTTATTATTGCGAAAAGTATTGCAAATACGACTGTAACTCTTGCCAAAAGCGCATCCATTCCGCGAGCTTTGCCACTGAAAACTGTATCGCCGCCGCCGTCCATACCGCCCATACCGGCTGACTTCGGTTCTTGTCCCAAGATTGAGGCAATTAAAATTATTGCAATGAGAGCATCTAACACCATTAAAACTGTCAACAAATTAAAAATCCTCCTATTATCGTATAATCTTGTTACTTTCTACCGCAGAAAGTTAAATAATCTTGCTTTCGCTGCCTCTGATTTTCTCTGTCTTGCCTGCATGACTGATTGCATTTCTCATTTCGGTATCAGACTGAACATTCATCATGTTGTAATAATCCATAACGCCTAATTTGCCTTCTTTGAGTGCTGTTGCCATTGCATGAGGTACTTCTGCCTGCGCCTCAACAACTTTTGCTTCCATTTCTTGAGTATAAGCTTTCATTTCCTGTTCTTGAGCAACTGCCATTGCGCGACGTTCCTCTGCCTTAGCTTGTGCAATTCTTTTGTCTGCTTCTGCTTGATCCGTTTGAAGTTGTGCACCAATATTGCGACCAACATCAACATCAGCAATATCAATCGACAGAATTTCAAAAGCTGTACCGGCGTCAAGACCTTTACCTAAAACTACTTTTGAAATTTCATCAGGACTTTCCAAAACGTCCGTGTGTTTTTCAGCGCTGCCGACGGTTGTAACGATACCTTCACCGACACGAGCAATTACTGTAGGTTCGCCGGCACCGCCTACAAGTCTGTCAATATTAGCACGAACCGTTACACGTGCTTTGATTCTAAGTTCAATTCCATTCTTAGCAACTGCGGACACTACCGGCGTTTCAATGACTTTCGGATTTACGCTCATTTGAACGGCTTCTAAAACGTCGCGACCTGCCAAATCAATCGCTGCTGCTCTCTCAAAGGGCAGACCAATTTCAGCACGCTGCGATGCAATTAACGCATCAACCACCTTATCAACGTTGCCGCCGGCAAGATAATGAGCTTCCAACTGATTGACATTGACATTGAGACCTGCTTTATTTGCCTTGATGAGCGGCATAACAATTTTAGAAGGTGGTACGCGACGCATTCTCATTCCAATCAGCGTAAAAATTCCAACGTGGACATCTGCTGCAAGTGCTGAAATCCATAAGCCGATTGGCACAAAATGCAAAAATATTCCTGAAACCACAATTATAAATATCAACATAAAAATTATATCCATAAAATCCTCACATTCCGCCGCATCGCAGCGACACAAATATTTATAAAAATGTAGTGCACGATCTATAATAACTGTGGAGATACACTATTATGAATTGACAGTCGCGGCTTTAATATGTGGTGTATTTCTGTCAATTTCTTCAATCGCTTCATCACCACGTAAAATATCTGATTCAAACATTCTATTCCAAGGAAAAGTCACAAGCAAATGACCGTTACCTTCAAAAGGCGGCAAATTATTTTCGACGAAGTGATTTAACATACCAGTTGCACGTTCGGAAACAGCATCTTTCTTGCCGTTTAAGTCACCATACCAGCCATCGCCTCTAAGCCAAGTAAGTTGTCTTGCAATTATATTTCTGACATTTGCCTGATAAGCCCAATCGTCAAGATAACGAGTGAGCAACAAATCATCAACGGCATCATCACTCATTCTATTAGTCAACATTGCCGTGCTTAATACGAATCCGGTTGAATTTGTCGGTGTATTCCAGCCGCCGTAAGCACGAATTTTAAAAAGCAAACCTCTGTCTCGAAGTTGTTCCATTAAGGCATTGTCGGCACCATTGGCAAAGGCAATATCAGCGACAGCAACTTTATAACCTTTGCCAACATAATCGGAAACTATGTCGGCAAAATATTTTGTGCCTTCGCGTTCTTTTCCGTCATTTTCTGGAAAATTCGCTTCATAAGTCTTACCATTAGGATTGGTATTGACAGTTAAAACGACATTGGCACGCTCAGGACTCGGTACCTTGATAGCACCGGTAGCGGCTATTGCTGAATCAATAGAGGCCTCAATCGTTTCGTCAGAATAAGCCGGAATAGTCTTACCGCCGCGTCCCCAATTATATTGTACAAAGACGAACGGAACATTTTTAGTCCTGTCATTGATAGCACGAGTCAACATCATCATACCAATTTCATCAATGCCGGCTATTGCCTGATATTTCGTCTTTCCGAGATACTTGCCATACTCCTGCAAATGGCGGCTTTCGTAATGTGTTTGGGAATATGGCGCATTATCATCACGTCCAAGCAATAAATAATTAAAAGTGTTGCCTTTTGCCAAGTCAATGAGCTTCTGACTTGCATGAACATTTTTATCACGACGACCGAACCAATCATTGAGTGCTCTTGTTGGAATTAGCTTGCCTAAAAAATCATATTCTTTCTTTTCGCGACGAGTTAAACCTTCTATCTCGTTTTTGTCTTTGAGTGCTGTATATCGAAAAATATCGGCACCGTAACTACGGTAATATTCCGGTTCTTCATGACCAGAAGCCTCGCCGCTACGTGGTGTCCTCATAATTGAACCGAAAACGTAAATTGGTAATTTTTTATGCTCCTTACGAAATTGTTTAAAACGTTCAGCTCTATCCAAAATTGTTTGTTCATTATAATCATGTTTTCGTGAACCTACGAGACTGCCATAAAGCATTGAATCGGAAGATATAACTGCCGCTTTAATCGTCTTGTCCTTGTCCGTAGTAACGGTCAGCCATTCCCAAAGCTTTTCCGGATTTCCTAAATCGTCACGACTGCCTAAAATATTATTCGGCGGCACAATGACTTCATAGCCTAGCTTCTCAATAACTTCTGCCGTTTGTTTATCCGAAATTGGACGATTGTCATGTGGAATATACAAAATTTTTCCAGGTTGTCCGTTATCTTTAGCTTTTGCCTGTACAGTCGGCATCGTGAAAAGTGATGATACTATCAATCCTGCTATACCAACTGCCTTTAAAAATTTTTTCAAAATTAACGCCTCCAAGTTTTTTTGTGACTATGCTATTTTAATTGAAAGTGCTATAAATTTCAATACTTTTCTTTGAATCAGCTCAATAAAAAAAATCGCAGAGTTTAAATCTCCACGACCACATTATTTATATTTATGGTTTTAAATTACAAGATGATATGTGCCATCACGTAACCAACACAGCAACCACTGATAACGATTATTAAACCTGGAATCATAAATGAGTGATTCAAAATATATTTTCCAATTTTCGTTGTGCCAGAACGGTCAAATCCAATGCAAGCAAGGTCAGAAGGATAAGTCGGCAGGAAGAAGTAACCGTAACAAGCACTGATAAATGACATAATCAAGACAGGATCCATACCAACATTCAGAGCCATTGGAAATACAATCGCAATAGCTGCCGCTTGTGAGTTGACAAGTTTAGAAGTCAAGAAGGCGAGAATTGCAAAAGCCCAAGGATAAGTCATAACTGCATTGCCTAAGAAATCCTTCAAAAAGGCCATGTGAGCGCTGAAGTAAGTATTTGCCATCCAAGCAACGCCATAAACAGACACGAGAGCGACAATACCGGATTTAAAGACTTGAGAATTGCCCACGTCTTTAGATTTAACTTTACAAATGATTAGAATTGCCGCAGCAACAAGGAGCATAACCATTTGGATAACGGCAGTCATCGAAATTGCCTTCATTTCGCCTTTAGCATTTGGAAAATGCGGCAGAAGTTCAGGGAAATTGCCTAAAAGTGCAATAACAATAATTCCGGCGAAGAAAATGTACATTGCCGTATAAAAACTTTGAGGAAGTTCCTTATCCATTAACGATTCACTGTCACCATAGACATATTCTTTGTTTGCAGGATCGCTGATAAATTTTTGAAATTCTGGATCGTCAGCAAGTTCTTTGCCGCGTTTGTAACTCCAAAGAGCTGCAAAAAATACGCCAAGACCCGTAGCAGGCATTGCAACGGCGAGAATTTGTAAAACGGTATACTCAAAGCCGGCATTGTGCATAAAGCCAACGATTGAAACGATAGCAACGGAAACTGGCGAGGCGCAAATACCAGCTTGTGAAGCGACTGACGCAACCGCCATAGGACGTTCTGGACGGATATTTTGTTTAATTGCAATATCGTAAATAATCGGGAACATTGTATAAACAACGTGACCTGTTCCGCAAAGAACAGTTAAAAACCAGGTTGTAAGCGGTGCAAATATAGTAATCTGTTTTGGATTATTGCGTAAAAATTTTTCAGCGTATTTGAGCATAACGGTTAAACCGCCGGAAGTCTGCAAAAAACCGGCGCAGGTTACTACCGCCAAAATTGTCAGCATAACATCAATCGGCGGCGTGCCTGGTTTATAACCAAATACGAATGTAAATATGACAAGTCCAATGCCGCTTATTACAGCAAGTCCAATGCCTCCGTGTCGTACACCAACAAGTAAACACACTAAAAGTACGAGGAATCCTATTAGCATTTCCATAAAACTCACTCCTTCTATTGTTTATTTTTTACGAATTATTTAATTTCGGCACTTTTTAGTAAAAAATTTTTCACCTCCAATTTTTTCAATTAATTAAATCATAGTAGTTAGTAACAAAATCTTATAATTTTTTAAAAAGTTAAACCCTTAATTTTACTATCTACTATCGTTACAAAGTGCCGATATTATTAAGAAATTTATTCTACGTAATTTCTGTATATCCTGCAACATAGTATTTATTAATTATATCATAAAATTTAATTTTAATAATTCCGTTGCTTATATTTATTTTTGATAACTAAATTTGAACATAAAATAGAATCAGCCATTTTGCACATTTTAGAAATCATAGCGACGTTATGGACTCTTACAATATTAACGCCTTTAGTAATTCCAATAACACAAATAGCGCCGGTTGCTTCGTCGCGTTCATCTACCGGCAAATTAGTTGCATAACCTATAACGCTTTTTCGACTAACTCCAAGCAGCAATGGATATTCAATTCCGTCAATAATTTTAAGTTCGTCCAGTCTGCGTAAAATTTCTAAGTTTTGCTCTTGTGTTTTGTTAAATCCAATTCCAGGATCAAAAACGATGTTATCTTTGTTTAAACCAACTTCATTAGCAATTTTTAATGTTTGCTTAAAAAACTTTTTAATGTCGCTAATAATTAATCTCTTATCGTGCATTAAAAATTCCGAATTAATATCATTGTGCGTAGCAACGACCGGCATATTGTATTTTGCCGCAACCTTCGCCATTGCAAGCGGCTCAAATTCATATTGTAGACCATAAATATCGTTAATTATATCAACGCCAAGATTTATTGCCATTTCAGCCGTTTCAGCTTTGTAAGTATCAATCGAAATTGGCAGCGGACAATCCTTAACTACTGCATTTAAAATTGACTCAAGTCTTGCAATTTCTTCGTCAGCCGTAATTGGCACGGCGTTAGGTCGCGTTGATTCGGCGCCAATATCAATAATATCTGCGCCGGCTTTAACGAATAATTCAACTTGACGTTTTGCCGCATTGACATTTTCAAATAGACCACCGTCAGAAAAAGAATCAGGCGTAATATTTAGAATCGCCATGATTAAAGTTTTGTTGCCGATGGTTAATTTTTTTTTGCTTTTAATAAAATTAAAAATCACTTTGACGTTTTGCCTCATAAAGTATACAATATAATTAAAATATTATTCGTAGCGCGGATGCTCTTTAACATAATCAACAGGACGACTCCAATCGACATGAACGCCGGTAGCTTCCCAGAGTCTCGTTAATGTAAGTTGAAAACTTTTAACATTTTCAAGCGGACTGATTTTTTCAGTTGTAAAATCTAAAAGCGTCTCATGTGGCACCTCAATTTCATGAACTTTGCTCAAAAAATCTTCGGTTTTCTTCTTGCCTTCGTCATTTGCGAGCGTAACTTGTGCTGATTTATTTTCAACATCATAGTCAATATAACCTAAATCATTTCCATAACTGATTGCAACACTATAAATATTTTCCATTCTGAAAACCTCTCAATAATAAAAATTTTTTTAAGTATATCATAAAATATTTTAAAA
This sequence comes from uncultured Selenomonadaceae bacterium, assembly GCA_905234365.1. Classification (GTDB taxonomy): domain Bacteria; phylum Bacillota; class Negativicutes; order Selenomonadales; family Selenomonadaceae; genus Quinella. The sequence goes on along the minus strand of CAJOHI010000001.1, from coordinate 22,742 downwards.
GCAAAGGATATTGAGAAATGTATTATTCAAAACAACATAAACATCGAAGCCAAATTAATTTAGTCTACAAAATTTCACTTTTCGCCGGAATTGCAATTTTAATTTTAGCTTTTCCACTAGCTTTAATTTTGCCGACTTCAGTAAGTTTTGAAAATGGCTTTCTTGAAAATTCGCAAGTGATTGTTTTACTGATTGGAAGTGCCTACAATTTATTTTTAATTGGAAAGTCGATTGACAGACAAATTGAAGCATTTCACATTTGGTGCTCCGTGATGATGATTTTCATGGCATTTCGAGAATTGAGCTGGGGACGTGTCTTTTATCCGATTGCTCTTGAGGAAACAGGTCCGATTTTTGTTGCAATGTCAGATTTTGACTGGAAAATCGAGGCTTATGTATTAATTGTGTTTTTTCTGCTGTTTTTGATCTTGTTTATGTTGCGAAATTTGCCACTTGCAAGAATGTGGAACTGTAGCTTGCCGCTAACAATAATTATTGAAATGATTATTGCAATAATATTTTCATATATTGGAGATCACGGAATGTTTTTAGGTAAATTACAAGGACAGATTGTCGAAGAATTTGGAGAGTTGGCATTTTATGTATTAATACCTGCACTTTGCATTCATTATCACAGAGAGTTGACAAATTAAACATTCAACGAAAAATTGAATACATATTCGATAGATATTGACAAAGAATATCAATTATAATATTATAAACGACGTTGATAATTTTTATGATTCATTCGTAAGGATTGGGCGTTGTTTTATTTTTTTAATTTTTAAGGAGTTTTATTTATGGAAAATTCAACATTTTTGGAAGTTCTAAACGAAATTGACAACATAGTTTGGGGTGTACCGCTTCTGGTTTTGCTCGTTGGAACCGGAATTTTTTTAACAATTCGCCTCAATTTAATTCAAGTCTTTCGTTTACCGCTTGCTTTAGGACTCATAACTAATGCAAAAAATCACGGCGCAGGTGACGTTTCAAGTTTTAAAGCACTTTGCGTGGCACTCAGCGCAACCGTCGGCACAGGAAATATCGTCGGCGTTGCAACGGCAATTAAACTTGGTGGACCAGGCGCATTATTTTGGATGTGGCTTGCTGCATTTTTTGGAATGGCGACGAAATATGCTGAAGGGCTTCTTGCTATTAAATATAGAACCACAGACAGCAAAGGCGAAGTTGCCGGTGGTCCAATGTATTATATTTTAAATGGTCTTGGAAAAAATTTTAAACCGCTTGCGTATTTCTTCGCGATTGCTTGCGTACTTGTTGCATTTTTAGGAATTGGAACATTCCCTCAAGTTAATGCGATTGTTGACAGTTTTGAAACAACTTTTGGTATCAGTCGTTTTGTAACGGATATCGTACTGACATTATTTGTAGCTGCCGTAACTCTTGGAGGTCTCCAATCTATCGCAAAGGTTACGGAAATGATTGTGCCTTTTATGGCTGCCTTTTACGTAATAATTTCTGTAGTTTTAATTGTTATTAACATTGCTAATGTTCCTGCTGCCATTGCCGAAATTATAAGTTCAGCTTTTACAGGACATGCTGCAGTTGGAGGCTTTGCCGGTTCAACGATTATGCTTGCAATGCAGGCTGGTATTGCTCGCGGTGTTTTCTCGAATGAATCCGGCTTAGGTTCTGCACCAATCGCTGCTGCTGCCGCTAAAACAAAATGGCCGGCAGAGCAAGGTTTAATCTCAATGACCGGCACATTTATTGATACAATTATAATCTGTACAATGACAGGTTTAGCACTCATTTTAACCGGCGTTTGGAATAGTCCTACTTTAGCCGGTGCTGCGATGACTTCAGCGGCTTTTTCTAGTGAGTTTGGAAATTTTGGAGCCGTCGCTTTGACAATAAGCCTTGCACTATTTGCATTTACAACGATTCTTGGCTGGAATTATTACGGCGAACGTGCTATGATTTTTCTTGCAGGTACTAAAGGCATATTGCCGTATAGAATTATTTTTATATTACTTGTTGCTTCCGGTGCTTTTTTGCAACTCGACGCGATTTGGACTTTAGCGGATATAGTCAATGGTTTAATGGCAATTCCAAATTTAATTGCGCTTATTTTGCTTTCCGGCGTTATTGTTGAAGAAACTAAACTTTATAGCCGTTATAGAAAGAAGTTTGACAGATAATATTATAAAACTTTTGATAAAAATGATTTTGTGCGTTCTTCCTTAGGATTTTCAAAAACTTCTCTCGGTATACCTTGCTCGACAATATAGCCGCCGTCAACAAATAATAGACGTGTTCCAACTTCGCGTGCAAATCCCATTTCATGAGTTACTATAACCATTGTCATTCCGCTTTTTGCCAAGTTTCTCATGACTTCCAAAACTTCGCCAACCATTTCAGGATCAAGAGCACTCGTTGGTTCATCAAATAACATAACTTTTGGATTCATTGCCAACGCTCTGGCTATTGCCACACGCTGTTGTTGACCACCGGAAAGTTGATCCGGATAATTTTCCGCTTTATCGGAAAGACCAACTTTATTGAGGAGTTCATGAGCCGTCTTTTCGGCTTCGGACTTTTCAATTTTTTTGACTTTTTGTGGCGCAAGAGTTATATTTTCCAAAACTGTCATATGTGGAAATAAATTAAAGCGCTGAAAAACCATTCCGACTTCTTCACGGACTTTATTAATATTTGCTTCGCCATTTAACGGAATGTTATCAACTATAATTTCGCCGCCTGTTGGTTCTTCCAAATAATTTATGCAGCGCAGCAAAGTGGATTTCCCACTTCCTGACGGTCCAATTATAACGACAACTTCACGCTCGTCAATTTTTAAATCAATGCCTTTTAAAACTTGCAACTCACCAAAAGATTTTTGCAGATTTTTTATTTCAATCATTTTTCAACCGCCTTTTTTAACGCTTGTTTTCAACGTTAAATTTTTTTTCAAGATAAGCAACGAATCTTGATATTGTTAATGTCATTGCAAGATAAATTATTGCTACACTCAACCAAATTTCAAGTGAGCCATACGTTCGTGCAATAATTAATTGTCCGCGACGTGTCAACTCCTCAAATCCAATTACAGATACAAGGGACGAATCTTTTAACAAGGCAATGAATTCATTACCTAACGGCGGTATAACACGCTTAAAGGCTTGTGGTACAATTATATAACGCATAGTTTGAGTCCAAGTCATTCCGAGTGAACGTCCAGCTTCCATTTGTCCAGCGTCTATTGATTGTATACCTGCTCGAAAAATTTCAGCAACATAAGCTCCACTATTAATTCCACAGGCTGAAATAGCTGCGACGAACGGATCCATTCGCTGACCTGTCAAAACAGGAATCGCAAAATAAATCAAAAAAATTTGTACAAGCAATGGCGTTCCTCTAAAAAAGTCAACGTACATTGCCGCCAATATCCTCAACAGCTTAAAACTGCAAATCCTTGCAATTCCGATAAATAATCCTATTATTATTCCAACTATGACTGAAAGCAAAGTAATTTGTACTGTAACACCTGCACCAATCAGCAGTAAAGGAAAAGAATTTAAAACTAAGTCAAGATTAAAATCCAATAAATACACCTACTTTAAATATATTTTGATTAAAAAATTTTTAATTGGCTTTCATCATTCGTGTAACGCGATTAGATACAAGGCAAGTAACTTCATAATTAATAGTGTTTATATGTCTTGCAGCGTCGTCAATGGTTAATTTATCTGAACCGAAAAGTATTGCAACGTCACCAATTTTTACACCTTTGATATCAGTAACGTCAACCATTACTTGATCCATGCAGACACGTCCAGCAATAGGCGCAAGTTGTCCGTTAATTTCCACGTGAAAGCCCTTGTAAGCTCTAATGTAACCGTCAGCATAACCGAGAGGCAAAGTCGCAATTATACTGTCACGCTGTGCAATAAATTCTCGACCATATCCAATAGAAGTTCCGGCTTTAATTTTTTTAATAAAAGTAACTTTGGCGCAAAGTTTCATGGCTTGTTCAATTTTAATTGTATGCTCAACTTCATCAGACGGATAAAGACCATAAGTAATAATTCCTGAACGAACCATATCAAAATGTGCTTCCGGAATTTCTAAAATCGCCGCTGATTCAGCAATGTGACGAATTTTTAATTTTACGCCGCAATTTTGAATTTTATCAAGCGCTTCATTGAAAATTGTAAGTTGCTCTTTTACAAATGATTTATCTTTTGAATCAGCCTCAGCAAAATGCGAAAAAGCACCTTCAATTTCAACATTCGGCATCATCGAAACACAAGTTGCAAGTTCGGCAATATTTTCAAGTGAGGCGCCGATTCTTCCCATACCGGTTTCAATTTTTAAATGAACTTTTGCAATTTTATCTTGATTTATTGCTGCATTACAAATTGCTTTTGCGAGATTAAAATCAGCAACGGTCTGCGTTAAATCATTTGCAACAACTTCAGCGGCAGCACTAACCGGAACGAGTCCTAAAATTAAAATTGGTTGTGTAAATCCAGCGGAACGAAGCTCAATTCCTTCGTCAACTGTTGCAACGGCTAAATAATCAGCACCGGCTTTAATTGCACATTGAGCAACGGCAACAGCTCCATGACCATAAGCATTTGCCTTGACGACAGCACAAAGTTTTACATTTTTGTTAATGTGATGACGAATTTTTGTCAAATTATTAGTGATAGCAGTTAAATTAATTTCTGCCCAAACGTCACGATTGAGAAGATTATTCAATGTTTAACACTTCTTTCAAATTTTATGCTGATAATTTTACCATTGCTTTTGTCGATATTCAAGACTGAAAATAAAAAGTATATCTTTATTAATATTTTTGAAATCTCTGTAATTATTGACTTAAATATTGAATTTTGATAATATAAAACAATCATTTAAATAATTTTTTTAAGGAAGATGATATTAATGAAAGTGACAAGAAATGATATTGACACGGTTGCAAGTCTTTCAAGATTAAATATTCGCGATGACGAAGTTGCTGACGTTATGGAACAACTCGACAAATTTTTAAATTACGTTGATAATTTGAATGGCATTGATACAACGGACATTGAGCCGACCACTTATGCACTTCAAATGCAAAATGTATTTAGAACTGACACAATTAAGCCATCTTTGCCGCGTGAAGATGCTCTCTCAAATGCACCACTCAAAGAAGACGGTTATTTCAAAGTACCAAGAGTCCTTGAGGCTTAAATAAAAAGGTGAAAGTTATGAAAACAATTTGTGTTATACCGGCGAGATATTCTTCAACACGACTGCCAGGCAAACCGCTGAAATTAATTGCAGGCGTGCCAATGATTTGTCGCGTCTATGACAGAGCAGCAAAGGCAAAATTAATTGAAAAAACGATCGTTGCGACTGACGATGAAAGAATTTTTAATGCCGTCAAAGAATACGGCGGCGAAGCAATGATGACTCGTGCTGACCACCCAACAGGTACTGACAGGTTAGCTGAAGTTGCAAATAATTTTTCAGATACAGATTTGATTGTTAATGTGCAAGGTGACGAGCCATTGATTGAGCCTTCGTTGATTGACGATTTAATTGCGCTTTTTGACGATGATAAAGATTTGCAAATGGCGACGGTTGCTACTGAACTTAAAGACGAAATGGAAATTAAAAATCCTAATAATGTTAAAGTTGTTACTGATTTTAACAATTATGCTTTATATTTTTCGCGTTCACAAATTCCATATCCGCGCAATACTGGAAAGTCAGCGGTTTACAAGCATATTGGCATTTATGCTTATCGTCGTGAATTTTTGTTGAAATATGCTAAGATGTCACCAACGCCGCTTGAACAATCCGAATCACTTGAGCAATTAAGAGCATTGGAAAACGGATATAAAATTAAAGTTCTGCACAGTAACAATCAATTTGTTGGTGTTGACACGGAAGAAGATTTAGCATACGTAAATGAAATCTACAAGAAACTCAATAATAGTTAAAAAAATTCTATTAAAAAATGGTTTTCCTTTAATTAATTTTATGAGGTGAACAACATGAATATTGTTAAGGTTGGAAATTTTGAAATTGGTAATGGTGAATTGGTTTTGCTTGCAGGTCCTTGCGTTATCGAGGAACGTGAGCGCACTTTAAATATTGGCAAAGGCATTAAAGAAATTGCAGAGCGACTTGATATAAATTATGTCTTTAAGGCCTCGTTTGATAAAGCGAATCGATCTTCTCACTCAAGTTATCGTGGTCCAGGTCTTGAAGAAGGTCTTGAGATTCTTGCTGACATCAAACGTCAACTTAACGTTCCAATCGTAACGGATATTCACGAAACGGTACAGGCTGAAAAAGTTGGAGAAATTGCAGACATAATTCAAATTCCTGCATTTTTATGCCGCCAAACGGATTTGCTTAATGCTGCGGCAAAAACCGGAAAAGTTGTCAACGTAAAAAAGGGACAATTTCTTTCTCCGAATGAGATGAAAAATGTCGTCGAAAAATTGGTTCACAGCGGCACAAATAAAATTACACTGACTGAGCGCGGCGCCTCATTTGGCTATAACAATCTCGTTGTTGATATGAGAAGTTTTCCAATAATGCGTTCGTTTGGCTATCCTGTAATTTTTGACGGCACTCACAGTGTGCAACTTCCAGGCGGTGCCGGTACTAAGTCGGCAGGTCAGCGCGAATTTGTTAAATATTTAGCCAGAGGCGCAGCAGCAGTTGGAATTGACGGACTGTTTTTAGAAGTTCATGACAATCCGGAAGAAGCCTTGAGTGACGGTGCTAACATGGTTTATCTCGATAAGCTGGAAGAACTCTTAAAAGAGGTCTTGACAATTCATAATGTCGCTAAACAATTTAAATAATTTGCCATTAACCAATTAAAATAAACTTTAGTGAGGTTTTAAAATGATTAAGGAAAAGGCAATAGAAACATTAAAGATAGAATCAAAAGCCATTGATGATTTAATTCCGCGAATTGATGACGAATTTGAAGCTGCCGTTAATGAGATTTTGCAGTGTCATGCTAGAGTTGTCGTTACAGGTATGGGAAAATCAGGTCACATTGGCCGAAAAATGGCAGCTACTTTTGCTTCAACCGGTACGCCTGCATTTTTTATGCACCCTGCAGAAGCATTTCACGGTGATTTAGGAATGGTTACGGAAAATGACGTTGTAATTGCCATTTCAAACAGCGGCGAATCTTCGGAAATTGTAAATATTTTGCCGATAATTAAGCGAATTGGTGCAAAAATTATTGCAATGTGCGGCAGACGCGAATCAACACTTGGAAAAAATTCGGATTATTTTGTTGACATTGGTGTTGAGCGTGAAGCATGTCCTCTTGGTTTAGCTCCAACTGCCTCAACTACCGCAACTCTTGCAATGGGTGATGCTATTGCAATGGCGCTTATGGCGAAGAAAAAATTTACTTCACAAGATTTTGCAATGTTCCATCCGGGTGGCGCACTTGGTAGAAAACTCTTATTGACTGTTGCAGACGTTATGCACGTTGATGATGAAAATCCGATCATTAACGTCGGCAAAACGGTCAAAGATGCACTCTTTGTTATGACTGAAAAAGGTCTTGGCGCCGTTTCGGTCATTGACTACAACAATAAAATGGTCGGCATAATTACTGACGGAATTATTCGACGTGCCATCAGCAAAGATAAGAGCCTTTTAGATGAAGTCGTTGAAAATATAATGTTTGATAAACCGCTTACTATTTTGCCGGATAAATTGGCGGCTGCAGCACTTTCGGTTATGGAAAAGCACAAGCCAAGACCAATTACTGTTTTGCCGGTTGTTAATGCTGACAATGAAGTTGTTGGAATCGTTCATTTAACGGATTTGCTGCGACAAGGAATTGTTTGAGCTGATTTGAGGTGTTATAAATGATAAATAATATGCGTAAAGAATCTTTTGAGCGTGCAAAGAAAGTTAAATTAATAATTATGGACGTTGACGGCACCTTGACAGACGGCGGAATTTACATTGGCGAAAACGGTGAACTTTTCAAATCGTTTCATTGCCGTGACGGTTTTGGAATAACTTTAGCAAAACGTGCCGAAATTGAAATTGCATTTATTACCGGTCGTGTTTCTAAACATCTCTTAGTAAGAGCGCAGGAACTAAATATAAATCCTGAGGCAATTTTGCAAGGACATCTTGACAAGCGTGAAGCATACATTGAAATTAAAAATAAATTTAATCTTGCTGATGATGAAATTGCTTACATTGGTGACGATATTTTAGATTTGCCTATTATGGTGCAAGTCGGATTCACTGGCACTGTTGCAAATGCTGTGACGGAAGTTAAAACCAGGACTTGCGTTGTATCTGATTTTAACGGCGGTGAAGGCGCAGTCCGTGAAATTATTGAATTTATTCTCAAAGCAAAAAATCTTTGGAATGGCATTGTTGCTGAATATCTTAATCCTGAAATAAAACAGCCTAAGGAGCCATTTTATCTTGCAGCGAATAAATCAAATTTATCAACACCGCCAACACCTGTCAGACAGCCAATTCAAAAAACACAACCAGTACAACCAACAAGAACTGCACCGCAGCCAACAACGCCGCCATTAAAACAGACACCTTTGCAAGCAGCAAAACCTGTAGCAGCTAGAGACGAAACGGCGGAAAAACTGGAGCAAATGGGCAAAAAATTCAACCTTAAATTTTAAGAGGCAATTTTAATGAAAGTTACTCAAACAATCCGAAAAAAACAGTTAGAAATTCTTGAAAATACATATGCCGGAGCCGTACCGGAATTAATTTTTAATTCGCCATTTGAATTGTTAATTTCTGTGATACTTTCCGCACAATGCACAGATAAGCGAGTCAACGCCGTGACAAAAAAATTATTTCCTATTGCAAATACTCCGGAAAAATTTCTTGCATTAGGACAGACCAAATTGGAAGAACTTATTAAACCTTGCGGATTTTTTAGAAGTAAGTCAAAAAATATTCTTGCAGCTTGTGAAATGCTTATAAAAAATTTTAACGGTGAAGTTCCAAATACTTTTGACGAACTTGTAAAATTACCTGGCGTTGGACGCAAAACCGCAAATGTTGTGACAAGCGTTGCATTTAAAGTACCTGCCATTGCCGTTGATACTCACGTTTTCAGAATTTCTAACCGATTGCAGCTTGCAACAGGTGATACACCTCTGGAAGTTGAACTTGGCTTGCAAAAGATAATACCTCGCGAAAAATGGTCAGACGCTCATCATTGGTTGATATGGCATGGTCGAAAAATTTGTAAGGCACGTCAGCCGCTTTGCAGAGAATGTCCATTGATTGACGTTTGTCCTTCAAAACAGGAAGTTAAGCAAAATTGAAATTTAAAAGACATACCGATTAAAATAAGGAAGTGTATGCAATGCTTTATAAGACACTGATGTTTATGAGTTGGCTAGTTCGATGTCTGCCTTATGATGCGCTGCTGTTCATTGGCAAAATTTTGGGACATATTTATTATATTGTGGTTAAAAAGCAGCGAAATCGTGCAATAGCTCAAATGATGCCGGCACTGAATATATCAGAGTCAGAAGCAAAAAAAATAGTTCGTGCCTCATTCGTAAATTTAGCACGAAACATGTTAGACATTTTATATATGCCCAAATTGACATCTGAAAATGTTGACGAATATGTTGAATTTGAACATATTGAAAGGTTGCAGACAGCAATGGACGAAGGTCATGGCGTTGTTGTAGTTACTGGACATGTTGGAACTTGGGAATGGATGAGCGGCGCACTTGCAATAAAAGGTTTTCCGGTAACGGCGATCGCAAAAATGCAGCCTAATGCCGAATATTCCAGAGCGCTTGATGATTTAAGGGCGACGGTTCATGTTGAAATTTTTACACGCGGTACAAGCGAATTACTTTCTGCCGGACGTGCTCTCAAAAAAGGCAAGATTTTAGGATTTTTGGCAGATCAAGATGGCGGTCCAGGTGGTGCCTTTATTAAATTTTTAGGCAAAACAGCTTCAACTCCTATGGGTGCCGCCGTCTTTGCAAGAAAATTTAAATCGCCGGTTGTGCCAATGTTTATAATTCGTCAGCCAAACGGAAGACATAAAGTAATTATTTACGAAACCATGCACTATGAAGACAGCGGCAATACTGACGAGGACTTATTAAATCTTACAATTAAAACTACGAAAATCATTGAAGATGTTGTCCGTAAATATCCGACACAATGGCTTTGGTTTCAAAAGCGTTGGAATACGCCGCCGGAAATGCAGAAGAAGAACAAGCATCATAAAAGTTAGCATTTACTGACCCTTGCACTGGAGAGATTTTTTTGCATCAATATTTATTTTATATTGGGGATTTTCCGATTCGTTCTTATGGTTTAGTATTGTCACTTTCGATATTTTTAGCAACAGGCGTAGGATATTTTTTTGCAAAGCTGGACGGTCGCGGCTATGAAAAATATTTGGTTGACATTGGAATAATAGGCGGCTCATTTGGATTGCTCGGTGCAAGACTTTGGGACGTTTTTTTCTTCGATTGGCATTATTACAAGAATCATTTATCGGAAGTTCTCAACGTTTGGCAAGGCGGTATGGCAGTTCAAGGCGGTTTAATCCTTGCGACTATTTCCGTTGTCATTTATGCCAAATCAAAAAAATTGGACGTTTTGCACCTTGCTGATTTGCTTGCGCCTGCGATGATTTTAGGTCAAGCGCTCGGACGCTGTGCCAATTTACTTAACGGCGACGCTTTTGGTGCTCCAACCGGCGGCGACTTTGGTCTTTTATATCCTTCGACGACTCTTGCTCATAGAGTTTATGGAAATCAACCACTTTGGCCGGCTGAAGTTTGGGAATGTCAGTTTGATATTGTAATCTTTGCGCTGTTGTTGATTTTTCGCTGCAGTAACTATAAAAAAGGTCAATGTTTTGCGCTTTACGTAATGTTATATTCAGTTGCAAGATTTTTTCTTGAATACTTTAGAGGCGACTATAATCAATTAGTCTTTGGAATGTTAAAATCAGCGCAGATGACAAGCGTTATTGCTTTCACTGTTGCATTGATTGTATTTATTTATTTTGGTTTTAAACAAAAACGTAATTCGGAAACATAAAGTCATTTTCTTAACGAGCGTTCCAAAAGTGCTGAATATGCAGGTTTGCCGCCAAAGATGTCAGAAATTAAAAATGAAACGATTGATATAATTATCAATGCGAGCAAGTGATAAAAATTGCCGGTCAGTTCCATAATTAATACACTGCCTGTAATTGGCGCTTTAACTACGGCGGCAAAATACGCTGCCATTGCCAAAATTATAAAAATTACTGTCCAATCTGTGCCGAAAAATCCACAAATAACTCCAACATTAGCAAAAATATTTCCGCTTAAAGCGCCAAGTATCAGCAACGGCAAAAAAATTCCACCTGGTGCATTAGTTCCAAAGCAGAACATTGTAAATAAAAATTTGCTGATGTATAAAATTATCAGCATTGATAATTCAAAATTGTTTATTAAAAGTTCATCAACTAAAATATTTCCGCAGCCGAGTATTTTAGGCATAATTAAACCGATTGGCAATATTAAAATCGACGGAATCAAAAATTTTTTTACGCCGCCGATTTTTATTTTGTCGTAAATGTCGAGAGATAATATCAACATCTTTGTAAATAGCGCTCCGAGTATTCCAATTAAGGTGCCAAGAATTACAAGGCAAATTATAAATTTAATTGGCGGCATCGTCGAAAGCATTTCAAATGTAACTTGACTTGAAATTAATGGAACATTATTAAAAGTTGGCGTTATCGCCTCAAATACCGGTCTCACGCCGAATATAAATTCAACGACTGCTGAAGCTGAGACTGCCGCCGTCATTGATACCATTAAAATTTCCGGCGAAAATTTCTTTTGCAATTCTTCAACGCAAAAAATTACACCTGCAAGCGGCGCATTAAAAATTGCAGCAAGTCCAGCACCTGCTCCGGCATTTAAAAGATACTTACTTTCAATCGATGTTTGATTGTGAAGTGATTTTCGACCGAGCAGCTTATTAAAAAAATTTCCAATACAGGCGCCAAATTGTACGCTTAAACCGGCACGACCAAGCGACATTCCGGCACTTATACAAGCAGTAGAGGCAATAAACTTCAAAAAAATCAATCGCAACGGTCTCGACATTTGCATTTTATTTTGCAAGATACCTTTAATTTGAGGTATACCGCTTCCGGCAACTTGTCCATCAATTTTAATAAATTTTGCAAGCAGATATGCTAAAGCTATTAATATTGCAACAGTCAAAAGGTATAGCAATAAATTTTGACTTGACTTTAAAAATTCAAAATATATTGGGCGATAAATTTCTGCTTCGTCAATCAAAAAACGAAATGCAGCAATTACTATTCCGGTAAATATTCCGACGACAACACCTTCAAAAGCTAATCGCAGCCTCAATCTTCGACGTTTTGTTAATAATTCTGACAAAATTTCACCTAGTCTAAAAAGAGAGCCACCTGTTTGATGACTCTCTATATTTATGTTACAAAAAGTTTTTAATCAGCAGTGAATGGCAAAAGCGCAATATTACGAGCACGCTTAATTGCAACCGTCACTTGGCGCTGATGTTTTGCACAGTTGCCACTGATACGGCGCGGCAAAATCTTGCCACGTTCAGTGATAAATCTGCGAAGTTTTGCAGCGTCCTTATAATCAATATTTTCGATTTTATCAACACAGAAGGTGCAAACTTTTCTGCGTGGTCTTCTGCCTCTCTCTCGTCTCATGGAGAAACCTCCTCTCAATTAACCATTAAAATGGAATGTCTATGTCGTCTTTACCGTTTGAATTTCCGTTATCAATCATATCATCGCCACTGTTGTAATTTGACGAATATGAAGACCTTTGATTATTTCCGTTGTAATTGCTACTTTCGCCACCGTCTTGACGTTTTGTAGAATCCATAAATTCGATATTATCAGAAACAACCTCAGTAACATATCGTTTGGAACCATCTTGAGCTTCATAGCTACGGGATTGTATTCTGCCTTCAACAAGAACTTTTCTGCCTTTTGTAAGGTATTTACCGCAAAATTCAGCTGATTTTTCCCATGCAACTACATTAATATAATCTGTTAATGCTTGAGTTTGAGTATCTCCTGGACGTTTCCAAGTTCTATTGACTGCTATTGAAAAAGTAGCTACGGCCTTACCGGATTGAGTATAACGAACTTCTGGATCACGAGTAAGATTACCTGTAAGAATTACCTTATTCATATTAAGCCTCTTTCTCGTCGGAACGAACGATCATATGTTTGAGAACTTCGTCAGAAATTTTCATAACGCGATCACATTCGTCAACGCAAGCAGGCTCACAGGTTACATAAAAGAGAACATAGTAACCCTCAACTTCGTCTTTAATCTCGTAAGCAAGACGCTTTTTGCCCCAGCGGTCTTCTTTGTCGATTTTACCACCGTTATCAGCAATCAACTTTGAAAATTTTTCAATTACAGCGTTGATAGCTTCTTCTTCAAGTGGTCTGACAATGAATACGACTTCGTATTTCCTCACGAAAAACACCTCCTCTTTGGTCTGTGGCTCCGTCTTTTGTAATAAACAAATATCGGAGCAGGAAGGCTCAAAAATTTTTTTGAAACCATCTTCTAAACATTTTAGAAATATAACACAAATTTTTCAATTAATCAAGGTTTTTTTATAAATTTTGTTGAAATTATCATTAAGTCATAAAAATACAAAATAGAATCAGGTGAACTCATGAGAAATTTAACTGAAGTGTCGTTAAAAAATCGCAGTTTAATTTGGTATTTCATTTTTATTACGGCGATTGGCGGTATTTTTTCATATTTCAAACTTGGCAGAATGGAAGACCCTGCATTTACAATTCGTCAAATGATTGTAACTGTTGCCTGGCCTGGTGCAACTGCAGAACAAATGTCACTGCAAGTCACTGATAAACTCGAAAAAAAAATTCAAGATACGCCGCATTTGAAATACGTTAAAAGTGAGACGAGAGCAGGTTCGGCGGTAATTCATGTCGTTTTGAATGATGAATTGCCGAAATCTGATATTCGTCCGACTTGGCGAGATGTTAGAAATTTTTGCGAAGATGTCAAAAGAGACTTGCCGGAAGGCGTATATGGTCCTTATTATAACGATCGCTTTGATGATGTTTACGGCTCAATTTACGCTTTGACTGGCGATGGTTTCAATTACGAAGAAATGAGACAATCTGCTGAAAAAATTCGCCAAATTATTTTAAATGTCGAAAACGTGCAGAAAGTTGAATTACTTGGCGTTCAGCCTGAAAAAATTTATGTTGAAATTGAACGTGCAAAACTCAGCGAACTCGGAATAAGTCCCAATTTAATTGCCAATACTTTAGCGGCGGCGAATCAAATGACACCTGCAGGCGAAATTGAGACTTTGAGCGACAATGTTTATCTCAGAGTTACAGGAATTTTTGATAATGTTGAGGCGATAAAGAATTTGCCAATCAATGCAAACGGAAAAATTTTTCGGTTATCTGATATTGCAACCGTAGAGCGTCGTTTTGTCGAACCTGCCGAAGAAAAGATATATTTCGACGGTGAAGAAGCCATTGGCATTGCTATTTCAATGGAAGACGGCGGAAACATTTTAAAACTCGGCGAAGATTTAAACAAAGTCATTGCGGAAATTCAAGCTGAGTTGCCATTAGGACTTGAAATTCATCAAGTTGCCAATCAATCTGAAGTTGTAAACGAATCAATTCACGAATTTGTAAAAACTCTTTTTGAAGCGATAGTTATTGTTTTAGCCGTCAGCTTTATGAGTTTAGGTCTGCATACAGGTTTAGTCGTTGCCTTCTGCATTCCGCTGGTATTAGCCGGCACATTTTGTCTGATGTATATTTTCGGAATTGACCTTCAAAAAGTTTCACTTGGTGCGCTGATAATTTCGCTCGGTCTGCTCGTTGACGATTCAATAATCGCCGTCGAAATGATGAGTGTACAGCTTGAACGCGGATTTGATAAATTCAAGGCAGCGTGTTATGCTTTCGACATGACAGCAAAGCCAATGTTGACAGGAACTTTAATCACATGTTCCGGATTTATACCTGTTGCCTTCGCAAATGGTTTGGCAAGTGAATTTTGTAAGGCGTTGTTTCCTGTAATTTTAATTGCACTCACTCTTTCGTGGATTGTTTCAGTAATGATTGCGCCGCTCTTTGGCAGTTATTTAATTAAAATAAATGTCAATAATCACGAAAGAAAAGACCCTTATCAAAGCAGATTTTATAAAATTTTCCGTCGAATTTTGCAATGGTGCTTGTCACATCGCGTTATTGTAATGGCTGTAACGGTTTTAACTTTTGCCGTCTCACTCTTTGCAATGAAATTTATCAAGCAGGAATTTTTTCCGTCATCACTTCGACCCGAGATTATCGTTGAGATGACGTTGCCGGAAGGTTCATCCATGGCGGCATCACAGATTGAAGCAGCGAATTTTGCAAAATTTTTAAATCAACATTCAGATGACATTGCAAATTATTCTTACTACGTTGGTCAAGGTGCGCCAAGATTCGTTTTAACTATGGATGTGGTTTTGCCTAAGGATAATTACGCTCAGTTTATAGTTGTTGCCAAAGATAAAAATTCTCGTGACAATTTGACTGCGGCAATTCGTGAAGAATTAACGGAAAATTTTCCGAATGTCCGAAGCAATATAAAATTCATACAGACCGGACCGCCTGCAGAATATCCGATGATGTTGAGGATTTCCGGCTATGATATAAATTCCGTCAAAAAAATTGCAAGTGACGTTGCCAATATTCTCGAAAGTGATTCAAATCTTGAAAATATTCATCTTGATTGGCTCGAAAAATCAAAAGTGCTACACATTGAACTTGACCAGGATAAGTTACGGTCACTTGGTGTTTCAAGTCAAGTTGTTAAACAAATGCTTTACACTGAAATTACAGGTACAAAAACGGCGGAATTTTACACTAACGACAGGACGATTGACATTGATTTTAGAGTTGTTGCGGCAGAACGTCAAAATTTATCGCAAATTAAAAATCTGCCGATTTATCTCGGACAGGCAGGTTATATTCCACTTGAGCAGATTGCTAAAATTTCCTTTGACGCTGAGGACGGATTAATTAAACGCAGGAATTTAAATCCGACAATAACGGTTCAGGCAAATATTAAGAACGGCACGGCAAATGACGCAACTCAAAAGGCCTTCGACGCCGTTGCCGAAATTCGTCAAGCATTGCCGATTGGTTATTCCATTGAAGTCGGCGGAACACTTGAGGACAGTCAAATGTCAACAAACTTTTTGATTGTGCCGATACCTGCAATGATTTTCATAATAATGACGCTCTTAATGTTCCAGCTTCGCAACGTTAAAGATATGATTTTAACGATTTTGACAGCGCCGCTCGGATTAATTGGCGTAAGTGCAATAATGCTTTTAACTAATAAGGCAATGGGATTCGTCGCTGCACTTGGAATTTTGGCGCTATTCGGAATGATTATCAGAAATTCCGTCATTTTAATCGACCAGATACAAAAACATCTCGCTGCAGGTGAAAATCTGCACGACGCGATTGTAGATTCAGCAATTTTAAGATTTCGTCCAATTATGTTGACGGCAGCAGCAGCAATTCTTGGAATGATTCCGCTAATGGTCAGCGAATTTTGGGGACCAATGGCAGTTGCGATCGCCGGCGGTTTATTAGTTGCAACGATTTTGACGCTTCTCGTTTTGCCGGTGATGTATTTTGCATGTCGAAATTTTTGAGATGTTAAACAATTAAAAAAGCCGCCTGTCAATCGTTAAATCGGCAGACGGCTTTTTTATCGTTAATTTTGCGCTATATTAATTGTTATCTCCTTATTATCTTTGTTAGTTTTATGTAATTTTGAATCAGTCATTTCGTTAAGTGCATATTCGCAGCATTGCATAACCAAATTATTCATAGATACGCCTTGTTCTTGTGCAACGGTACTGAGTCTCTCAACTAAATCTGCCGGAAGTCTGAAAGTTTTATTTACCATATCAATTTTCTTTACAACAAACATGAAAATTCCTCCTAACTTTTGCATACTATTTTAGAAGAAATTTTTGATTTCAAATACCTCATATAAAATGCAATAAAAAATTAGTGCAATTTACACTTGAAATTCTAGTGCAAATATGATAGTATATTTTTGTTGCAGCAACAATTTAATTTTGAGGAGATGATTTTATGGCTGATATTTCTGCAACAGTTAAATCTGCTTCTAACATTCCTAATGACGCATTTATTTATAATGGACATTCTTACAAAATTTATGACAGTAGTAAAACTTGGAATGAAGCAAAAATTTATTGTGAAAATCTTGGCGGTCATTTAGCTGTAATAACTTCTGAAGAAGAACAAACATTTATAAATGATTTGATAAAAAATGAAACAAAAGGTTGTTATTGGATTGGTGGATATTATTCTGAGGAGTGGCATTGGGTAACCGACGAAACTTTTGAATATACAAATTGGGCTTCTGGAGAGCCAAATGGTATTCAAAGTGGAGAAACTAATATAATGATATTCCAACAGCAACCACCTAATGCTGAAGCGCAACGTGGACAATGGAATGATGAAAATCCTTCAGGTTTCGACGATATTGATTTTTACAATATAAATAATTTCGGCTTTATCTGCGAATGGGACGAAATTAATAACATAATTTATAGCGATGATGAGACCAAAATAACACTTACTTCGACTTTTGAAGGTACACTCAAGTCAACTGATTATAATTCAACCGTCAAAATAATTAATGCAACTAAATCAGAAAAAGCCGTCACAATTTATGGAAATGCTCAAGCTAATACTATCACTGGCAGCACAAATGTAGATGTAATTTACGGCGGTGCTGGTAAAGATGTACTTTATGGCGGCAAAAGTAAAGATTTTATTTACGGTGAGGCGGGCGCCGATTATCTTTACGGTGAAGCAGGTGCTGATTATCTTGACGGCGGCAAGGGCGCTGATACTTTGAGCGGCGGCAAAGGTAAAGACACCTTAATCGGTGGTAACGGTAAAGACGTTTTCATTTACAATGACGGTGACGGTCAAGATATCATTACTGACTATTCGGCGACTCAAGGCGATTTAATTAAATTGGGTGTCAATTCGTTCAGCACTTCGACAAGTGGCGATTCTGATGTCGTTTTGACGGTCGGCAGCGGTAAAATTACCGTTAAAAACGGTCAAGGTCAAAATATTTCCGTTGTCGGTGCCGGCGGTGCGACCACATTAATTAGCGGCGAATCATCACTTCCTGACGGCTTAACTTACAGTTCTGATAAAACCGCAATAACCGCTGCTTCGCCGTTCAGTGGCACTCTTGATTTGTCAAAATATTCTTCCGTCACAAATGTTAATGCCACGACAAATGATAACTTTATTTCGGTTAAGGGCACTTCAAAGACTGAAACCATTCAAGCTGGCACCGGCGGCAGTTCAATAATTGGCGGCGGCGGTGATGATTATCTTTCCGGTGGAAGCGGTGCTGACGTATTTGTTTACGCAAACGGCGACGGCAATGATATCATTAATAATTACATTGCCGGACAGGACAGAATCAAAATTATGAGTGGCGCTATCAGCCAGGCTTCAATTAGCGGCTCAAATGTAGTTTTAAGTGTAGGCAGCGGCTCTATCACGATTAACAACGGCAGCGGCAAGAAGATTAACATTACAACTGCCAACGGAGAAACTAAATCTTATACATTTACAACGACTGTCAGCAATCCGACCGGAAATTATACTGAGCGCTGGTTTGCTGAAGACGATAACTTTATAACTTCCGACGACATGTCTGCAATTCTCAAGACTGACAATTTAATATCTGCCGATTTTGGACAAAATAAAATGCCAACCTCGACAAATGAATTTGAATTTCAAGTTGCCGCTGTTGACAGTAAAGCTACTCAAAAAAATGTTTAATTAATTAAGCTATGCTTTCAATTCTCGAAAATATTTTTTGCGCTGTTTACGAAGTTCATTGCTAAATCGTTCTTCTTCGGAAAAAATGCAGCCGCAATAATTTTGACGATATAAATTTAACTCGTGACTTAAATCAATGCCTTCTTGCCAGCCAACGCGAAAATCCTCATAGTAAAATTTAACGCCGACTTGTTTAGCGATTGCTTCTGCAGTAGACTTCATTAAATCATGATTCTGATGAATGCTGTAAAAAAGCGTTGATGACCAAATTTTAAAATGGTTTTCAGCCGCAAATTTAGCCGTCTCAAAAAATCGCCAGGCGTAGCAAATTTTACAACGTGCATGATGACCGTCGCTGAATTTAATTGTATCTTCAATATCAACGACTTTGTAAACTCTGTCTAAAAAATCGCGTAGACCGTAGTGGTTGTCAACGTTAATCTGCATTGAAACTTTTTCGGCGAAGTCTTTAGCAGTATTTAAACGTTGCCGCCATTCTTGATACGGGTGAATATTCGGATTAAAAAAAAATCCTACGGGCTCCAATTCGGCAGTCCGTAATTTTTTTGTTGGATAACAGGAACAAGGTCCGCAGCACATGTGCAGTAAAATTTTGTCGTTCATAATATCACCTAAACAATGTCGATTTTTTCGTCGGAATGAGCAGTCAAAATATCTTTTGTAATTTTACCGTCTTTAACTAAAATTTGTCTCTCGGCAGCCTGTGCAATATCCGGTTCATGCGTGACCAGAATAATCGTCGATCCGCTCGCGTGCAGGTCCCTAAAGATATTCATAATTTCGCCGGTAGACTTTGTGTCGAGGTTGCCGGTCGGTTCGTCTGCCATAATTATTGACGGTTTCATTGCTATAGCTCTTGCGATTGCAACTCTTTGACGCTGACCGCCGCTCAATTCCGAAGGCAAATGTTCTGCACGATCGTCAAGTGACACTTTTTGTAATGCTTCTCTTGCCATTTCAAGGCGCTGCGAATTTTTTATTCCGGCATAGACGGCAGGCAAAGCAACATTTTCCAATGAAGTCAACTTCGGCAGCAAATTAAAATTCTGAAATACAAATCCGATTGTCTTATTGCGAATCGCCGCCAATTCGTCATCAGATAAGTGGCTGACTTCCCGATTTAAGAGTTTATAAGAGCCTTCTGTTGGTCTGTCGAGGCAACCCAGAATGTTCATTAAAGTTGACTTGCCGGAACCGCTTGGACCCATGAGCGCGACAAATTCACCTTGATTAATCAGCAAATCAACGCCATTTAGTGCCGCGACAATCTCAGAACCCATTTTATAAAGTTTCTTTACGCCAGTCAAATTAACCACATTTGTATTTGCCATAATTTTTAATCTGCCTCTCTAATTAAAATTGATAAATATTTCAAACGATAAAATTATACATAATTAAAAAATTTTTATCAATATACCTAAGTCAATTTAAACAGATTATACCTTCTCTACAAATTGAATCGCTTATGATATAATATTTGTTAAAGTTCCCAACTGATCTTAGTAAAATTCTGTATTTAAAGCGAGTGATAATATGCACGAAATGGCGATTGCAGAAGGCATTTTAAAAATTGCTTTCAAGTATGCAGAAGAAAATCATGCAGCCAAAATCAGTAAAATTACATTAAAAATCGGCGATATGAGCGGCGTTGAAGTTGAGGCATTGAAAATGTCTTTTGAGGTTCTGACGAAAGACACTATCGCTGAAGGTGCTGAACTTGTAATAAATAATATTCCGGTTATTGCTCAATGCAATAAATGCGGTAAGGAGTTTCAAATTAAAAATTATAATTTCTTCTGTCCAGAATGTGATGGTATTTTGATTTTAAAGAGTGGCCGAGAATTACAAGTCGAATCATTGGATATGGATTAGCAATATTAAAGTTTGAGCTTCTTAACTGAATACAGCTAAAAATTTTAAATTCGCGGCAAGTTGTTATCGTAAAATAAGCGTGGTATAATTAAAGGCGTTTTTCAAATTTAATTTATTTAGCTGAAAGAAGGTTAAGGGTATAATGAAATTTATAATTCTGGTTTTGTATTTTGCCGTATTAATTGGAATAGGTCTTTATTGTCGAAAACATGCAACGAATGTTGACGGCTTCGTTTTAGGCGGCAGAAATGTCGGACCTTGGCTAACCGCTTTTGCTTATGGCACAAGTTATTTTAGTGCAGTTGTTTTTGTTGGCTATGCCGGACAATTTGGCTGGAGATATGGCATCGCTGCCACTTGGGCAGGAATAGGAAACGCTTTAATCGGTTCGCTTATGGCATGGTTTATTTTAGGTCGCCGCACTAGAATTATGTCGCAACATCTTGATAGCGCAACAATGCCTCAATTTTTTGGAAAACGTTTTGGCTCAAACGCCCTTAAAATTGGCGCTTCAATAATAATTTTTATATTCATGATTCCATATACAGCTTCACTTTATAACGGTTTGTCAAGATTGTTTGGAATGGCTTTTGACATTGACTACAGCGTTTGTGTTTTGGTCATGGCAGTTTTAACGGCAATTTATGTTATCGCCGGCGGTTATATGGCAACTGCAATTAATGATTTTATTCAAGGTGTTATAATGCTTGTCGGTATCACTGCGGTTATCGCTGCCGTGCTCGAATCGAAAGGCGGATTTATGGCTTCACTTGACGGACTCGCTAGAATCACTGATGAAACAGTTACAACAACGCCGGGTATATTTTCATCATTTTTCGGACCGGATCCGCTTAATTTACTTTTCGTCGTGATTTTAACTTCACTTGGAACTTGGGGACTGCCTCAAATGGTTCAAAAATTTTATGCTATCAAAAATGAACAGGCAATTCAAAAAGGCACAATTATTTCAACGCTCTTTGCACTCGTTGTTGCAGGCGGCTGCTACTTTCTTGGTGGTTTTGGCAGACTCTTTTCAGATCAAATTGACATCAAAGCAAACGGTTTTGACTCAATCATACCAACAATGCTTTCCGGTCTATCTGACGGAATGATAGCATTGATCGTTATTTTGGTTTTATCGGCATCAATGTCAACACTTTCGTCGCTTGTAATTGCGTCAAGTTCAACATTGACGATAGATTTAATCAAAGACAATGTTATTAAAAACATGAGCGACGCCAAACAGGTTTTATTTATGCAAGGTTTAATCGTTGTATTCATTGCAATTTCAGCGATATTGGCACTGATTCAATATAAAAGTTCCGTCAATTTTATTGCTCAACTTATGGGAATTTCTTGGGGTGCAATGGCAGGTTCATTTTTAGCACCGTTTATGTATTCGCTTTACTCAAAAAAAGTTACAACTGCTGCATGCTGGGTTTGCTTTATTTTTAGCAGTCTACTTATGACCGCTAATATGTTGATTCGTCCGGCGTTTCCGGTTATAATGCAGTCGCCAATTAACGCAGGTGCAATAGCAATGCTTGCAGGTTTAATAATTGTTCCTATAGTAAGCGCGTTTACATCAAAGCCGGATAAAATGTTGGTTGAACATGCTTTTGCAGCATATGACAGGACTGCAGTTGTGCCGCAAAGTGTAGCACTCGGAAAAAAGTAATTTAAAAATATTGACATTATTACTATTGATTTTAAATAGACATACGAGATTTCTTTTACTATTTTTGATATTTTATTAAAGATTCTCTGTTGTCTATTTTTTACTGCCCGATTTCATCATACAATCAGCCATAAAATTTTTTAAAAAAAAGGTCTTGACAAAGGCAAAAATATATGGTATTCTTTACAAGCTGATTCGTTGAGCGGCAACACAGAAGCTACTTACTCAACA